>JAJUGB010000267.1 GCA_029268595.1 Alcaligenaceae bacterium | reverse complement strand
GATCCTAAAAAAGCATTCCCCGCCAACACTGGCCGAGCGCTACCCTATCGCCGCACTGTCGGGCTTCGTTGACTTTGTATTGATTGTGGCAGGCAGCTACGTGGCGCATTGGTTGCGCTTCGGCAATTGGCTCATGCTCGATCACTACCTAGTGGCGACCATGGTGATCGCTGTAGTCCTTGTTGCGTGCCAGACCATGTTGGGTACTTACCTGTCGTGGCGCGGCCGGCATCTGTGGCTGCAATTGGGAAGGATGTTTTTTGGCTGGCTGGTGGCGCTTGCGGTCGTGGCTAGTCTCGCTGTACTGCTGAAGGTGGCTGAAAACTATTCTCGTATTTGGCTGGTCAGCACGCTGGCGGTCACCCTGGCTTTCGTGACGGTGTTTCGACTTATCGTATATGTTGTGCTGCGAAGCGCACGGGCGAAAGGCCGAAATCTTAAACGCGCATTGGTTGTGGAAACGCAGGGGGCGGGGGCTCCTGTTCGAGGTATGGCAACAGAGCTCCCCGAGCATGGTTATAGGATTGCTGACTTCCTCGAGCTAGGGAGCGACGAGCGCTGGTACGAGCAACTGCGGAACATCGTCATTAATTCCGGCGCGCACGAAGTGTGGCTATGTTTGCCGCTGAACCAGGGCGAGGCTATTAAGAGCATTATGTATGCCTTGCGGCATCAAACTGTAGACGTGCGCTATTTGCCAGATTTGGGCGACCTTCCTCTTTTGAACCATCGTATCAGCCATATCGGCAATCTTTATGCGCTGGACATCTCGCGTAGCCCGATGGAGGGGACGGCACGGATCGTTAAGCGGCTGGAAGATCTAGTGCTCGGTGCCTTGATTTCTTTGATCGCCTTACCCCTTTGTGTCGCCATTGCTATCGCGATCAAGGTCACTTCGAAAGGACCGGTGATCTTCAAGCATGACCGCATGGGCATCAATGGGCTCCGCTACAAGGTTTACAAATTTAGGTCTATGGAGATCCACGAAGAAGGGTCGGGGATGGTGACGCAGGCAAGCTTCGGTGACCCTCGCATTACACGACTGGGGGCGTTCTTGCGCCGCACGAGTCTCGATGAACTTCCTCAGTTCTATAACGTCTTGCAGGGCCGTATGTCCATAGTCGGACCGAGGCCGCATGCCCTGGATCACAATGAGCACTACAAGGATATTGTCGAATCCTATATGCAGCGCCATCGGGTAAAACCGGGAATCACGGGTTGGGCGCAAGTGAACGGGTACCGCGGCCGGACCGACACCGTAGATAAAATGGAAAAGCGGGTAGAACACGACCTCTGGTATATCGACAACTGGTCTTTATGGCTAGACCTCCGCATCATCGCGCTAACCATTCGCAAGGGCTTCTTCAATGACCAGCCGTAGTGGAGGGCAGCCTTATTCAGTGCAGGTCATTGTTCCGACTCGGAACGGCGGGGGCAGGTGGAAGCAGGCCGCTACGGCCATAAAGCGAACCTGCGCGTCCAGTAAGCATTCGGTTCGTGTTGCGGTGGTTGATACGGCGTCTTCAGACGGCACAGAAGATGTCGCGCTAGAGTACGGTTTTGAAGTGGCCGG
>JAJUGB010000266.1 GCA_029268595.1 Alcaligenaceae bacterium | reverse complement strand
CTGGCTGGGCTACACCTTGTTTGGCAATGGCTCGCCCGACAACCCCTTGCCATTGTGGCAGCGCCCTTTAGTGTCGATTGGCGTTATCGCAGTGTCCGTCCTTGCCATTCGCGGAAGCCTGAGCCATCGCCCGATGAACCCCGCGAGCCTGGCCTATTGTGGCGACAGCATGCTTAATACTTTGCCACTGAACAGCTTGCACAGCGTGCTGTTCGCGGCGTACAGCATGAAGAATGAGCGGTCCGCAGCCGACGTCTACGGCCGCATGCCCGATGAAGAAATCAACGCCCGCGTCATTCGCAGCGCAGGTATCGCACCGGTAGAAGTCCCGCATATCCCCACCCTGCACAAACAGATTGCATCGGTTCGCCGGCCCCGGCCCTTTAACCTCGTGATGATAGTGGAGGAAAGCCTGGGCGCCCAATATGTGGCCAACCTGGGCGGCAGCGGTCACACTCCGCAACTGGACGCTCTGTCGGAGACAGGGTGGAACTTCACCCGAGCATATGCGACGGGTACTCGTTCGGTACGCGGGCTTGAAGCGTTAGTGGCTGGCTTTCCGCCTACTCTTTCAGATGCCGCACTTCGTCTTTCTGGCGCTCAAAGCAATTTCTTCACGATGGCCCAACTGCTGCGGCAGCATGGCTATCGGTCTCGTTTCATCTATGGCGGGGAAGCGCATTTTGACAATATGAAAAGCTTCTTCCTGGGAAACGGATTCGACGAGCTGCATGACAGAGCCACTTTTGAGAACCCCGCTTTCATTGGCACCTGGGGAGCGTCGGACGAAGACATGTTTGCCCGGCTGGACGCGTTGCTACGCTCGTCTCCGGACGAGCCCACGTTCACGCTGGCCTTTTCGGTCACCAATCATTCACCCTGGGAGTACCCGCCGGGCCGCATTGAAGTAGAAGGTGATCCGGCCACGGTGGAGAACACGGTGCGCTACGCTGATTGGGCTTTAGGTCAGTTTTTTGAGCAGGCACGCAATGCCCCCTATTGGGAAAACACTGTCTTCCTGGTGGTCGCTGACCATGACGCCCGCGTGGGAGGGGCGAGTCTGGTCCCTGTCAGACATTTCCATATACCCGCGCTCATTCTTGGCGCTGATGTAAAGGCGCGGCGCGACGACAGGCTTATCAGTCAGATAGATCTTCCGCCCACCCTGCTTTCGCTTATGGGACTCGACTGCGAACACCCCATGCCGGGACAGGACCTGACGCAGCAAGACGGGGGGCGAGCCATGATGCAGTACCAGGAAAATTATGGCTACCTGAAGGGCGACCAGTTAATCGTGCTGGAACCGCACAGGCCGGCCACACAGTACCGCTACCAGGCGCCCGCCACTTTTAGCCCGGTAAGCCTGGACGCAGAACTTGAACACGAAGCGCTGGCCCATGTGCTCTGGCCGTGGTGGGCCTATCAGAACCGGGCTTATACCTTGCCGCATTTGTACACCCAGCTCTAGCCAGCGGGCGCGTGCAGAGGTGGCCCGTGCCATCATTCTGGTTGAATACTTAACGCGCGGCCGGAGCCGAGGACGAGGATTCGCACTCCGAGGGTAGATTAACCGCCGGAGCCTGAAGTCCCGCCGTGACAAAAGCAATAATCTGCGAAAAAATCTCTTCGTTATTGTTGGGGTCACAGACTTCAGGGGCAAGCTGATCCAGGCGGTGCGTATCTGAAAAGGCATACATATAGGCCCCAATCATCAGCACCATGCGCCAGTACAAGTCCTTGGCCGGAAGCTCCGGACAGATTTCCCCTAATACGCTGACGTAGGCCTTGGTCGACGCATCGTAAGCCTCGTTACGCAGTTTGTACGAGATTTCGGCCGGCTCGGTGTGAAGACGCGCTTGCAGACGCAAGAATAGCCGGCCCCCGCGCGTTTCACGCAGCGCAATGGTGGGAGCCAAAAAAGCGCGGACAACGTCTTCGACCGTCACCCGGCCCGCCTCGTTGCGCAAGGCCTGCAGCCGCTCCATCCGGCCCGCCGAGATCAACCGCCCCCGGCGGATGAACACGGCTTCGTACAGGCCATACTTGGAGCCAAAGTAGTAATTGATCAGTGCTTGAGTGACAGCGGCCTTGTGGGCAATGACACGCAGTGTCGTTCCGGCATACCCCGTTTCAGAGAATACCTCTTCAGCCGCATCCAGTATGCGTTCAGCAGTGTTGTCGCCCACG
>JAJUGB010000265.1 GCA_029268595.1 Alcaligenaceae bacterium | reverse complement strand
CAGCTGCACGCGTGCTCATCTGCTGCAGGATGTCTGCCTGGACATCAAGAAGATAGCCTCGTCCTGACGGATTCGGGTAGACGTCCTAGCGGCTCATTAGAACATCCGGTACTTCACCAGTGGAAGGCCGTGTTTTTCAACATACGCATTGGAACTCTCGATGGCTTCCTGATTTTCAGCAAGCCAGAGTTCGCTGCGTGCTCGTGTGATGGCTTGAGCCACTCCAGCTTCGGCGGCCTGTGAGATGTTGATTTGCAGGGCCTTGGCTTCGGCGAGTAGGTTTTCAGGCAGTGAAATATTCGTCGCTCGCTTGCTAGCGGCGCGTGAGCGGCTTGCTGGCGGCATGGCTTTCTCCCAAATAGCGCGACCCAAAAATGCGCATAACTTTGAACAAATTATATGCACATGGTACGCCTGTAGAAGCGGATAATTATGACCACAATTTCGTAATTGTTTTCCCTTGGCATCTGTTCCACACCGCTGCTACATTTGCTCCAAGCAGCTTGTACACCATTGATAATTAATTTAACTTGACGCGTAACCGTGCAAATTCATAGCATCAGGGATGCGCCACCAACGATATCAAGCAATTACGCCAACCCTTCGGGGTCGGCGTTTTTGTTTTCGCATCCAGTTGTGGTTAGAACCCGTGGAGCACAAAGTCCATAGCGGCCAAGATGTTCCCGAACCCCGGTACTTCCCTAACGGAAGACGAGGTTTGTCAGCTGACGCAAGCGGCTGGGCCATCGCCCGCTTGTCACACACAGTGGCCGCCTTCGAAGACAACAAAGAAAAGTCTGCGGAATTCAATCGCAGGAACGCCCGGGCACGGCCATTGCGCCACTCCTCATACACAGCTATAGGAGTGACACATGACAAAACCTGAAATGGATAAAGAATCGCCCAGCTTGAGGCCGCACGGTGATGTTCTCAAAACACCAGGGGAAAGCGGGCCGGACAATAGCAGGCCACCCGGCGATCCTGATGTGGGCGTTCCGCCCAAGCCCGGCGGTCCATTGCCGCGACCGGAAAATCCCGATACCCCCGGTAGCCCACCCGAGCCCGTGGAGCCCGGCCAGGGTCAGCCAATACCACCCGAGCTGGGCTCGCCGAAAGCAGCGCCTTGAGATTCTGGCCAAAGGCTGCACTCAGAGGTTCTGATCTGGGCCAGAGCCTCAGACACAGGCCGAGGCAGCGCCTTGAGACTCTAACGGAACCGGCGTCCCTAGACCACACGGCGTGTAGCATCGCGATTGGAAACCGTAAGTTGGCCGTAGAACTTCTTAAGGTGACCACTGCTTGAAGACCTCTTCGCCCGTCAGGGTCTTCGTCTGGTTGGCAAATTCGTAGTTCGCCGGCTTTTCGTCGATGAAGACCTGCAGTTGGAAGGGCCAGCTGCCGCCTTGTTCGAAGAGCCCCACCGGCAAGGCGTAGAAAGGCGCATCCTTCAAGCGGTAAAAGAGGTGCGAGCCGCATCGAGAGCAGAAACCGCGTTCGGCCCAGTCGGAGGAGGCGTAGGCGCGTACGTGCTCGGCGCCTTCTATCTCTGGCGCCTGATGGCACTCTAAGGTAAGGAACGGCCCGCCAGTCCAGCGGCGACACATGCTGCAGTGGCAGGCACTAACAGTGGGCGAGTCGTGCCGGACGCGGAGTGTGACGGCGCCGCATAGGCACCGGCCTTGCAATGTAGAAGTTTCGGGCCTCTCGCTCATGATGTTCCCCTGATGCGCCACGTGTGCACTTATCCCCATGAACTGTGAATAACCCTTGGGACAAATGGCGAACATGTTCGCCAAGGCCTTGTCCTACGGGTATTCCCGGTTCTTTGGTCACGAATTTATCACTTGCGATATTCGCATGAACCGGGCCACCTTTACAATGCCGCGACGGGTCAATAGCGCAATTGCAGACCTGCAAAAATCGCCCTGCCCGTACCGGGCTCAAACAGAGCCGATCCCGCGTTCGCCTTATCGGTAATACTTGCACTGGCTATGTAGCGGCGATCTGTCAGATTGCGTGCGTCCAGGTAAAACGAGTAGGGTCCCTGCTCCCAACCAGCGCGCACGCCCAGTAAAGCGTAGGCAGTCGTTTTGACACTGTTGGCGTTATCGACAAAATATGCCTGGGGCACCCACTCCACATTTGGGCCGATAAAGAAGCCGGCTGGGTGCTTATAGACAATTTCGGCTCGAAGGTAGTGCCGGGGTACGCCTGGAATGCGGTTGTCGCCCCACTGCTCATCATCTCTGAATCGAAAATCACTAAATGTGTATGCGGCGTTAAGCTGCAAGCGGTCGGCCTCACGGCCCTCTGCCAATAGACCGCGCGCAGCCGTCCATTGCATGCCTAGTTCTACGCCCTGATGAATGGTGCGGCCCAGATTCACGGTCTGATCGCAAATGTTCCATGGGGCGCTCACGCATTGAAGCTCGGTCTTG
>JAJUGB010000264.1 GCA_029268595.1 Alcaligenaceae bacterium | reverse complement strand
GTGCGCTCGGTAATCTCTACCTTGGCGTCAAAAGTGACCGCCATAGGCCCCAGGCGCTGCGTAATGACGACCGACATATTGTCCGCATCGACCACATCGACAGATTTGAAACCGGGCAGGCATTGAGCCACTTCCGCGGGGTCGTTGAAGTAGTCCCAGACTTTTGCAACGTCCTGCTGGACGCGGAACTCTTGTTGAAATCGCACTTGAACCTCTTTGATTCTGAACGTCACTCCGCCGAGGCGCGCAGCTTCTGAAGCGCGCGACGCACGTACACGGGAATGAGATGTTTACGGTATTGCGCGCTGGCCCGCATATCGGACGGCGGATCGGTGGCCAGCAAGGCTAAGCCCGCGGCCTGCTCAATCTGTGAGTCGGAGAGCTCGGCGCCTTCAAGCACTGCCGCCGCCTCTTGCGCAAGGATGGCGGTGTCATGCACCCCGCCCAGCCCCAGGCGCAGACCGCTCCAGCGGCCGGCTGCATCGCGCTGGCCAATGGCGGCCACCGACAAGACACAAAAATCCCCGTGCCGACGGGTAAGTTCGATGAAGGCATGATGTCCTACTCGTCGCGGGAAAATGACTTCTTCCAACACCTCGTCAAACGAAATGGCGGCAGCATAGGAGCCGTCGTAGAACTCCTCGGCCGGAATCTCACGTCGACCCTCCGGTCCGCGTACCGCAATTTGCGCCCCTCAAACCATGCAGGCCAAAGGCATTTCGGCCGTTGGGTCGCCCTGAACCAGGCTGCCGCCCAAAGTGCCGCGGTTGCGGACCTGGCGGTCACCTATATAAGGCACCATCTCGGCAAGCAGCGGCAGGTGCTGGGCAACAACCGGCGAGTGCTCAAGAGTTTCATAGCGCACCAGGGCGCCCACCCGTATGTAGTCGTCGTCTACGTGGATGTGGTCCAGGCCCTGCACGGCATTGATGTCGATGAGCGCCGCCGGACGCCACAGCCGCATATTCATCATGGGGATGAGGCTCTGCCCGCCGGCCAGGATCCGTGCCTCGCCGTCGTAATCGGCCAGCATTTTCACCGCTTCATCCAGCGACTGCACACGGTGATACAGGAAGTCGGCTGCCTTCAACCTTTCACCTCGCCCGCTTTCGAGTCACCAAATACGTCCACACCGGCAAAGCGAGCCAACACATGCGCAACGGGGCTGCGTTTCTCGGTCACGACGCTGCGCGTGGGTCGATGGCTCCAGATGGTTTCAGGACGCACTTGAAGTACGCGGATGGTGCCGTCGGCTTCGATGGCCCATTCAATGTCTTGAGGTGCACCACGGCGTTGTTCGATTTTCTTGGCCAATTCAGCAAGGTGCACCGGCTCTTCGTCCAGAAGGCAGCAACGACACTGCCTGTCGGCCTCGATGTCAGTCAGATCAACTGCGCCAGCCTGCTCGTTATAGCGGTACTCTTGCGCCTGAGTTTCGATTCGACGGCTGAGGACTTCCAAGGTGACCTTGTCGACACAGAAGTGGCTGGGGGTGATGTCGCCTTTGACGACACCCTCGCCCAGGCCCCATACAGCCTCCATCACAATCTTGGACCGATCGCCGTTAAGGGGATCAAGCGTGAACATCACGCCCGCCGCGCGAGCCGGAACCATTTGCTGGACGCCGACGCACATGGCGGTATCGCCTACGCCGGCATGTTTACCGCCGCTTTTGTAGGACAGCACGGTGGGACTGAACATGCCGGACCAGCATGTGCGTATGTGTTCGAGGACGGCATCGCCTCCCTGCACCCATAAAAAGGTTTCATACTGGCCGGCAAAGCTGGCGCCCTCGAGATCTTCCGATTCACCACTGGAACGCACGGCCACCGGTACTCGATTGGCTGCCGTACGCTTTTCCAGTAGCGCGTAATTGGCCAATATCTCATCCTGCAGCTGGGCCGGCATGGGGGCCGTGAGTATGGCGTAGCGCAAGTCGGCTGCGGCACTTTCCAGTTGTTCCAGCTGAAGGCGGCCTTGCTCGACGTCGCTGCGAAGCCGTTGCGCATCGTTCTGTAGCCCGGTAGCCGTCATGAACTCGCGGTAAGCCGACGTAGTGACGCCGAAACCAGGAGGCACGGGCAGTTGGTCGGCCACACTGGTGGCAAGGCTGGAGAACTTGCCGCCCAGCACGGTGTTACCTGGCGAACGCGGATCGTCCAGCCATAAGACATAGTTGTTGCTGCTCATTATGCTTCCCTCAGAATGCGCACGACGCCTTCATCGCCGTTAACTTCAATAGTGTCGCCGGTGCGGATGCGGCTGGTGCCAAAGCCGGTCCCCACGACGGCCGGCATGCCGTATTCGCGCGAGATGATGGCTGTGTGAGCCATCATGCCGCCCATATCGGAAACCGCGGCCGAGACCCGCTGGAACACAGGCGCCCAACTGGGTGCAGTGACTCGACACACCAGGATTTCGCCGTCTTGCACTTCGTAGATTTGGCTGGAATCGGTCAGCACTCGTGCCTTGCCCGTGACACGACCCGGGGACGCAGCAATGCCGCGC
>JAJUGB010000263.1 GCA_029268595.1 Alcaligenaceae bacterium | reverse complement strand
CCGGAAAACTACGGCAAGCTCTCACCGATCCTTCATACGATTCCCCTGCAGCTGCTGGCCTATCACACGGCCGTGGCGCGCGGCACGGACGTCGATAAACCGCGGAATCTGGCGAAGAGTGTGACGGTGGAGTAGGCGTAGAAGCGACTGCGCATACTGAAGAGCGGGAATAAAGTCTGTCGGCAATGAATTTCTCGCTTCTTTAGGCTATAAGCGCGCGTTTTCCGTTATCTCCGGCGACTGGGTTGGGGCTGCAGCGCACGAACAGCTTAAACACGTCGTGGTGTGCGAGCGCCGCGCACGAGGACATTTGGGCGAGACTTTGAGCGACGGGCGCCATTTGAATTGCTAGCGCCCATCTTGCGAGGGCGAAAGGTGTCGAAGGTCGACTCATCCATTCCGACTCAATACTGAAGGCATGATGCCGAGCCCGAGACGGGCTTTCTCAAACGGAGCTTTGTTTGGCTGCTGTCTACGCTGCCTATTGAATGGATGCTTTAAACATGCCCCCTCAACCGAAGGCTTCAGGCATTTGCGAAAGGTCGTCGCCTACAGGGGTGTTACCACACTCAGGAAAAACCCCTGCGCTTTCATATAGACGCGCTTTGTAGTTAACTGATACAACGGTTCAATCTGTGTGTTGACGGGGGGGGTGATGGTGGCCCCAAAAATGCTCCACCCGATGGTCGCGCCCCTCGCGGGCGCGTGGATTGAAACACGCGAACGCCATCCGGGTGACCGGCGCACCGACTGGGAGATGGCAGCGGCCACCTGCGCCAGTAGTACAGCGACGCTGCCGATACCGCCTCACGCCGCGCATAGGCTTGCACCCTGATGCCCTCCCGCCTCGATTGCCGACAGGTGCGCTGGGAATGCGGAAGAATGGGATTCGTGGCTGGCTTACTCTACCTTGCCAATATCCCGAACTGCCTGCCGTAACACTGCATCGTCAGCGTCCCAGTAAGCCTGGAAGTCGTCCGCATCCAGATACTCGATGGGGCTGCCCGCGGCCTGCACCTTCGCTTGCACCTCAAGGTCGTTGGCCACTTTGTTCGCGGCCGTGCGCAGACGCTTTACGACCTCATCGGGAACATCCTTAGGTACGAAGATGCCCGACCACTGCACGAACTGCACATCGTAGCCGGCTGATTTCAGGCTGGGGACGTCCGGCAAAGCCTGAACGGTCTTGTCGCCCCAATGCGCTAGCGGCCGTACTGTCCCGGCCTTGATGTGCTGCAGAATGCTCGACGGCCCGGTCGAAATGGCGTCCACCTGGCCGCCAAGCAACGCCGCCACCGCCGGTCCGGCGCCGGTGTAGGGCACGTGCGTCATCTTAATACCGGCGTTCTTTTCCAGCATGGCCATGGGCACATGCATGGAGCCATAGATTCCGGAACTGCCGTAATCCATGTCGCCCGGCTTTTCGCGCGCGGCTTGGATGAAGTCATCAACGGTTTGCCACGGTGACTTGGCCGGAACGACGAGTACGGTCGGGTCTGCAGTGATGCGGGCGATGGGTTTGAAGTCCGTGGTGTCGTAGGCTGACTTGCGCCCCAGAACCTTGTCCGCTTCCGGCAGGATGGAGATCGATGAAAGCATCATCAGAATGGTGTATCCATCCGGCTTGGCGCGTGCAGCTTCACCCGTGCCAATAGCGCCGCCGGCACCTGCTTTGTTCTCGACCACCACAGTTTGGCCTAATTCTCTCCCCAGGGCATCGGCAATTGGCCGCGCGACGGTGTCAGTTACACCCCCGGGAGGGAATGGCACGATCATCGTGATGGGTCGTTCAGGGTACTGAGCGGTGGCTGCGCCGGCGGCCAGCATGGCCAGGCCCGCCGCTAATCCTTTCAACACAAGTGCTTTCATTGAAGTCTCCGTAAAGGTATGTGCCGGTGCGTGCCGGCACTATGTTCTATTGATTCTGTCCTGGACAGTGTGCGGGGGATGTCTAGCGAAACGCGTTCTCCAACGTCCCCAATCCATCGATTGTGATACGCACGCGATCGCCACTCTTGAGGTAGCGGGGCGGGTTGAAGCCCATTCCGACACCGGCGGGTGTTCCCGTCGCGATGATGTCGCCGGGGTAGAGCGTGATGCCGCGTGAGCAGGTCTCGATTAGCGTGGGCAAATCGAAAATAAGATCACGAGTTTGGCCTTCTTGGCGTAGCTCGTCGTTGACCCAGCACTGCACGCGCGTGTCCGCCGCGTTAAAGGCATCTGCAGTGATGGCCCAGGGGCCCATGGGGCAGAATGTGTCGAAGGATTTGCCCAGATCCCATTGCTGGTGGCGCATTTGGACGTCGCGTGCAGTCACGTCGTTGACGATGGTGTAACCCCACACATGGTTCAAGGCGTCGGCCTGGCTAATGTTCTTTCCGCCTTTGCCAATGATGATGGCCAGTTCGGCCTCGTAGTCCACTTGTTCGGTGACGCCGGTCGGCAGGATAACGTCGTCTCCGTGGGCGATTACCGTTTCCGGTACTTTAGTGAAGACGATGGGCCAGGCGGCGGGGT
>JAJUGB010000262.1 GCA_029268595.1 Alcaligenaceae bacterium | reverse complement strand
GTCCAGAACCGATACCTGCTTGTCCTGGTTGTTGATGAAGTAGGGCGACAGGTAGCCGCGGTCGAACTGCATGCCTTCCACGACGTCGAGTTCGTTCTCGAGCGACTTGCCGTCTTCGACGGTGATGACACCTTCCTTGCCCACTTTGTCCATGGCGTTAGCGATGATTTCGCCGATGGAGGCGTCGCTGTTTGCCGAGATGGAGCCAACCTGTGCGATTTCGCGGCTGGTGGTGCAAGGACGGGAGATGGATTGCAGTTCTTGAACTGCGACGGCCACAGCCTTGTCGATGCCGCGCTTCAGATCCATGGGGTTGATGCCGGCGGCCACGTACTTGAGGCCTTCTTCGACGATGGACTGAGCCAGCACGGTGGCGGTGGTGGTGCCGTCGCCAGCGTTGTCGGAGGTTTTAGAGGCAACTTCCTTTACGAGCTGGGCGCCGATGTTCTCGAACTTGTCTTTGAGTTCGATTTCTTTTGCTACCGAGACACCGTCCTTGGTAACCGTGGGAGCGCCAAAAGAGCGCTCGAGAACGACGTTGCGGCCCTTGGGACCAAGAGTGGTTTTGACGGCGTTGGCCAGTGTGTTTACACCGCGAACGATGCGCGTACGTGCGTCGTCGCCAAATTGAACTTGTTTAGCAGCCATGTGTATTCCTTGCTTGGATTCGATTCAGACGAGTTACTGGATGACGGCGAGGATTTCGTCCTCGCGGATGACGAGCAGTTCTTCGCCGTCGACCTTGACCGCCTGGCCTGCGTACTTGCCAAAGAGAACCTTGTCGCCCGCTTTAACGTCTACGGGCAGGACCTTCCCGTCTTCGGTCTTCTTACCGGGGCCGACCGCAATGACTTCGCCTTGATCGGGCTTTTCGGCGGCGCTCTCCGGGATCACGATGCCCGCAGCAGTTTTACGCTCGTTGTCCAAACGTTTGACGATCACACGATCGTGCAAAGGACGCAGTGCCATGAAGGAACTCCTGTTGAAATTGTTTAGTAATGGATTACAAGGGGGCGGTTAGCACTCTACCCCTTCGAGTGCTAATTATAGGGACGAAACGCCGGGTTTCAAGGGGCGGGTGCGCCTTGTTACATTTGGTGGGCGGCTCTTGGCAGGTGCGGGAGCCCCGGTCGGCCGATGCTGCCTGGCGCGGCGGGACCTCTCGACTTCAGTCGATGTCGGCGCAAACCGTCTGCAGCTTTTGCAGAATGCCGTATAGACGGACCCTGTCTTCCACATCCAGGGAAAGCAGCAGACGGGCATGTCTCTCTCGTGCGAGTGGGAGAACCTCATCCACGACTTTGGCTCCTTTTGCCGTAATGCGGCAAACGAGTGAACGGTCGCCGGTTTTCATGGAGGCGGTAGAGACCAGCTTCTTGTTGGCCAGCTCTTTCACGGTACGACTTACCAGAGCTTTGTCGCTAGCCGACACCTCGGCCAGTTGCTTCATGGGAATCGAGCCGTGATGGGCGACTGTCGAGAGCAGACGCCATTGTGGAAGGGTCAGACCGGCACTGCTTGCATAGATGCCCGGAAAGCGCTTCAGATGTGCGGCTATGCGCACGATGGGCACCGAAAGAAAATCTTCGACACTGAGATTGGAGCCATCGGCTTCGATGTGTTCCCAGGGACAACGAGAGAGGGGGGTGGACGTCACGGCTGCCTTATCAATTGACGCGGGATCGCGCTCACTCCATTGTATTTATACCGATCAAATTGACAAGTCAATAAGTAGTACTGATAGTTGATTAATCAATTTGAGGAGTCCAGCATGTGTGTTATGGCGCAATGGCAATCGGTGGCGGAAGCGGTCCAATGGCTAAAGCGTGATTCGAACAGTCAAGTGAGGTGAGCAATGAGCACTTCCGTAAAGGAAAGAGTGGTCCTGGAGGCCACGTCGAGGCACTCCACTCTCGGCAAGGAGATTCCGCAGGTCAATCACCTGGCAAAGGTGTTGGGTCGCGCCCAGTATGCCGGCGACCTCAAACTGCCGGGCATGCTTCACGGGGCCGTACTTCGAAGTCCTTATCCCCATGCTCGAATCGTCAGCATTGACGCCTCGGCCGCCAAGGCGCTGCCGGGTGTGAAAGCCGTGCTTACGGGACAGGATGCGCCCGCCACCCCATGGGGTGGCGGGCATATCAAAGAACGTTACATTCTCGCCAAAGACGTGGTCCGCTTTGCCGGTGAGGAGGTCGCGGCCGTTGCCGCCGTCAGCGAAGCGGTCGCGCGTGAGGCTCTGGACCTGATACGCGTCGAGTATGAAGAGCTTCCGCCCATATTGACGCCAGAAGAAGCGCTGTTGCCCACAGCGAAGACAGTTCATCCCGGACGGGAAAACAATATAGCGCACGAAATCAAGTTTGATCGTGGGGATGTGGAGGCAGCGTTTGCGTCGGCTGATCTGGTTCGAGAGGCCACATACAGTACCCCCGCCCAATACCCCGGGTACTTAGAACCCATGGTGTCGGTTGCGGCGCTGGGCGACGACCATCGCTTGCATGTGTGGACTTCAACCCAAACGGTCTTTCTGGCGCGTGCACGTATCGCCAAGGCACTCGAGCTGCCGATC
>JAJUGB010000261.1 GCA_029268595.1 Alcaligenaceae bacterium | reverse complement strand
TTGCCATCCTGGATGGCTTCCTGAAACGTCTCTTTGTTCAAATCGATGGTGCTCATAAGTATCCCGTAAAAGAAAAAGCGGCTATAGCAGCCGCTTAAAAAGGTACTGTTCCACAGTACTACGAATAACCAGTGTAGCGCTTTATTTTTTACACAGCTTTACGAGTTATTCGGGGAAGAACGCATATTTGACGACGAAAAGAATCGCCACGATAAGCGTTGCGGGATGGATTTCGCGGAAGCGTCCGGTAATGGCCTTAAGTACAACGTAGCTGATGAAGCCGAAGGCCAAGCCGTTGGCGATGGAGTAGGTGAAGGGCATGATGATGGCTGCCAATGCTGCCGGGGTGGCTTCAGTGATGTCCGCCCAATCGACTTCAACGACTTCACGCAGCATCAGACCGGCTACATACAGCAAGGCCGGCGCGGTGGCAAAGCCCGGGACCGACTGCGCCAGTGGCGAAAACAGCAGGGCCAAGAGGAACAGAGCGGCTACCACTACAGCGGTCAGCCCCGTACGGCCTCCGGCCTGGACGCCCGATGCGCTTTCGATATAGGCAGTGGTACTGCTTGTCCCCAGCATAGAGCCTGCCACAATGGCGGTACTGTCGGCAAAGAGGGCACGTCCGAGGCGATTCGGCTTGCCTTCCGGAATAAGGCCGGCGCGCTTGGCCACGCCAATCATGGTGCCGGTAGCATCAAAAACTTCGACCAGTACTAAAACCAGAATTACATGGAAGAAGCCGGTGCTCAGTGCGCCCATGATGTCCAGCTGCATGAAAGTGGGCGCCAGGCTGGGGGGCGGGGCGAAAACGCCGTGGAATTCGTTCAATCCCGTGAACATGGAAAGAACGGTCACAACCAGGATACCGATGAGGATCGCGCCTCGAACCTTGAGCGCGTCCAGAGCGGCAATCAAGAAGAAGCCAAAAATGGCAAACAAGGTAGAGGGGGCGGTTAGGTCGCCCAGGCCTACTACCGTGGCTTCGTGTGCGACAACAATGCCTGCGCCAGTGGGTCCCAAGGCGATGATGGCCAGAAACAGGCCAATACCGGCCGCGATGGCCGAACGCAAGGACTTTGGAATCCCCTCGATCAACCAAGAGCGTATGCCGGTGACGGTGAGGATGACGAAGACGACGCCCGAGATAAACACCGCGCCCAGGGCTTGCTGCCAGCTGTACCCCATGGCGCCGACCACCGTAAACGCAAAGAAGGCGTTCAAACCCATGCCGGGCGCCATACCGATAGGCCAGTTGGCCACAAAGGCCATAATCAGCGTGCCTAGGGCGGCGGCCAGGCAGGTGGCCGCGAAGACGGCGCTGTGCTCCATGCCGGTCGTCGATAAGATGGCCGGGTTGACGAAAATAATATAAGACATCGTCAGGAAGGTGGTGATCCCCGCCAATATCTCGGTGCGAGCGGTGGTGCCGTGCTCGCGTAATCGGAATAGTCGTTCAAACATTAGGTTGTCCCCAACTGTTAGTTATTGCAAAAGACACATCTCGTAAAACAGCCAGCATTCTAAGTCGGTTTTGGCCCGGGATGTACACTTACGTATCATGAAAATTCTCGGATTTGAAAGCTCTTGCGACGAGACCGGCGTTGCCGTCGTCTGTACCGAGCAGGGTTTGTTGGCGCACGCCTTGCACAGCCAGATAGCCATGCACGAAGCCTATGGAGGCGTTGTCCCGGAACTGGCTTCACGAGACCACATCCAGCGGGTGCTGCCCCTGACACGAGAGGTGCTGGGCAAAGCAGGGCTGACGCTGAACGATATTGACGCTATTGCCTATACGGCAGGACCGGGGCTGGCCGGAGCCTTGCTCGTGGGCGCCAGCGTTGCCCAATCCGTAGCATGGGCTTTGCAGCTGCCTGCCATACCAGTCCATCACCTCGAAGGCCACTTGCTTTCTCCATTGCTGGCCGAACCACGTCCGCCGTTTCCCTTCGTCGCCCTGCTCGTGTCGGGCGGGCACACCCAACTGATGAAAGTCGAACGGGTAGGGAGCTACGAGCTGCTCGGTGAAACGCTGGACGACGCGGCGGGCGAAGCGTTCGACAAGAGCGCCAAGCTGATGGGCCTGGGGTATCCCGGCGGGCCGGCGCTGTCTCGTCTGGCAGAAGAGGGTGATGCATCACGCTTTGACCTTCCTCGGCCCATGCTGCATAGTCGCGACCTTGACTTCAGCTTCAGCGGACTAAAGACAGCTGTTCTGACTCGGCTCAATCAGTTGCGCAAGGATTCGGCTGGGGCTCTTGAAGCACAGGATCGTGCGGATTTGGCGGCGGCGACGGAGGCGGCCATTGTGGATGTGCTGGCGGCCAAGTCTATTAAAGCGATGCAGCAGACTAGCCTGAAGCATCTGGTTGTCGCAGGGGGAGTCGGCGCGAACCGGCACTTGCGGGAACGTCTGCAGGCGGCCATGCAAGGTCTCGGAGGTAAGGTGTATTTTCCGCCTCTGCAGCTGTGTACGGATAATGGGGCGATGATCGCTTTTGCTGCGGCACAGCGGGTGTTGGCGGGGCTGGAAGATTTGAAGGGGTCACATCACGCGTTTACTGTGAAGCCGCGGTGGGATTTGCAAGAGGTCAGCGTTGCCAGGTAGGTGGCGGTACTGAGAGTCGGCTTTAGCAGTCGTTGGTTGTCCACATGG
>JAJUGB010000260.1 GCA_029268595.1 Alcaligenaceae bacterium | reverse complement strand
GTACGGAAGGGCCGATAGACGCGCAATAGGCCTGTCTCGTAATGCTACGGATAGATACGGGATCCACCCCTGGGCCATACCGTCAAGACATTTCAAAATGGTTCCCGGTGTCGGCCGCAGGGCCGCATTGGAAGGCGGCGTCAGCGTAAACCCTAGGGCACGAGGCCGATTTTCGCCGGAAAGCATCGGTTGCATTCCGAACGGTAAACGCTATTTATATGTCACCGCCTTCGTAGCAGTATTCGCATTTCAAGACAATTGGGCGTTTGAGCCTGCCATGGGCCATCCATACACTGAACCAGGAGTACCCCAAGAATCCTGGTTTCAAGGAGGTTCCACATGGCAGTAAAGTTTTTTGATCAAGAATGGTATTTGGCCCGCAACCCCGATGTGGCTGAAGCGATAGAGGGAACGGATACACCGGCCGAGCTGCATTTTGAATTGCACGGCATGCATGAAGGTCGCTCTCCTTCCCCCTTGTTTGACGCACAGTTTTATCTGGCCCGTAACCCGGATGTCGCTGAGGCGATCTCGGGTACAGATATTTCTGCTTATCAACACTTTGAACTACATGGCCATTTGGAAGGTCGTGACGCAAGCCCGTATTTCAATGTTGAGCATTACCTCGCGGCTAACCCTGATGTAAGGGAAGCGGTTGAAGCGGGCAACGGCTCGGCATATGAGCATTTTCAAGCCTGGGGCCAGACTGAAGGGCGTTCCCCGCTGACATCCTTCAACCCAGCGCACTATCTAGCTGCGAATCCCGATGTTAATGAAGCGGTGCAAGGTAGCCATGCTGGCGCTGTGCAGCATTTCATGCGGCACGGGGCGGCAGAGGATAGAAATCTGAACGCGGCGATTTCTATTGGTGCGTATCTCACGGCAAATGAAGACGTGCGCCAGGCGGTAGAGGCGGGCGAAACGACTGGCTTGGCCCACTTGTTGATTCATGGTGTGCTTGAAGGGCGCCCATTGGGTAACGGTGTGAGCGGTGAGCAGTTTGTGAATGACCCTGTGTACCAGCAAGCCGTCGCAGACGGTAATACTGATGCTGCGCTTGCGCGTATGGCCGAGGTTTCACCTTTCCTTCCCCAATTCGAGGCGCCGGAGGGCTTCCAGTTGCCCGCAGATTGGCCCATCCCACAGGACTTTGTCCCCGTCGAGGGCACGCAGCTGTCGGTACCCGAAGGTTGGCAGCCCGCAGAGCCGGTAAGGTTACCTGAGTACTTTGAGCAACCCTTTGCTGCTGAAGTACTTCCAGGTGGTGCAGTAGCATTCCCGGGTGCTACCGGCGAAATTATGCTGATTAATCAAGACGGACAAGGTGCGTTCGCCCAGGGCAACTTCCTGGCGGGCATCACGGTTTCCTTGAATGGAACGGCGACCGTTGAATTGGCGGCAGAGCAAGTGCTCGTAGGTTCCTATACGGACATTGGCACGCTCAATATCACAGGCGAAGGCGAGGCTCGTGCACTTGGTAGCGACGAAGCCGATAATATCGATGCCAGTGGCTGGAACGTCGTTAATCTAACTATAGATGCTGGGGCTGGCGACGACACCATTACGATCACCGATGGCCAGACTGCCTTGGGCGGAGAAGGCGCAGATTCCTTTGTTATTGAGGCCGACCCTGCCACTGTGCAGTTCATCACGGTCGATGACTACAGCTTCGAACAGGGAGATGTAATCGACCTTAGCCAGATAGAAGGGCTTAACCCCTTCCAAATCGAAGTGCGTGGCGCTGATCACGATGGCGAAAGCTGGACCTGGGACGGCTACACTGGTGACAACGTCGGCGTGTGGCTGAGTGGCGAAGCTGCTCAGCTCCAGATTTCGGGTGCGCGTGGCGACACCATGGAGTTTGTCTTGCCCGATATTCCCGGGTTCGAAGACTATAACTCCATGAAAGTGAATATCGCTTCCGGCGGCATTCTGCGCGCGGATGATGATGCGCCTGAGGCCTTAATAGGTGGCGACGGTAACCAGTTCCTTTTGAGTGGTGCGCAAGCAGACATACTGAAGGGTGGCGGCGGCGTGGACACCTTCGTCGTTCGTGACGCCGGTGATTCGAATCTGGCCAACCTAGACCGCATTATTGATTTTGAAATTGGACAGGACCACCTGGTTTCGCACACCCTCGTCACAGCGGGCAACTTCTACAATGCGGCGGACCTCACCGACCTGGAAGCCGCCACAATCGCCAATGCACTGACAGCTGAAACCTTTGGCTCGCACGGCGGTGCGTACTTCACCACTGAAGGCGGCGCTCGTACTTTTGTGGCGCTCAATGATGGGACGGCAGGCTTCGACGCTTCGTCCGATACGATTATTGAGATAACAGGCTACACGGGAGATATTGGCAGCCTTACAGTTATCGGCGTGCCAGACCTAGGCAATATCGTGGAACAGCCAGTGGAGAACATCCTCGGGTAGTTCATACGTCCGCATCAGGTGCTTGTTAAAGCATCGAGTTAGGACCGGCCAGCCTTCGAGAGAAGGCTGGCTTTTCTGTGACCTGAAGCTGCAGCGGACCGCTGTGCAAGTTTCCCGAGCGCCGTCCTACCCCAAAATCTCAGCGGCTGCCTGCACAGTAAAGTCAATTTGTTCTTCAGTGTGCTCACACGACATAAAAAACCGAAGCCTCGCCGATTTTTCCGGAACAGCGGGGTAGACAATCGGCTGCACGTTAATACCGCGCTCGAACAACGCATTTGACAGCCTTGCGGC
>JAJUGB010000259.1 GCA_029268595.1 Alcaligenaceae bacterium | reverse complement strand
GTATCTCGTTATCGAAACTCGATTATTATAGTCCAATGAATCCAGAAATTAAGATGCGACCATGACCGATACCACGAAGTCCGACCACAGCCCGTGGGCGGTTTTTCTCATCTTTCTCCGATTGGGCCTGACCTCTTTCGGAGGCCCGATTGCCCATTTGGGCTATTTTCACGATGAGTTTGTGACGCGGCGGCAGTGGCTGACCGAGCGCAGCTATGCGGATTTGGTCGCCCTTTGCCAATTCCTGCCGGGGCCGGCCAGCAGTCAGGTCGGCATCGCAATTGGGCTGTCCCGATCCGGCTATGCCGGGGCGTTGGCTGCGTGGGCGGGTTTCACGCTGCCTTCAGCGATTGCGCTGATCCTGTTTGCGCTGGGGATGGCCAATTACGGGGATGCGATGCCCGCTGGCGTACTACACGGATTAAAGGTGGTGGCCGTGGCGGTAGTCGCGCAAGCCGTATGGGGGATGGCTCGCAATCTCTGTCCAGACGCACCACGCATCACCGTCATGGCGGCGGCAACCTGCTTTGTGCTTTTGGTGCCATCCGCTTGGGGGCAGGTGGGAGTCATCGCCATTGCGGGGGGCATTGGCCTGTTGCTGTTCAAACCTCAGCAGGGGGCAGCGCATGACCCGTTGCCGATTGCCATGCGGCGTCGCGTTGGCTTGTTCTGGCTGACACTGTTCTTTGCGCTGCTGATCGGGTTGCCGTTGTTGACAGCCATGTTCCCGAATCAGACGCTGGCTATGGTCGATGCCTTCTACCGGGCCGGATCACTGGTCTTTGGTGGCGGGCATGTCGTGCTGCCGTTGCTGCAAGCCGAGGTCGTGCCTTCCGGCTGGGTCAGCAATGATGCATTTCTGGCAGGCTACGGTGCCGCGCAGGCCGTCCCTGGTCCTCTGTTCACCTTCGCGGCGTTTCTCGGCGCTTCGATGAATCAGACACCTTCCGGCTGGTTGGGTGGCTTGGTCTGCATGCTGGCGATCTTCGCGCCGTCCTTCCTGCTGGTCGTGGGTGCCTTGCCGTTCTGGGAACGTCTGCGCCGCAACACCCGCACGCAAGCAGCGTTGCTGGGCATCAATGCAGCCGTGGTTGGCCTGCTGCTGGCCGCCCTCTATCAACCAGTATGGACGAGCGCGGTTCATGCGCCGCAAGACTTCGGCTTGGCTCTTGTGGCGCTGGTTTCCCTAATGTTCTGGAAGCTGCCGCCGTGGCTGGTCGTGGTTGGCAGTGGTATCGCGGGCTGGTTGTTAAGTGTGACCCTGTGAGGTTCCGAGCATGACCGACAAAGACCTTTACGGCGGGTTGATCCGTTTGCACATCCTGCATCACGCAGCCGAAGAACCCATCTTCGGCCTCGGCATCATTGAGGAATTGCGACACCACGGTTACGAGATCAGCGCGGGCACCTTGTATCCAATGCTGCACGGATTGGAAAAGAAGGGTTATCTCACTTCACGGCATGAGCGCACCGGTCGACGGGGTCGGCGGGTGTATGAGATCACCGAGCAAGGCCGCGTGGCGCTGACCGATGCCAAAGCCAAGGTCAAGGAGCTATTCGGCGAACTGATTGAAGGCAAATGATGTGTTCATAGTTGTACTGCAGTTGACTTCTACTCGTCCGTGCAGCCGTCTTCGGAAAACGACAACTTGATCGTTGGCCGCAGACGCTATTGGCGCGCCCCCATGCTTATCGCTTAAGCCATTGCCCCCTTGGGGTTAGCAATAGTGCTGAGCGACCTCGGGCGGGCAATGTTGCTGGGTACTCTCACCGCCTTGTCATTCTTAGGTGTTGCAGCTAGATGGCGCCTGCTCATATCAACCTAAATCCCTGTCACCACAGCCTAGTATTTGATATTTCTGCTATTATCGAAACATGGAAACGAAAGACATTGTGCGACTACTCGCGGCTATCGCTCACGAAAAAAGGCTCGAGGCGTATCGTCATCTTGTGCAGGCGGGTCCTGCAGGCTTACACGCGGGGCGATTAGCAGAATTGCTCGATATACCTCCCTCATCGCTCACCTTTCATCTCAAAGAGCTCGTCCACGCAGGCTTGCTGTCATCCCACCAGGAAGGCCGCTTCGTGTCCTATTCGGTGCAGTATGCCGCCATGAATTCCCTTCTGGCCTATCTCACGGAAAACTGTTGCGGCGGTAACCCATGCTTGCCGGTCAACTTGGAAGTCTGTTCTCCCGCCGAACAAAATCGCGGGTAACCCTATTAGGTCATCGCCACCCTGGCGCTGCAGTTCAAAGGAAATTTGTTCGCCATGTCAGACAAACCATACAACACCCTGTTTCTATGCACCGGAAATTCCGCGCGCAGCATCATGGCCGAAGTGTTGCTCAATCAACTGGGTAATGGTCGGTTCCGTGCATACAGCGCGGGCAGCCACCCTGGCACCGCAGTGAACCCGCTGACGCTAGAGCTTCTTACGTCAGTCCAACTGCCGACCGACAATGTGCGTAGCAAAAGCTGGGATGAATTCGCCGATGCACCACAAATGGATTTCGTTATTACGCTGTGCGACAGTGCAGCTGGCGAACAGTGTCCCGTATGGCCGGGTCAACCCATCACGGCACACTGGGGGTTTGAAGACCCCTCAGCGAGCGAAGGAACGCCCGAAGAAAAGCGTGACCGTTTCGACAAGATTTTTCGACAGATCGCAAATCGGATCAAGATTTTTACCAGCTTGCCGCTGACGACGCTCGACCGCGTCGCCATCAAACGTGAACTCGATACTTTAGGTACCAACCACAAATGAACGTCCTGTTTCTC
>JAJUGB010000258.1 GCA_029268595.1 Alcaligenaceae bacterium | reverse complement strand
GTGGAGCGCGGCAGGTGAAAATTGGTGATCAGCGCGTCCACAAAGGCGAAATGGTAGCCCGGCGTAATGAAAAGGCGAGTATCCCCTTCGACCGGGTCGCGAACGACGGGGTCGCCAACGACCGTATCTTTGCCCCCTTGTTGTTGAGCGGCCGCTTCCAGAGCCCGTACGCTGGTCGTGCCCACCGCCACCACTCTGCCGCCGGCTTTACGAGTCGCCTGCACTTTTGCCAGGGTGTCTTGCGGTACGGAGTATCGTTCCGCATGCATTTGATGCTGTGAAAGGTCGTCCACGCGCACCGGTTGAAAGGTGCCCGCACCTACATGAAGGGTGACGAAGGCTTGTTGGACGCCCATGGAGCGTAAGCGATCCAGCGTCGCCTGGTCGAAGTGCAGGCCGGCCGTGGGCGCAGCAACCGCGCCGGGCTTCTGTGCGTAGACGGTCTGGTAGCGCTCTTCATCCTGGACGCTGGCGGCATGGGTAATGTACGGCGGCAAAGGTGTGGCGCCGTATTCGTCTAGCAAATCGAGGACACGTCCGGGAAACTCCAGTTCGAATAGTTCGCCTTCGCGTCCTCGTACGAGCACCTCAAACGCATCGGCGATTAGTAGACGAGCTCCTGCCTTCGGCGATTTGCTGGCTTTCACGTGGGCCAGCGCTACGGTGGGATCGACGATGCGCTCAATCAGGATCTCAACCTTGCCGCCGCTCAATTTCTGTCCCTGCAGCCGGGCCTTGATGACCCGGGTGTCGTTGAACACCAGCAAATCATTGGGCCGGAGAATATGCGATAAATCGACAAATTGCCTATCGTGAAGCTCGCCATTCGCATCCAGATGCAACAAGCGGCTGGCCGCCCGACTGGCGGCCGGTTCTTGAGCTATAAGTTCAGGGGGCAGGTGATAGTCGAACTGCGAAAGATGAAGAGAAGGGTTCACGGACTGTATTAGAGGTGGGCGCCGACAGGCGCTAGGGTTGCGCCGGGTATTTTAAGCCTTGATGAAAATTCAGGTCTCGATGCCACACACAGAGCGGTGTCTTTCGGTATGCTGACGTATTTTCACGCTCGACAGGAAGCAGAAAGCATGGCTGATTTTGCGCCATTAAAGCGTACGGAAGTAGGGCGCTACTTGCGACGCGCCGTAGCGACAGCAGCAGCGCTTGCCATTACTTGGGCATCGTCGGTGCAGGCCCAATCGGGCGGCGTCCTTCCCGCGGAATTGCAATCGCGTTGGAATGCAACGAAATTGCCGCAGAGTGCCTTGTCGTTAGTGGTAAGAGAGGTGGACGGACCGACCATCCTGCAAATCAACGGCAACCTACCGCGCAATCCTGCTTCGGTCATGAAAATGGTGACCACGTGGGCCGGGCTGGCGGGTCTGGGCCCGGATTACCGGTGGCGGACGACCTTACTTGCCCGCAGCGGCGCTCGGGTTGATGCGCAAGGCACACTGAGCGGGCCGCTTTATGTCAAGGCCGGGGGCGACCCTTTTCTTACTACTCAGGAGCTTTGGGCGCTGCTGCGCGACTTGCGTCTACGGGGGGTCAAGAACCTTACAGAGGTCATCTTGGACCGTTCCATTTTCGGCTCTGTCGCAATCAATCCCAACGACTTCGACGCCTCTGGCGATCGGCCATACAACGCCAGCCCGGACGCTTTGATGGTCGACCTGGGCGCCATGCGACTATTGTTTCAGCCAGATGCGGGGGCCAGAAAGTGGGTGCCGGTACTTGATCCACCTCTACCTGGTGTTCGGGTAACTGGCACGGTCCAATGGAGCGACGCGGTCTGTCCCGGATCTCCGTCAATTGATACTCAAGTGATCAACACGGGAAAAGAAGTGCAAGTGCAAGTGGCCGGTCAAGCGGCTGGTTCCTGCGGCGAGTTCAGCGTCTATCGGCTCATTCAATCCCAGCCCAGACTGTTCTCCGCCGTGTTTGAATCGCTATGGAAGGAGTTGGGCGGCACGCTGGGCAAAGGCATATCTGAAGGCAGGGCGCCTGCGAACGCTCAGGCGCTGGTTTGGACCGAATCGGAAACACTTGCCGATACCATTCGAGTCATCAATAAGCGCAGCAATAACGTGATGGCTCGCAACCTCTTGCTGACGCTGGGGGCCGAAACATCGGGGCCGGGCGCCACCCCGGTATCGGGGGCCCAGGCGGCGATGGCAATTCTTCAGAGTCAGGGGGTCGACACCCGGGGATGGCATATAGATAATGGCGCCGGCCTTTCACGCACTGCCCGGGTGACGGCCAATGGATTGGCCGATATGTTGCAGGCTGCCTGGCGTTCACCGCTCATGCCCGAATTCGTCTCTTCCTTAGCCATTTCGGGGGTGGACGGAACGGTCCGCCGTCGGCTGCGTAATGGTGAAGCGCGGGGCATGGCCCATTTAAAGACCGGAACATTGCGAGACACGCGTGCCATTGCCGGATACGTACTTGGCACCAGCGGCAAGCGCTATGTGGTTGTCAGCATCGTCAATAATGACAATGCGCCCGCGGTGCGCCCGTTTGACGACGCGCTGATATCCTGGCTTGTATCCCGTTAACTGGTATTTTTATTTCTTCACATTGCTCGGTAAAAGAACGAACATATGCCCATCCACGAAATTCGCCACCCTCTCATTCGACATAAGCTCGGGCTTATGCGCCGGCACGATCTCAGCACCAAGAACTTTCGCGAGATGTCTCAAGAGGTGGCTGCTTTGCTCACGTACGAGGCGACCAAGGATTTACCCCTCGAGGAACACAGCATAGAAGGTTGGTGTGGCCCGGTACAGGTCGAGAAGCTG
>JAJUGB010000257.1 GCA_029268595.1 Alcaligenaceae bacterium | reverse complement strand
CGCGGGTTCGAGTCCCGTCCGCTCCGCCAAAAAATTCCGAAGCCTTGCTGTTTTTCAGCAAGGCTTTTTCCGTTTCAGGGCCGGGTTTCGCGAGGCGTAAACAGGAAAAGCCTTACTTGCCCGTGTAGAACAGGACTAGCAGAGGCCCTACTCGATCCGCGCAACGACCCTCGCGAGCCGCAGAACCGTTGGAACGATCCTGCGTTTTCAGCCATTCAGACGCAGATGATCACGGAACTGGCATTGGCGGAAATGGACGCCGCCGACCCAGCCCCTGGCCGCGTTACGCGGTCTGACTTAAGTTCCCTGGACGGGACCGAGGGGCGGGGCGTCCGGCCCCACGGCGTCGTCGGACGGCGCACCTGCCACTGGCTGAACCGACGGCTCTGACGCGGCTTGTGCCCCTGCATCAAGAGCCGATGCACCAATCATTGACTGTTGCAACAACGATTCATCACCCACGCGAAGAACATCCAGATTTGTGTAAGCCGCTCCTGGTAAAACCGGCGCTTCCAAGGAGGACGTCCTCTTTGTGGCGTTGGGGCTTTGATCTCGGTTGCTGGGTGGGGTGGTACACCCAGCTGAGCTTATTGCCAAACCAGACAAAAGAATCGACGCGCAGGTAAGGCGCCACAGGTGCGAAGGTTTTAGTATTCTTTGAGCTCTTGGCTTGTACATGACGTTTTCCTTAGTGTGACCGCTTGTCACTTGGTGTAAGGCAAATCACGTGCCCGGAGAGCGCCAGGGCGTTCGTATAATCCTTTATCACCTCATCCTTCTGGCACCCTAAAGGCTCCCTGGCGACATCGCCGCTCTTGGGCGCCTATCACGGTGAACCGCCATGGCCGACAGCCCAGACGCTCAGTTTCGTATACGCCTTTACCACGATGGGAAAATCGCACTCGGACCGGGGCGAGTCGCGTTGCTGGAGGCTATCGAACGTACCGGCTCCATTTCGGGCGCAGCACGGGAGCTCAAAATGTCGTATCGCCGTGCGTGGCTACTGATGGATGAGACAAATAGCGCTTTTGCCCAGCCGGTGGTCGAATCGACAGAAGGTGGTGCTGCCGGCGGGGGTACCCGGCTTACCGAAACTGGCCGTTTGGTGGTCGCGCATTATCGGCGCGCCGAAGAACTGGCTTTTAAGGCCGCGACTGCAGAAATTGCTGTGTTGAAAAAATTGATCCGGGATTAGGTTTCAATCCTGCCCTTCAGTTCGCCGCTATAATCTGCCGCTATATACCACTGTATACAGCGCATGATGCCCGCGAATTTTGACTGGTTCCCGCTCACTCTGTCACTTAAGGTTGCCTTCTGTGCGACGGGCTTCGCGCTTGTGGCCGGTGTGGCCTTGGGGCTGCTGCTGTCGCGCCGGCGATTTCCGGGCCGAGGCTTGCTCGAAGCGATCTGCATGCTGCCGCTGGTGCTGCCCCCCACGGTGGTCGGCTATGCCATCCTGGTGCTGGCGGGCCGGCGCAGCGCGCTTGGCTCTTGGCTCTACCAGCACTTCGACTACACCATTATCTTCAGCTGGCACGGAGCAGTCGTTGCGTCCGCCATTGTGGCCCTGCCGCTCGTGCTGAAATCGGCCATCGCTGCATTCAACGCCGTCGACACAACTTTTGAAGCGGCGGCCACTACATTGGGACAGTCCCGGTTTTCTGTGTTTTTGCGGGTAACCCTGCCGCTGGCCTGGCCTGGAATTCTTGCCGGCACTTTGTTGGCCTTTGCTCGTGCAATGGGAGAATTTGGCGCATCGCTTATGGTGGCTGGCTCCATCCCCGGCCGCACTGAAACGCTGTCCATGGCCATCTATAACGCCAGCCAGGCAGGCAACGACCAACTCGCACTGACACTAGTTATCCTGACGTCAGTCATATCAGTAGCGGTGTTGGTACTATCCAACCGCTTTCTTTCGCCCCGTCTCTCATGATGCCGGACGCCGATCGGTTTTCAGCACCTGCTGACGAGGAATCATCATGCACAAGCTACTAAGCTTTTTCCTTGCTTGCCTCGTTAGCCTTCCTGTTTATGCTCGGGCGGACACGCTGACCGTCTCGGCGGCCGCTAGCCTGGTGGATGCGCTTAAAGAAGTTGCTGCGAATTTTGAATCACGTCACTCGCACGTCCAGGTCGTCTTGAATTTCGGCGCTTCGGGCACCTTACTGCAACAGATCGCTCAAGGTGCGCCGGTTGATGTGTTCATCAGCGCCGACCCACTGACGATGGACAAGGCACAAGAACAATATCTAATTGATGCGTCGACCCGCCTCGATTTTGCGAAGAATTCCCTGGTGCTTATCGGTCCCCTTTCAGGAGGCCCGCCGCAGCCGGGAATTGCTGAGCTTGGCGCTTTGACGCATGATGCCTACGAACGTGTTGCACTGGGCCGCCCCGAAACGGTGCCTGCGGGACGCTATGCCAAGGCCACGCTGGAACAGGCGGGTATCTGGCAGGTTTTGCAGGCGCGTATGATTTACGCCGACAGCGTAAGGCAGGTGCTCGATTACGTTAGACGAGGCGAAGTGGATGCAGGCTTTGTCTATGCTTCCGATGCTGCCGTCGCAGGAAAGACGGTGCGGATCTTGATGCATGACGTGGGCGACGAAGTAGTCAGCTACCCAGCGGCAGTAACGAGAGAGTCAAAACACGGTGCACTTGCCGCCGAGTTTCTTGAGTTTCTGTCTGACCCGACCTCTCAAACCATACTGGATCGACATGGTTTCCGGCCTTGACGCAAACATGCCGGATACCGGTCCAACCCTCATGGACATTTCGTTGCGCACTCACGTGGGCGACGCAACTCGTCGCTTTGAGTTGGCGGTT
>JAJUGB010000256.1 GCA_029268595.1 Alcaligenaceae bacterium | reverse complement strand
TCTTTAGACTGGAAATAGGTGTTATCCCGGAGGACGATCGCGGCCTTAACCCCGCTATATGCGCGTAAGATAAGGACATTGGTTCTCGATAAATTCAGATAGTCCTTTTTAATTGCTCCCTGACCCAACAGTTCGCTTTGCATACAACTAATCATTTTTACTTAATGTATACAATCGGCTAGGGTCACCCGCCGAAACATATGACCGCCCTCGAAGCCACTAATACGAGCACCTTGCCCATCGTTATCTATGAACGTTTGCAGTCCGCCATCTTGAACGGGGCATTTAAGCCGGGCCAGGTTTTGCGACAGGAAGATATCGCAACCCACCTTGGAGTTAGTCGGAGCCCCGTGCGCGAAGCCTTGTCACGTCTTGAAGCCGACGGCATCGTGACATCACGCCCGCATCGCGGCTACGCAGTAGTGGAGTTTGAGCCGGCACAAATTGAAGAGGTCTTCGACTTGCGCTGCCTTCTGGAGTCAGAGCTGGCACGGCGGGCAATCCGACGACGAACTGAAGCGGACATATCCAGGGTGTATCAAACTGTCCACGAGCTATCGACCACCCCAGACCTCACCGATCTGGCCAGCCTCGCAAAGTGGCACGACTTACATACGTCCTTCCACCAGGCTCTGCTGGAGCCATCAGCCAGCCCGCATCACTTGAACGCCTGGCGTCATTCGTACAACTTGATCGAGCTATTCACGCGCGCAGAAAGCCGCATGACGGGTAACGTACGCAAACCTCAAGAAGAGCATGTAAAGCTCGCACAAGCTTTCGCCCTGGGCGATGAAGAAAATTTTGTGGCCCTGACGCGTCGCCACTCGCACCACACTCGCGAGCGACTTTTGACGCAAGTGAATCAGCTGCAGCGTTAAGCGTAGCAACGCCAAGCATAAATATACCGAGATACGAAGCTCGACTCCTCCAGATGACTTCAAAACTAAAGTAAAAACGCCAACCCGTTCGAGGTTGGCGTTATGCACTGCACAGAGGCCGATTCAGCCTCGCTGCGCTTGTGTGCGATTCGACATCTCAAGCAACCTTCTAACTTGATGGATTGCCATCCTTCATAACGGACTTTAACTGCTCTCTGAATTGGGACGAATCCTCGTGACCATGCACGGCCACGGCGTGCTGGACAGCGGCTTCCAGAAGCCCCTTCTCGCTGTCGGCTGAAATTGCTACCGAGCAATTCAATTCACTTGGATAATCGCGACAATCAATGTATTTGCGTGCCATATCGCCTCCCGTCGGTCGGTCAGCCACCGCTTGCTACATTACAGCACTTTCCCCCGCAACTTCTTCACTTCGCCTCTGGCAGCTTTACCTTCAAGTCGCCGTCGCCTGGAGCCCAAGGTTGGACGTGTCGGCTTTCGTGGTTTAGGCGGCTGCGATACGCTGTCGATCAGTTCTTGCAGGCGGGCCATGGCATGAACCTTGTTGGCTTCCTGACTCCGACTTTCCTGTGCCTTGATCACGACGACGCCACCTTCCGTTATCCGATGGTCTCGAAGCGCCAGAAGACGCTCTTTGATTTCGGGCTGCAAAGAAGAATCAGGGATCGAAAACCGCAAGTGAACGGCGCTGGACACCTTATTCACGTTCTGTCCACCCGCGCCCTGGGCGCGGATCGCAGTAAATTCGATATCGTCTTTTGAAACGGTGTGCCGCGAGCTTCTCATGTCTGGCGGCCTGCCCCGCGGCTCAATGCCCGGTCACCCCAACGAATTGCCCTGCCGGTACCGATCAACAGCCAAGCTAGCGGCCGCAACAGAATACGGAGGACAAGTAATATGGGCAGCAGTATCAGAGTCCACCCCACTGCTTGCACAAGACGGGCGGGCAAACCCAAGGTATCGGCTGCTTTGACCAGAAAGGAGTTGATCAGGCTCGGGTGCCGAACGACCATGTAGGCTAGCACTGCCGGTGCGCCGTACTTCACCAGACGCGCGCCGATCGTACTGCCTCGCCACAAGCCCGCCCCCAATGCTGCCGACCGTTGCGAGAAGGTAAGTGTCTTGCCGCTCGCAGCGGCCGTCTTGCCCATGCGCAATATCTTGAACGCGCTCACGCCAATGGCTACGTCCACAGCCGCCCAAGCAATGTCTCCGGCGCTAACCGATTCGTCCTTGCGCAACTTGGTTTCCAGCCCTTTGATGCCACTGGCAAAGAATTGGTTTACGCCTTCGAGAAAACGTTCTGTTTGCACCCAAGCCACCTGACCGCTGGAAGTCATGACAAACTGCCCAAGAAAATCGTAGCCTTCATCCAGAAGAAATTGAATGGCGTAGTTTCCCCGTTCTTCGGCCGACAATGGTGGGTTGCTGGGGCTGCCCTGGATGGGTTCGCCTGCCCACAATCCCTGAAGGGCCCTGAGCGCAGACCTCGCGGCATCATTAAGCTGCTGCATAAGCTGCAGCGTAAAGACCTGATTCGTGAAGAAATAATGGATAGGAAGGACAACATCCTCGCCATATTTGCGAAGCACTTCCTGGAAACGTAGTGAATCGCCGTAGGTCAAAAGGACTGGCCGCGCGATGTCGGGATAGCGCAACAAGGCAAGCCGTGCCTTAGCCAGTAGTATGTCGTCATCGGCATACATCAGCAAAAGCGCCTGCACGGCCGCGGGTTCGTCAGACATGCTTTGGGCATACCCGGGCAGGACCTGCGCTATTTGCAAGTGCAGAAGCTGCTGCTCAAAGCTTTTTGGACGCGAGAAGCCTGTTATCACCAAGGCGAGCGATACCGCCAGCAGCAAAACTGCCAGCAAACGCCTCATGCCTCGCCACCACGCAGATGAACAGATACACGAATGGGTATATGGCTGGCAAACTCAGGCGGATGAAACATCTGCGCTCTCCGGGTTGGACTGCGGCCTGCACCAC
>JAJUGB010000255.1 GCA_029268595.1 Alcaligenaceae bacterium | reverse complement strand
ATCGTTCCTGCAAAGGGCGGTGTCAGGCCGACAAGCATGCGTAAAAGGCTTGTTTTGCCGCTGCCGTTCTCGCCAGTTATCAGTAGACACTCGCCAGACCTTAGAAGGAAACTCACATCATGAAATAGGCGTCGTTCACCACGAACGCAGTCCAGATTGCTCACTTCAAGCACTGCTTTTCCTTACTTGCCATATTTTCGTGACCATTGCGCTCGACATTTTTCATAGAAGCGCACTGAGGACGTAGCCTGTTACAGCCCTGCCGTGAGAATGTCCGCCCAGTTGGTGCGACATCGGTTATGGGACTTTAGTCTTACGCTCCTGACGAGGCCATGACAGCCCGATTACAAAATTGTCATGCTGCAGTTGGCATCCTTGAATGCTTGAGCCGCCACGCTGGTTAGCCAAGTCAATACTGCCCTGCCGACTCTCAGCACGTCGACTTCGGGCTACGTTGCGATTGCAATATTCGCGTCCATCGGGAAGATGACGGAATCCCCATACGTGAAACGGTGCACGATAGGACGCGTTGCCCTTTCCACTTTCTCCACCAGAGCTAAGCGCTCCGAGGCGTCCATCGACGCAAACGCCGGCACGGATGTCGCCGCGCCCAATATTGAATAATGAACGAATTTTTCAGGTTCCGGTGTTTGTCAACAAAGTTGTCCGCTTTCTCATGCAGCGGCCTTCAGAATTGAAGGGTCTTCCTGGCCGTCTTTCGACGGGTTGAGCCAGACGGTACCGACCGGCTCCCAGTTTCGGGTGGTTCTGCCGTTCCAACGCGCAGGCAGCGTTCGTTTGGCCGTGTCATAAACGGCTTTGCGAGCGGCCAGAATCTGCCTCTCCAAGCCAGTGTGGCGTTGCGCGGGCGTGACGAACCGGATGGAACTATGATGATGTTCGTGGTTGTACCAGCGCACGAAGCGGTGCACCCAGGCACGGGCTTCAGCCAGATCGGCAAAGGGCTTTTTCGGATAAGCGGGCGAGTACTTCAAGGTCCGGAACAAGGACTCCGAGTACGGGTTATCGTCGCTCACCGACGGGCGGCTAAAGGAGGGCATGACCCCCAATCGTTGCAGAGTCGCCAGCATGGTGGCGCCCTTCATCGGACTGCCATTGTCGGCGTGCAAAACGAGCTGATCACGGCGTACCCGGTGGCGCAAACAAGTCTTTTGCATGAGCTCAGCAGCGTGGCTTGTGAGCTCGTCGTGATGCACTTCCCAGCCTACGATCTTGCGGCTGTAGATGTCCACGATCATGTACAAACGGTAGAACTGACCCCGCACCGTGCTGGGTAAAAACGTGATATCCCACGTCCAAACCTGGTTCGGCGCACAGGCCGCAAGCGGCCTGGGTTTGGCAACGTGTCGAGGCAGCTGTGCACGGCCTCGGCGGTTCATCTGGCCATAAGCCTTGAGCACGCGATAAAAGCTCGACTCTGAGGCAATATATTGGCCTCGGTCGGCCAAGCGAGGCACGATCTGAGAGGGTGGCAAGCTCTGGTACTCGGGTTGATTGCAGACCTTCAAAATGTGTTCTCGATCTTCTGGTGTCAGCTGACGGGGGCTGGGCGCACGCGCCGCGTCTTTGCGACGATCCACCAAGGTGTCGGCCTGTCGCCAACGACGCAGGGTGCGGCAGCTGATACCCATCACCGCGCAGGCTCGCCAGGCTCGTGCACCAGCGCGAACGGCTTCATCGATTAGGGAGATGGCCATCTGTTTCATCGGTGCGGGGATCAATCGTCCTCGCCGGTGCCCCAGATGGCCTGCGCTTTTTTTGAGAGAGTCAGCAGCGCGGCGGCCTCAGCCAGCGCTTTCTCCTTACGGTGGAGCTCCTTCTCGAGGCGTCGGGTCTTCTTACGCTCAGCTGCCAGCTCGGCCTTGCTGGCCGGCGAATCGTCGCCCAGCAAGGCCTCAAAGTCTGCCTTCCAGGCATCGAGTTGTTCAACATACAGGCCGTTCTCACGGCAGTACGCCGAGCGTTCGGCTTCATTCATGGTCGCCGTCTGAATGAGGGCGGCCAGCTTGGCCTTGGCATCCCAGCCATCGGGCTCAGTGGGCTTGTGGGGCACGACAAATCCTTGGTTGCGAAACTGCTTTTTCCAAGCATTCAAGGTGGCGCGCGAGATGCCGCTCTCCTGGCTGAGGCTCGCCACGGTCTGGCGGTTCGGCGGCATCATCTTGCGAACGATTTGAGCTTTGAGCTCTGGGCTGTACGACGGCATGTTGTCACTCCAACGCCCCCTAAAAAGTGAAATCAATGGAGCGGACATCTATTGTGACGACGGGGGGTTCTGACATCCGAATAGACAATGATCGGGTCGTAGTTTTGACGCGCTCAAAGCCGGCATTGTGCAGCAGTGCATAAAGCTCGTCAGGATCTGAAAATGAAAAAGCGACGTCAACATCGGCAACCGGGACATTCAGATGATGTGCGACCGCTGTGAATAAGGCTTCGTGAAGCGGGTGCCTTTCCAAGGCCTGCCACACACTAATAATGGCTCTGCCTTCTTCCCGAAGTACGCGTCTTACCTCCTTGGCCGATGCAAGCCGATGCGGGAAAAACTGGAATCCTTGCTGGCACAACACAAGATCAAAATCTTTGTCCAGAAGGTCCAGTTTGGTCGCATCGCCTTCTTGCCACATAATGACTGCGCCTTCAGGTTTGGGTTGTGCACGGCCGACCTCGAGCATTGCTGGGTTGATGTCCAAAGCAAGAATTTGTCCAGACGCACCGACCTTGGGCGCCGCTTGCCTGGCAACACTGCCGGTGCCACACGCAAGATCCAGTACGCGCTCACCCGATTGTGGATTCGCCAATTCAAGCAAAACACCCGTCCAGGGATCCGCAATGGGGCGACTGAGGTAGCGCTCGTACACTTCTGCAGGACTGTCGTTCTGCTGGATGCTCTGTGTGTCCATAATGTTCACCTATTCCATGTTTCAGATCACGCGACCCACACGTCAGAAAAGACATACTCT
>JAJUGB010000254.1 GCA_029268595.1 Alcaligenaceae bacterium | reverse complement strand
GGCTATGCGGATCTATAAACCATGATGCTATTCCGACGACAAGGAATAAGAGCAACGAAGCCATCAATGGCATGGTGGCTCGGCGCCCCTCCCGCTTACCCGGCCCATCCGTGGATGCCGATGTGCGTTGACGCAAGGGACGTGTCACCCATGGCGTCGCCATAAACAGCCCCAACAGGAAGAGTACATCACCGCGCGCCGCCAACGGCCACCAGTCCAGGCCGGCTTCCCATAGTGCCCAGAGCAACGTCGCAAGCACCAGGGCCGCATATAGCCACAGGGCGGAAGCCTGACGCCGGTATAGCAGAAGCGCCGTGATCAACATCGCAATGCCGGCTACCGCGTAATACCAGGACCCGCCCAGCGCGATGAGCCAGACGCCTCCGGCCACCAACACAATTCCAAACAGTGCGTTCAGAGCTATTGCGACGATCAAGGCGATATTGCGCTCGCGCTGCATGGCGCCTCCTCTATTCCGGTTCGGTGATGATGAGAAAAGACAGCGGGAGAAGGGCCAGCAAGCCCAGTGCCAGTGGGCGTTCGAGCGATCTAGATTTCGACTCCCTGCAAGCGGCGCTTTGCCGCTTCAACAAAGGCTCGAACGTTAGGGTGGTGCCGACGGCCGCCTTGGAACAATAGGGAGAGCGGGAGCGTCTGCGCGGCCTCGTCGGTCAGTAAAAGTTCGAGTCGCCCCGACGCAATTTCGTCAACCACCTGATAGGACAAGGCCCGAATCACGCCTAGCCCTGCAACGGCAGCCGATATGGCCGCCTCAACGTTATTGATTGACAGCCGGGCGGCAGGTCCGTAGCGGCGCACATCATCCAGGCCCCACCCCCGGTGTGGGCCTATTTCGTCTTCCACCCATACCATCTCGTGATTTTTGAGATCAGCCAACGTTGCAGGGCGACCATGCTTTGCAAGATATCGGGGGCTTGCACAGAGCACTCTCTTGATCTCACCGATGCGCGCCATATGAAGGGAGCTGTCGGGTAGCTCGGCAATACGGACCGCCACGTCTATGCCTTCCTCGACCAGATTAACCACGCGGTCCAGCAACAGCAATCTGATTTGCAGATCGGGATGCTCCTGCATGAGTTGAACAGCGATGGGAACGATATGCAGACGCCCAAACATGACGGGCGCGGTTACCGTCAGCATCCCGCTCGGCACCGAGCGCCGTCCTCGCACGATATCGAAGGCTCCATCGATTTCGGCAATACCGGTACGACAACGCTCCAAAAACAATGCGCCTTCGTCCGTGAGCCGAACGCTACGCGTGGTTCGCATGAACAGTTGGACGCCAAGCCTGGCCTCCAATGAAGCGATGGTGCGCGATACCGTGGTGGGGGAAGCGTTCAGCCGACGCCCGGCCTCAGCAAAACTGGCATGTTCCGCGACGGCCACGAAGAGCCTCAGCGTACGCAATTGATCCATGGTTACCGGTATTGATTGATAGCGGTTTAAGCAATAGTGAATCGCGAAATTAGCAGATTGTTGCCGACAGAGGCGGGCTCCAGAATGGAGGCATCCCACTCAGGAGCCTTGCCGTGAAACTGTACTACTACCATTTGTCGGGACACGCCCATCGCGCAGCCCTCTTTTTGTCGCTCGCTGCCGTCCCGCATGAGCTCATCGAAGTCGATATGCCGTCGGGCGCCCACAAGCGTCCCGACTTCCTGGCGCTGAATCCATTCGGCGAGGTTCCAGTACTGGACGATGACGGGGTCATCATTGCAGACTCTCTCGCCATTCTGGTCTACATCGCTCGGCGTATCGGCCCTTCCCACTGGCTACCTGCAGATCCCCATAGCGAGGCGCTCGTGCAGCGCTGGCTATCGGTGGCAGCCGGGAAGCTGGCCTATGGCGCATGTGCCGCCCGCCTCATCACCGTATTCGCTGCCAAATTCGACGCAGACGAAGTGATCCAGCGGGCCCACGCCACATTGTCCGTCATGGAGCAGACGTTGGGGTCGCAACGCTGGCTCGCCAGCCGCACTGATCCGACGATCGCGGATATTGCGCTCTACAGCTATACCGAGCGGGCACCTGAAGGCAACGTCGACTTGTCGGGGTATCCGCGAGTTCGCGCCTGGTTACGCGAAATAGAAAGCCTGCCCGGCTTCGTTCCCTTTACCCGCACACCGGCAGGCCTTGAGGCCTGACCTGCGTGTGCCTCTCAGGAGTCATGAAAATGAATTTCGATACGCTTCAACTCGACCATTTCGGCATCCGAGTCACTGACCTTGATGCAGCGGAAAACTTCTATGCCAAGTTTGGGTTCGTGCGCGACCCGCAGGAGTTCGCGCCCGCGGCCAAGGCATGTGGACTGATCCATCCCACAGGTCTGCGGCTCCACCTGATCTATAACGGCACGCCCGCGAGAGAAGGTAATGTCCTGCTCGATGCGCCCGATAAATGGCCGGGCTACACGCATGCAGCTTTCATCATAGAGAGCATGGACGAGTTGGTGGCATGGTTGGAGCGCGAGGGCATCCCGATCAGTGAAGGCCCGGTAACGATGGGCAGCGGTCGGCGCAGCGTCTGCTTCATTCGGGACCCCGACCGAAACGTGCTGGAATTCAACGAAATTCTGGGGCACGGATAAAGCACTCGGCGGGCACGCATCCGGCGGCCTTGCACAGCCGCAGTGCGCCGTAGCTGCGCCCGGCACTCTCGTTGAGCACGGAGGATACAAAACAGCGCACGCATCCGAAGGTTTCAAGGGACAAAATTGGCATGACCATTGCGTTATGCAAGGTGTCCCCCTCAGGAGCGCACCATGCCTTTGTTTTCCAATCCTTTTGATCCCGATTCGCGGCTCTCCCGCCATGGATGCACTTGCGGCCGACACGGCACTCAGGCAGAACACGACCGCCATGCGTCCGCCAGCCTGCAGTCCGGCACCGCGCCAGATGCGACACAGGTGCAAAACCGGGTTGTCGAGTCTGCGGTCATGCGCATGCTGTTCCCGCACGATACGCAGCGCCGCAACTTCCTGCGCGCCGTCGGCGCGAGCACTGCCCTTGCTGCCGTAT
>JAJUGB010000253.1 GCA_029268595.1 Alcaligenaceae bacterium | reverse complement strand
GCTTACCCAAGTAGTAAGTATCAATCCAATACACCAGAGTAGAGGGCAGTCCGCATGTCTGATTCAATCGCAACCTCCGTGCCCGGGGAAATTCAAAAGCTGACTGGGACAGTGAAGTGGTTCAACGATGCCAAGGGCTTCGGCTTCATTACGCCAGACAACGGGGGAGAAGATCTGTTTGCTCATTTTTCCTCCATCCAGATGAACGGCTTTAAGACACTGAAAGAAGGTCAGAAGGTCGAATTTGAAATCGCCCAGGGGCCTAAGGGCAAGCAAGCACTCAATATTACCGCGGCCTGACCCTTCGCGCTTACCCGGCTCCGATCTCGGGCTTCAAATACAATAAAACAATGTTCGGAACCCGTAAAATTACAGGGCTTTTAAGCCCTGTTCGTTTTTTCTGCGCCGTGCTTATTGCCGGCACAAGCCCTGACCTTATTGCTGCGGAACGTTTGCCGGTCATTAAACTGCAAGTTGAGACGCAGGCCATTACGGCGGAAGTCGCAGCCGATGATACCAGCCGATCCCGCGGGTTGATGTTCCGCGAAAGCCTGCCGCGGAACCATGGCATGCTGTTCGTTTTCCAGGAAGCCTCACAATATTGCTTCTGGATGAAAAACACCCCTCTTCCCCTTACTATCGCCTTCATTAACGCTCGCGGCGAAGTCATCAATTTGGCTGATATGGAGCCATTCGCGCTCGACACACATTGCGCGCTCGCCCCCGCCAAGTACGCGCTGGAAATGGAGCAAGGCTGGTTCAAAAGACATCAGTTGGGGGCGGGAAGCAAGCTCCGTGGCTTGCCTTCACCCTGACGCTAATACTTGAACGATTTCGTGCTGTAGTAGGATGCATCCAGCGGCTGCAGAATTGGCAGGCCGTCCGCTCCTTTTGGAAGGCTTTCTATATAGGTCAGGAAAACATCAACGTCGAGCACGCCTACATCCATGCGCCGATGCGGTGGCACTTTTGCGAGCGTTTCGTATCCATCTCCGCCGGTCGCGTTGAATGTGAGAGTAAATAAACGGTAATACTTTGCGTCGTCCAGAGGCAGCCACGTATTTGAGGGCCGATGAAAGTACTCGAAGTTGCTGGCGCGAGCCCCTTTGGGCTTGGTCGTATCGACATCCCAGCGCAAACCTCCCGTATACGGGTAGGCACCCGAGCTAGCATTTGGCCCCAGTACGGCCTCCAGCCCCTCCTCTACCACCTGTCGCAGCTCTGCCGCGCTGAGCTCAAGACGCCAGAGTTTGCCGTCAAAGGGCAACAGCTCGAGAATGTTTGCCGCCGTGATGGACCCTTGCAGTGGGATGCGCACACCCCCTCCGCTCTGCAAAGAAATATCTGCCCCCCCATAGTTGCTATCGGCAACTTCAACATAGGCCTGCGCCACTAATTGTTGGATGTCACCGCCTCGAATGCTGACACTGCCTCGAGCGTTACATGCCGGACTCGAACGACCGTAGTCAGGAGTGCCCGGCCCGCCAGGTACTCGCCGCGAACATAATTCTTGCGGTGCAGCCGCCACCACGGTCTCCTTATAGACTTGTACACTTTCCTTGTACGGCTGAAGCACCTCAATGGCTTTGTCATCAGGGAGAGTCGTCCGCAGAAAGCCACTGCGTTCCATATCTTTCCGGAAGGCCGCTGCATCGGTTGGGCCAGCTGCCCTGGCGTCCAGAATGAAGTCAGCGCCAACGAGCAGGTGGGGGGTGCCCTCGCAGGCGAGTACTCGACCTGCTTCATCGAAGTGGACCCTCAATTCGCCGACCACCTGGGCATACTCCCAAGCCTGAACCAGACAGACGACGTCGCCGTCCGCATTCCGCAGCGTTACCGGATAAGGGCCGACCGGGTCGCCAACCCCATAGGTTGCAAGGGTCTCGGGCCCGAGCAACGAGTGAGAATCCCCTCCCACCACCACATCGACGCCTGTCAACCGCGTGATGAGGCGTTTGTCTTGGTCATAACCGATATGGCTGAGGACGATGATCTTGTCGATGCCCTGCTGTTTCAGCGCATCAATGGCGCGCTGTGCCGCGACGGCTTCGTCTTCGAACTGAGTGTCCCGATCGGGACTGGATGAGACCTTGGTCTTTTCCGCCGTGGTCAGGCCCACGATGCCAATGTTCTGCCCGCTTCTCTTCACAACCGTGTAGGGCATAACCGGAACCGGCGTGTGGCTGGGGTGCAAGGCGGAGCTTTCACCGAACCGAACATTGGCACTAAGAATGGGTGTCCGGCATTCCCCGGAATGCAGCAGCGACAGCCAGCCGGCCAAACTGCTATCACCTTTGTCGAACTCGTGATTCCCCAGCGTGAAAGCGTCGAAGCACACCAGATTCATCAGTGCGGCATCCGCTTCACCCAGCTCACCGGCCCGATTGAAATACAGTGTGCCAGTCAGGGCATCCCCGGCATGCAATTTAAGGACATGCTCGCGGCCCTGCGCTAGTTCTGCAAACGCCGACACGACACGCGCGAATCCCCCTGTATGCACCGACACCTGCCGCGCTACACCTTCTGCGTCATTCAACAGTACAGTCTTGGTCTTCGCCTCAAGATTTGAATGATGATCATTGACGTGCAGGATTGTGAGTTCCAGTGGGGATGTGGCAGGCGCAGCGCTGCCATGGCTGCCATCACAAGCCCCCAGGCCGAAGATCGCGACAAGCGCCACCACCAGCGCTCGCGCCAAGTTACGAGTCGGCGAAATACGGGATCCAAGATGTTGAGATCCAGACAGACACATTGTTGATTTTCTCTCTGATGGGGCGCGGCCAATTATGGAGCAGTCGACACTGTTCGGGAAGGCTGGGCCGCCTGCTCCGTCTACGGCATGTGGTATCGACGGTTCCCATCCTAGCGGGAGCGGTATAAAAAAACGGCCGGTGTTCACACACCGGCCGTCTTTCATTCAACCCGACTGTTCGCTCAGGCGAAGTTCTCGGCGGCAAACTTCCAGTTCACCAGGCTCCAGAAGCTTTCCAGATACTTGGGACGCGCGTTACGGTAATCGATGTAGTAAGCGTGTTCCCAGACGTCACAGGTCAGCAGTGGCTTGTCATTGGAGGTCAG
>JAJUGB010000252.1 GCA_029268595.1 Alcaligenaceae bacterium | reverse complement strand
TGTGACAGTCTTCATTGCCCTGCGTCGAAACAATGGCCGAGTGCCCGCCCTTGGTGACCGAAAGAAAATGATGGGGCTGCGAAGCGGCTTTAATCGCATCTACCGCAATGCGGACGTTGCCGTCAGTTCCATTCTTGAATCCGACCGGGCACGACAATCCGGAAGCCAGCTCGCGGTGAACCTGGCTTTCGGTAGTGCGCGCGCCGATCGCGCCCCAAGACACGAGGTCGGCAATGTACTGCGGGGTGATCATGTCCAGAAACTCGCAGCCGGCGGGCAAGCCAAGGCGGTTCACTTCTATGAGCAGTTCTCGCGCAGTGCGCAGACCCAAATTAATATTGAAGCTACCGTCTAACGCCGGATCGTTGATCAGTCCTTTCCAGCCCACGGTCGTACGCGGCTTCTCGAAATAGACCCTCATGATGATTTCGAGTTCGCCCTTGAAGCGCTCTCGCTCTTGCTGCAAGCGCTGGGCGTATTCGAGCGCTGCCTTCGTGTTGTGGATTGAACAAGGCCCGATCACGAACACAAGCCTGTCATCGCCGCCATGAAGGATGTTGTGGACTGCACGTCGGGATTCATGGACAACCGCCGCCACTTCAGGGGTGTTGGCAAACTCGCGCATCACATGCGCAGGCGGGCTCAGTTCCTTGATTTCGCGGATTCGTAAGTCGTCAGTATTGTGTGACACAAGTTGCTCCTGTTTGCCAACTTCTGGGCCGGGCGATACAAAAAAAGCCGCCTAGCTGCGAAGCTGGCGGCTTTTTGGGAATTAGCAATATTCAGTGAGTACGGCGCTTCCCTTCCTCCACCAGCGGTGTTGGAAAAGCATAAAAATAAAAGAAAAACGAGTTGGCGCTGTACATAGAGACTACCTTAGCACGACAGCGCAGCGCTGCCAAGCATTTTTGCTTCCTTGGGGTGGAATCTCGCCAATCCGTTGCGATTTCCGCACCGAGCCAATCGCTTATACAACCTAGATGAAATGATTTTGTACGTTATGATTCTCGTCATAATTATTCTAAGTCTAATCATTTGCATGAGGCCAGACGCTGATGAAGCTCGACCGGTGGGTTAAGGCAACTTTCTTGGCGGCGGGGATGCTGACTGCCAACGGAGCAGTCCTGGCAGACTCCCTGCAAGAGATTCAACAAAAGGGAAAAATTCGGATCGCTATCGCTGGCGAAATTCCTTACGGTTACGTCGACCTGGACGGCCAAGCAAAGGGGGTCGGTCCGGACGTTGCTCGCCACGTCGTCAAGCAGTTGGGCATTGAAGACATCGAATGGAAGACCACCCGCTTCGGGTCCCTGATTCCCGGCCTTCGGGCAAACCGTTTCGACATGATAGCGGCCGAAATGGCGATACTTCCGCAACGCTGCGAGCATGTGGATTTCTCCCAACCCAATAGCTCTTACGGGGAAGGACTGCTGGTTGCCAAGGGCAACCCCCACGGTGTGCACTCCTACGAGCACTTCGCTAAACATGAAGCCACCGTGGCCATTGTGGCAGGCGCCGATCAGCTCGAAACCTTGCAGGCTCTGGGTGTGCCGCAAAGTCGAATGATGACCTTGTCCAGCAACTCCGACGCCATTTCCACCGTGGCCACGAACCGAGCCACCGCCTATGCCGCCACGGCCAGCACTGTGCGCCAACTTGCCGCCAAAAGCGACAAAGTAGAGGCGGTCGAGGACTTTTCCGACCCTGTGGTGAACGGACAAGAGGTGCGCAGTTGGGGCGCATTCACCTTTGCTCCAGGCTCGGATCTCGGAGTCGCCTTCGATGCCGAACTGGCCAAATTCAAGCAGACTCCAGAATGGGTCAACATAATGAAACGCCACGGCTTTTCTCCGGCCGACATCCAAGCTTCCTTTGAGAAAACCCGAGAGCAACTTTGCGCGGAGTAAATGGGCTATGGCAGAACGCGGGAGGCGACCATGCAGTGGTTGACATATCTACCGCCTCTGATTGAGGGGGCCAAGGTAACCATTGTCCTAACCATTATTTCAACGGTTTTGGGCGCTTTCTTCTCTTTTGCCTTTGGTATTGGAAAACTCTCGACCATCCGTCCTGTCCGCTGGTTTTCCATCAGCATCGTCGAGATCTTTCGCGGAACCTCGCTGTTGGTGCAATTGTTCTGGCTTTATTTCGCACTGCCCGTTCTGGGTGACCTGCTCGGCATCAATCTGCGCTTGCCCGCCGTGGCCGCAGGCGCTTTGGCTCTAAGCCTGAATATCGGCGCCTACGGCGCGGAAGTAGTGAGAGGTGCATTGCAGGCAGTGCCTCGTGAGCAGCAAGAAGCAGGGAAAGCACTGGACTTCACGCCCAGACAGATCTTGTGGCGCATCGCCCTGCCGCAAGCTATCCCCGAAATGATGCCTAGCTTCGGTAACCTCGCAATTCAAAACCTGAAAGACACTGCCCTGGTTTCGCTCATCAGCTTGGGCGATCTGGCTTTCAGGGCTGAACAAGTGCGCAACCTGACCCAAGACAGCGTCACGGTGTACTCCATGCTTCTACTTATGTACTTCGGGATGGCACTGGTGTTGGCCGCAGGCATGAAAGTGCTCGAGCGTTCCGTTGGGCGCTGGCGGCACAAGGAGGTATGACGATGTTCTTTGGCATTGAGTGGGACACCACTAACGCCTGGACTTTTGCATGGTCCATCCTGCCCATCCTGCTGCGCGGGCTATTGGTCACCTTGCAAGCGACCGTGGTCGGGTTTGCGATAGCGGCCACCCTGGGGCTTCTTCTTGCGGCCCTCAAGAGCGCAAAAACGGCGCTCATACGATGGCCGGCTCGTTTCATCAGCGAGTTTGTACGCGACACGCCGCTGCTCGTGCAATTGTTTTTTCTGTATTACGTGTTGCCGGAATACGGTCTGGTGTTGCCGGCCTTCATGACCGGAGCATTGGCCCTTGGAATCCAATACAGCGCCTATATGTCTGAAGTGTACAGGGCTGGGCTCGAGTCCGTTCCACCCGGTCAAACCGAGGCCGCGCGGGCGCTGGATCTGGCTCCGGGCCGAACCTTCCGGGTCATCGTCTTGCCGCAAGCATTACCTCGCATTATTCCTGCGCTTGGCAACTATCTGGTCTCCATCATGAAAGATGTCCCGGTGTTGTCGGTCGTGGCTGTACTCGAACTGCTGAACGTGGCCAAAATAATTGGCGACCGCACCTTCAATTACATCATTCCCTTAACTTTGGTTGGTCTGCTCTACC
>JAJUGB010000251.1 GCA_029268595.1 Alcaligenaceae bacterium | reverse complement strand
GTGGCACTGCAGGTGCCTCCACGGCGACGTAACGCGTCGAGTTCCCGCCGCAGCCGATCAGACACAGCAGCGCCAGCAGCAAGCTCCAGCGCCAGGCCATCCAGTTTTGCTTGGGCAATATCACGTTGTTCCTCCACTGCGGCCGTGCGCCGCGCTTCTTCTGTACGGGCGGCCTCAACCGACGCGACGGTGGCCTGGGCCATCTGCTCGAGCACGGCGGTGTGCGCCGACTCCTGGCGCGCTAGCTTGGCATCCATACGCCAGCCATTGACGAACCACGCCGCCACGGCGCCGAGAAGGGCCACGATGGCGTAGCCCTTCCATCCTCCCAGGGCACCAGTCAACCTACGCATCGTCCGCTCCGTAGTTCAGGTTTCCGGCCACGCGACGAGCCCAGCCTTTGCCGTAGTCCGGCCATGTCGACAGGCGGGTGTAAAAATCCAGCCGCGCAGCATTGAAGCGCATTAAGATGTCCGTGACCGACATTGCCTGTACCGCGGCAAGAGTGAGCGGGCCGACATCCCCGTCGTCCGCCACGCCGGCAGCACGTTGGAGAAATCTGATAGCGTTGCCGATACCGTGGTTCACCGCAGCGTCGAACACTTGCCATGCGATGGCGCCGTCGTAGTCGTCAGACCCGGAGCGTTCCCAGAAGTCGCGCCTATATATCGCCTTGGCTTCGTCCAGCGTCAGGTTCTTTATGTCCAGGTGCGGGTACGTCATGGCGCTGATACCGTACTTCGTGCCTTTGACTTCTCCCACGCCGACCTTGCCGCTCGTCCAGTTTCCCCGGTCTTTCGGGTCATCGGTGAACTTGCCTTCGTGGCCAATCAGCCGCTCAAAGGCCACATCGAACGTCACCACCGTCCCGGGTGGCGGCGGAGCGGAAGCCGGTACTGACGGCGCTGGTTGCGGCACGGGCTGGAACACTCGCTTGAAGAAAGTGGACAGACTCATGCTTCACCTCGCACATGTTTGTAGGTCACCGCGACGACATAGCCCGCAATGGCCAGGGCCAAAGCAGCGGATCCGTCATCGATCCAGCCGGCCGAGACGATACGGAAGGCCTGCCCGGTGGCCGCGACTGACACGGCGGAAAGCCCAAGTCGCTCGAGCGTGGTGTCATGGATGGACGTAGCGAAGACCGCCAAGCCCGCGCCTCCGGCAACGATGAGCCAGCAGACAACCGACACGGCCGCCTGCACTGTGATGTAAATGGTCTCGTACATGATCACGCCCCCCGGCCGCGGATGCGGTCAATGACGGCTTGCCAGACGGCAGCCATGGGGAATGCCTGAATGGTTTCCCAGGCTTTGGAGGCGACGGCCATCCCGAAAAAGCCCACCAGGAACCCAGTCAAGCCTTCAGGAAGGCTGAGTCGTTCAGCCAGCCAGGGCGAAGCGAAGTACGCAAGCACGGCGCCGGATGCGGCAAGGCTTAATCGCTCCGGCCACGTACCGTTGATGAAGCGCATGCTCACCATGGCCCCGACCACGCCGGCCAGCTTCACCGCCACCGTGTCGAAATTTTGCATATCAGTCATTGGTCCTCTCGGTGGGTGGACGAGAAAAAGGCCCCACGCGGGGGCCATAAAGAAGAAACCCGGCGCGGGGCCGGGTTAGGTGGGTGTCGCTTCAGGCCAGGATATGGCGTCAAGGTCTTCAGGCGTCTGCGCTTCATAGACGAGGTCCCGAAGCCGCTGTCGTGTTCCTACAAGCTGCTGGCTCGCTTGCATGAACAGCTGCGTCTGATCGAGTGTCTTCTGTCGCATTTCTTCTGGCGTGATGCCACGAGCAGCAGCCAGTCCGTCCAGGTACGGCGTAGGCGCTTCAGGGTCCGCAGCCCATGCGAGAGCTTCCGCCTGCTGCGTTGGCCATGTCATGCGCTCCGCTTCGGGGTAGCCTTCGGTGAGGGCTGCGGATGCCGCAGTGAACGCCGCGTTGATTTCAGAGAGTTTGACTTGCTTCGCCGTCTCGAACTTGTCGGCCGCCGTGACGAGTTTGGAGAGATCAATTTTCATTGTGGCAGCCTCACGGGACCATCAGCAGGGTCGACAATGGGTTGAGGGAACCGAGCGGCTGTGCTGGCATCAGGCCCATGCGGGAGCAGTAACGTCAGGCGCAACTCACCGTCGGCACGCTCTACGTCACCAACGATAAATTTGCAGTCCACTGCTTCCGCGGGAAGTGTCGCTCCGTCCGGTATCACTGAGAAGTCTAAATTTATTCCGTTGATGGTAAGGACTTCTCCATGCTTATTGACTGTTAGCACATCTTCATCGCGCTGCGGCATGAATGTAATATTCATCAGGACCACCTTCCAATAGCCATCAAAACGACATATTTTTCATCCCCGGCAGGGGTTGAAACCGCCGTCCATTCAAAATAGTTCATTGCATTCGGCGTAATATTTCTCGCGCTTACGCCTCGGACTTCGTTTGATGACCGCGAAGAAGCCCCATAGAATGCAGGCGTGGTGCCAGCCGCGAACGCAGCAGGATAGTTCCACAATCGTGAGGCACCCATATATAGAGCGCCTATCGGAGTAGTCCAGCTTCTACCCGTAGCATCCTCAAGTAAATAGACCACTTGTGTGCCGTCTGCGAACCTAACGTACTCACCGTTCGAATTGGACCCCCGCTCAATCACCGCACCCGTGGGCACGCCACCACTTTGTGAAACCGTCCCTAAAATACTATCGCGGCCGTAAAGAGCACCTGTACCGATCGAAGCACGTAATGCAGCACTTCCTAAGCCAAGATTGGAACGTGCAGTGGCTGGGTCAGCGACCCCCGCCAAGTTTCCCGCTTTCGTCAGCAGGTCATCCAGCGATGCACTGGCAGCGGAGCCAAGGCCAAGATTGTTTCTCGCCATCGACACATCATCAAGGCCAGCTAGATTCCCGGCTTTCGTCAGCAGGTCATCCAGCGATGCGCCGGCCGCCGAACCCAAAGCCTGGAAAGCAGGACCGATTTCCACCCACGCCGTGTTGTCAGCACTCCGCCGCCGCAGCATGGCAGACTCCACCGACGTATCGACCCATTGCATGTACGGCAATGGGTTCGGTGGAGGCGTATTACCAATGTGTTCGACCACACCCCGCAGCGCATCCAGCGCGTCGTTGTACTTCGTAAACGCGGACCTTGGCGACTCACCGCGGCGGCCGTCCGGCTGTGGCGTGTCGAGGTCAACCTTATAGAGTGAAAGGTCAGCCATTGTTGCCCTCCTGGTCCGCCTGCAGTTCTTC
>JAJUGB010000250.1 GCA_029268595.1 Alcaligenaceae bacterium | reverse complement strand
CCCTGGGCATGAAGCAGTGCCGTCCCAATCCTTGGGAAGAGTTCGCTGTCAACTTCAAGCGTGGCGACAAAGTCCACGGCGCCATCAAGTCCATCACTGACTTCGGCGTGTTCGTCGGCCTGCCTGGCGGCATCGACGGCCTGGTGCACCTGTCCGACCTGTCCTGGACCGACACCGGTGAAGAAGCGGTTCGCAACTTCAAGAAGGGCGACGAGATCGACGCCGTGGTTCTGGGTATCGATACCGACAAAGAGCGCATTTCGTTGGGCATCAAGCAGTTGGAAGGCGACCCCTTCAACAACTTCGTTGCCACCTACGACAAAGGCGCTGTGGTGCCCGGCGTCATCAAGTCAGTCGAGCCCAAAGGCGCTGTAGTGACTCTGTCGCTCGACGTCGAAGGCTATCTGCGCGCTTCCGAAATCTCGGCTGGCCGCGTAGAAGACGCCACCACGGTGCTCAATGTTGGCGACAATGTCGAAACCATGATCGTCAACGTCGACCGCAAATCGCGCTCGATCCAGTTGTCCATCAAGGCTCGCGACAACGCTGAAACGGCTGAAACCATCCAGCGCATGTCTGAAGCTAGCGCTTCGTCGGGTACCACCAACCTGGGCGCTCTGCTCAAGGCCAAGCTCGACCAGCAACAGCGCGACGACGGTTAATCAGTGTGACTAAGTCCGAACTGATAGCGATACTTGCCAGCCGCTACCCGCAGCTGGCTGCACGGGACACCGACATCGCCGTCAAGACGGTGCTCGATGCCATGACCCAGGCCTTGGCCAACGGTCAGCGCATCGAGATCCGCGGGTTTGGCAGCTTCTCTTTATCCACGCGCTCGCCGCGCGTGGGCCGCAATCCCAAGTCGGGCGAGAAAGTCATGGTGCCTGGTAAGCAGGTGCCTCATTTCAAGGCCGGCAAAGAATTGCGCGAGCGCGTTGACGCGGCTTTTGACGCCGAAATGCGCGAACAGAAGCAGTCAGAATTCGACGTGGACCAGTTCGACACTTCAACAGTACAAGGCTAACCCTTGTCTGTTTAAGCCCTAACTGGCACCCAGGGCAATCACCTGACACCCTCAAAGCCCCCGCTATAAACGGGGGCTTTTTTGCGCCTGTGCAAATCACCTTACAATTACGGGATTCCCGAATAATTGGAGTGCTGTCATGCGATACGTGGTCTGGATACTGCGCCTTCTCGTGTTTGTCTTGGTGCTGTTGTTCGCTCTGAAAAATACCGGACCCGTAGACGTTAATTTCTTTGCCGATTTAGTCGTGCATGACGTGCCGCTTATTGTGGTGATGCTGGTCATGCTTGTACTGGGCGGAGCCCTGGGCGTCCTGGCGATTGTGCCGGCCGTAATGCGCAAGCGCCGCGAGATCAAGCGTTTACGACGCCGCGTGGCCGAACTCGAAGATCAGGCTCGGTCCGTCTCAGACGAACCGGAGGTCGCCCCCGAAGTCATCGCCCCTCTGGCCCCACTGTAGTAGGCGGGGCGACGCGGTATGGACTTCGAAACCTGGTGGCTTATAGCCGTTCCCGTATTGTTCGGTTTGGGCTGGATTGCTGCGCGTGTGGACATTCGACAGATGATGTCCGAGACGCGCAGTCTTCCGGATTCATACTTCAAAGGTCTGAACTTCATTCTCAATGAGGATCCGGACCGGGCGATTGACGCTTTCGTCGAGGTGGCCAAGCTGGATCCCGAAACCACCGAGTTGCACTTTGCACTTGGGAGTCTGTTTCGTCGTCGAGGTGAAATGGAAAGGGCCATTCGGGTACATCAGAGCTTGCTGGCCCGAGCAGACCTGCCTCAGGCCGAGCGCGAGCACGCCCAGCACGAGATTGCGCAGGACTTCCTGAAGGCCGGCATGCTGGACCGCGCAGAGCAGGGCTTCAAGCAAGTGCTCGACACGCGCTTTGCCGTGCCAGCGGTCCGGGCGCTCATACGTATCTACGAGTCCGAGCACGACTGGCCTAGAGCCATTGAAGCAGTGAAGAAGCTGCGCGCACTGGTTGATGAGCCCGTTCCCCAGCTGGTGCATTACCAATGCGAACAGGCTCAGACAGCCCTGTCGTCACGCCCCCCCGATCTTGAGGCGGCTACAGCAGCGCTCGATGCAGCCGATCATGCGGCCCAGGCGCTGCGCGGACAATCGCGCGGTCATGCATCAGAGGCGCGCATAGCCATGCTGCGCGGCGCCGTCGCTCGCTTAAGCGGCGACTCCGATAAAGAGCGCAGTTTTCTCAAGTCCGTGCTTAGTACAGCACCGGAGTATGCCGGGCTGGTTGCAGATGACTTGCTGGCCAGCTACGAAAAGGCCGGCAAATTGGCCGAAGGCCTTCAATTGTTGAAAGAACACTACGACCGTTATCCATCGCTGGATATGTTCCGTGTGGTGTTTCGCGGCATGCGGGCGCAAGAAGGCTACGAACCCGCCTGGACCTTTGCCCGTGAGGCGCAACGAGCCCACCCCACGCTGTTGGGTCTGGACCGCATGTTGGAAGCCGAGCTTGCAATGGGCGAGCCCGACACTACATCAAAGCTCGCGCCTGGCGCCGACCTGGGCCTGCTGCGCGCAATTATCCACAAGCATACTCAACGACTCGATCGATACGCGTGTAGCGTATGCGGGTTTGAGGCGCGTAATTTTTATTGGCAAGGCCCGGGCTGCAATTCCTGGGAAACGTATCAACCCCGGCGTATTGAGGAGCTTGCATGACGCCGTTTCCTGCGCAGGCGGTAAGCCGCGTCAATGTACTTGTTGTGGGCGATCTGATGCTAGACCGCTATTGGTTCGGCGAAGTTGAGCGCATATCTCCTGAAGCCCCTGTGCCGGTGGTGCGCGTAGCTCGGCGGGAGGACCGTTTGGGTGGCGCCGCCAACGTCGCGCGCAATATTGTGGCCCTGGGGGCCCGAGCCAGCCTTGTGGGCATTGTGGGGGCGGACGAATCTGGCCGCCATCTGCGCGAGCTTGCCGGCGAGGAGGGTATCGATGCACGTTTCGTTCAGGACGACAGCCTTCCAACGACGCTGAAAATGCGCGTCATGGGCCGGCAGCAGCAGCTGATACGTGTTGACTTTGAGGATACGCCTTCCCCACCCAGTGTCGAGCAACTGTACACGCAGGTGGCGCAACTGGTATCGGGTTTTGACATGCTGGTGTTGTCCGATTATGCCAAGGGCGCACTGGGCCAGGTCGAGAAGTTGATTGAAGCAGCCAGGGCCGCGAAGGTACCGGTGTTGGTGGACCCCAAGGGGCACTCT
>JAJUGB010000249.1 GCA_029268595.1 Alcaligenaceae bacterium | reverse complement strand
TTTAGTTTGATATTTAGAAAGCGTTAAGTCGTACAACCAGTGCGGCCAAGGTAATGAGCAGCACGGGAATGGTGAGCACGACCCCGACCTTGAAATAATAACCCCATGTGATCTTCACGCCTTTGCGTGCCAGCACATGTAACCATAGCAGCGTCGCCAGGCTTCCGATAGGCGTTATCTTGGGGCCGAGATCGCTGCCGATGATATTCGCATAAATCATGGCCTCCCTGATTGATCCTGTCGCCTGGCTGGCGTCGATGGAGAGCGCGCCGACCAAGACCGTCGGCATGTTGTTCATGATTGAAGACAGCAGGGCGGTCAGCAAACCGGTTCCCAATGTCGCCACCCACATTCCTTGGTTCGCCATTGCATCGAGCCACCCGGCGATCATGTCGGTCAGCCCCGCATTACGCAAGCCGTAGATAACCAGATACATGCCCAGCGAAAACACCACAATAGGCCAGGGCGCTTCGCGCACCACCTTGCGGATGCTGATCACGTGACCGCGCCCGGCAACCAGTAGCAGAATGGCCGCACCCGACGCAGCCAGGGCGCTGACTGGAATGCCGAAGCCTTCCAACAGGAAAAAGCTGACTAGCAGCAGAATGAGCACATACCAGCCCGCGCGGAAAGTTGCGGGGTCGCGAATGGCGTCGGTGGGTGCTTTCAATTGGCTGGCATCGTAATTCACCGGGATGCTTTTTCGAAAGTAGATCAAAAGCACGATCAATGTCGCCGCCACGGAGACCAAGTTGACCGGCACCATGACTGCGGCGTAGCGCGCGAAACTGATATCGAAGAAGTCAGCCGATACGATGTTGACCAGATTTGACACGATGAACGGAAGGCTGGCCGTATCCGCGATAAAGCCGGCCGCCATGACGAACGCGAGTGTCGCTGCCGGCGTGAAGCCGAGGGCGAGCAGCATGGCCATCACGATGGGCGTCAGGATGAGGGCCGCCCCGTCATTGGCGAAGAAGGCCGACACGGCCGCGCCCAGCAAGACGATTAGTGCAAACAGCAGCCGGCCGCGTCCGCCGCCCCAACGCCCGACGTGCAGGGCCGCCCATTCAAAAAAGCCTGCTTCATCGAGCAACAGGCTGATGATGATGATGGCAATGAAGGTGGCGGTGGCGTTCCAGACGATACCCCACACCACCGGGATGTCGCCGAAGCTGACGGCGCCAAAGACCAGTGCGAGCACGGCGCCTAGCGTGGCACTCCAGCCGATATTGAGCCCGCGTGGTTGCCAGATGACCAGCACAATGGTGAGCAGGAATATAAGTAGTGCGACGACCACAGTGGAACCTCAATGTTTCGGGAATGGAAAAACGCCGTCGTGTGACGGCGGGGCAGCAGTGTGTATGGCTGTGCAAGCTACACAGAAGGAGTGATAGCACTGATCTGGCTGAGCGCTCTTGTCAGTTCCGAGGGGTCTGACTGCAGTTTGCTTAATGGCAAAGCGAGGAAGGCTTCGATGCGCGCTCTAAGTATGCGATAAGCAGTCTCAAAAGCCGCATCAATCTCGCTGTCTGTTCCGGTGGCGTGCGCGGGGTCTTCCACGCCCCAGTGGGCGCGCATAACGTTCCCAAGATACGCCGGACATTCCTCACCTGCCGCGCTGGCACACACGGTGATAACGATGTCAGGCCGCACCGGCAGGTTATCCCAGGACTTGCTCGCGCAGCCCACCGTCGAAATGCCTTCTCGGTTCAGAAGTGATAGCGAACGTGGGTGTACTTCTCCGGTAGGCCGGCTGCCGGCGCTCACCGCCTTCCAACCGCTTGGCGCAAGATGATTGAAGGTGGCTTCGGCCAAAATCGAACGGCAGGAGTTGCCGGTACAGAGAAACAGGACGTTCATTTGTTGTTGGTACCTAGTGTATCGAGCTCGCGCTTGATGGCGACGCGGTCGAGCTTCGCCAGAGGCAAGCTGGTGAAAATCTTGATCCGGTTGGCGATCTGCCGGAAAATTTTGTCGAATCGGTCGCGTTTTTCTTCGGGCGTTCCTTCACTCGCTGAGGGATCTTCAAACCCCCAGTGGGCCGTGATCGGTTGACCGGGCCATACGGGACACTGTTCGCCTGCGGCGCTGTCGCACAGCGTAATGACGAAATCCATTTGTGGTGCATTCGGTGCGGCCAATTCATTCCAGCTTTTGCTGCGCGCGGAGTTTCCCGTACACAAAAACAGGGTGTTGTATGGCTTGTCTGACATGGCCAACATACTTCCTTTGGACATCCCGCCTCGTTGGCGGTAATGACCTGATAGGGTTACCCGCGATTCTGTTCGGCGGGAGAACAGACTTCCAAGTTGACCGGGGAGCACGGGTTACCGCCGCAGCAGTTTTCCGTGAGGTAGGCCAAAAGCGAATTCATGGCTGCATACTGCACCGAATAGGACACGAAACGGCCTTCCTGTCGGGATGACAGCAAACCTGCGTGGACGAGCTCTTTGAGGTGAAAGGTAAGCGACGAGGGAGGTATATCAAGCAATTCGGCCAACCGCCCCGCGTGCAACCCCGCAGGCCCGGCCTGCACGAGATGCCGATACGCTTCGAGCCGTGTTTCGTGCGCGATAGCCGCGAGTAGTCGCACAATATCTTTCGTTTCCATAATTTGATAATAGCAGAAATGACGAAATAAGGTTGCTGTGTTGGCAGTGCACCCCGGGCCTATTCGGAGGAGGATACTGGCGTGATTCATCGCTGCACTGGGTGCGGCGCTACGCGTTCATCGCACAGTCGGTCTTAGAAGCTTTTCTTTTGGGTTGAGCAATCAAATCCAGGGGAAGAAATTTCGAACACCGTCGCTTCATCGTTCGAACTGGCAGAGATCGTGCCGCCGTGCGCCTCGATGATTGATTTCGCAATCGCCAACCCGAGCCCGGCACCTTCTCCGGAGCGCTGACGAGATGAGTCAGGCCGATAAAAACGTTCGAAGATCCTAGGCAGGTGCTCGGCAGGTATAGCGGAGCCGGGATTTTGTATGCGGACCTTGACGACACCTGAGGTCGTTGCTGAGGTGCCCTGCAGTCGAACCGAAACGGTCTCGCCTTCCGGCGTATGTCGAATCGCGTTCGACAATAGATTACTTAGCGCACGGCGAATCATCAAACGGTCACCTAGCATTCGGGCGGGCTCACCGGATACCTCCAACGTGACGCCGCGCTCTTCGGCCCAGGCACCAAAATAATCGAACAGGGCGTGAATTTCAGCCTCAAGATCGATGGCGATAAATTCGGGCTTTAGCAGTTTGTTGTCCGCTTGGGCCAGAA
>JAJUGB010000248.1 GCA_029268595.1 Alcaligenaceae bacterium | reverse complement strand
GGTTGAATGTTATTGATATTGTCCCCCGTCTACCCCAAATTACCTACTCCATTTGGGGTATGCGAAACTAAACGTAATCACTATCGGCCGTTCCGTCGCAAAACGGCGCGGGAATTTCCCGCAGGATCCAAGGTCGAAAGCGTTTGAAGTCATGCAGCGTCGGGCCAGCACATGTACAAACTGTTGCCAGTGTTAATGGCATTCAGGCGTGATGGTGATGGTGTGTGTTGTTGCCGTGGCCGTGGGCAGATCGCGACCCGAAGCGTTGCCGCATCCAGTCGCGCAAGTCGCATAGCTTGACCAGTGCATACAACCACGGAACCAGGGAAAATAGCAGCGAGAACCACCCGTTAAGGCTAGCGTAGCCGGTTTCCTCCGAAGCCCTTATGCGGAAGGGGCCGGCCAAGCTCGGAAACTGGCCCACTATCTCAAGCAGCAGGTTTCCTGGAAGCATGTACAACCATTTCAGCCCGGCCCATGCTTCGGCCAGGCTTACCCAACCGTCCAGATTAGCATCGAGGCTGACATTAAAGGATTCAATCCACATGACGCTACCCCTCAAAAAGGCGAACGCCACACGCTCGTTTCTACTGCGCGCGAGGCGCCTCGAATGCTATGATCGGTGATCACAGAATACTTACCGGCCCGGCAATTCCCGTGCCCGAGCGGAGATAATGGCCATGCAGGACGAAACACCAAGAAATTCCGCTACCGCCCTGTTCGCGCAGGATGACCGATTTCATATCCTTGTCAATTCCATCAAGGATTATGCAATCTACCTGCTGGACCGCGACGGATACATAAATAGCTGGAACGCCGGCGCAGAGCGCTTTAAAGGGTATAAGGCCGACGAGGTTATTGGCGAGCACTTCTCGCGCTTCTACACGGAGGAAGATCGCGAGGCCCAAATACCTAATCGCGCACTGCAATTGGCGGCGGATAACGGTGGGTACGAGGCCGAAGGCTGGCGCGTCCGCAAAGATGGCACCCGCTTCTGGGCCCACGTTATTATCGATGCTATTTACGATGAGACGAACGAGCTCGTAGGCTTTGCGAAAATTACTCGCGACATCAGCGATCGCAAGCGCGCGCAAGAAGAGCTAGAACGAAACCGCGAGGCTGTCAGCCAATCTCAAAAGCTCGAAGCTATTGGCCGGGTAACAGGTGGCGTCGCCCACGACTTCAACAATTTGTTGACCGTCATCCGGTCCTCTGCGGAATTATTGCTGCAGGGTAACCTGAACGAAGAAAAGCGCATCCGCTACATCAAGGCAATTGCAGAAACGGCCGACCGGGCTGCTTTGCTGACCGGGCAGCTGTTGGCCTTCGCAAGGCAGCAGCCCTTGCGGCCCGAGGTGTTCAATGTGGCCGAACGCGTCGAAGCGCTGTCCCGCATTATCGATACAACGCTAGGGTCGCCCATCAAGCTCGAAGCCCACTTTCCCGCCGATCTGGCGGCGGTGGAGGCCGACCCGGCGCAATTCGATACCTCGCTGCTCAATATGGTGATCAACGCGCGCGATGCCATGCCCAATGGTGGAAGCCTTTATATCAGCGCGCGAAATGTCAGCGAAATCCCGCCCATTCGGCGCCATGCGGGGGCCTTTGGCGACTTTGTGGCCATCACCATTGAAGACACCGGCGAAGGCATTCCCAAGGACGTCCTCGAACGCATATTTGAACCGTTCTATACCACTAAGGGGGTCAACAAAGGCACAGGTCTGGGCTTAAGTCAGGTTTATGGTTTCGCAAAGCAGTCGGGCGGCGAAATAGACGTAAAAAGCGAGCCCGGCAAAGGCACGGCGTTCACCCTGTATCTTCCCCGCGCTAAAGCGACAAGCCAGCCCGTGGCGCCATCCACGCCCTATGTGCAAAGCGCCACGCCATCACGATCGTTACGAATTCTACTGGTGGAAGATAACGATACCGTGGGCCAGTTCGCTCTCAATTTAATGACGGAGCTCGGCCACGATGTCACCCTGGCGCCCGAAGCTCATGCGGCGTTACAGCATCTTCGCGAACGTCGTGGCGAGTTCGACCTGGTTTTTTCCGACGTGGTCATGCCGGGCATCACTGGTGTTGAGCTGGGCCAAGAAATTCGCCGGCATTGGCCCGATCTACGAGTTGTACTGACCACCGGTTATAGCCATGTGCTGGCCGAGCAGCAGAATCACGGCTTTGAGCTCTTGCGCAAGCCGTATTCTCTGGAAGATCTCCTGGCCTTGTTCAGAGGCTAGGTACTAGCGCTATAGCGCCAGGTTCTCCATGCGCACGGCCGAAGTCCGCGAATGACCTCTGCCCCAGCGGGCGATGAGCCCGGTGATTTTTTCGATGGCCTCGGTCGTCAGGTCGGGAAACATCGGCAGACATAGCACCTGCGAGGCGGCACGCTCGGCCTCCGGCAAGCAACCGGGCTGAGCGGATGGCAGGCCGCGGTACATGGGAAACTCCGATATCAGTGGGTAGAAGTAGCGTCTGGTGAAGATGCCTTGCTCTTTCAGTTTTATATAGAGCGCGTCTCGAGAGAGCGGATAGTCTTCCTGGACCAAAACTGGAAAGTAGGCGTAATTACTGCGACCTCCATCGTAGTGGTCCAAGCATCGTATGCCAGGTACGGATTCAAGTTGCTCGCGGTAGGCGGCATCCACCATGCAGCGTAAGGCGCGCACTTGATCCGCATAATGCAGTTGCAGCAGCCCCATCGCAGCGTTGATTTCGCTCATCTTGCCGTTGATCCCGGCGGCTGCCACGGTCACTTCGTCCACAATTCCGAAGTTTTTCAGTCGGTCCACCCGCTGTTTGGTGCGAGCGTCAGGGCAAACCAAAGCGCCCCCTTCAAAAGTGTTGAAGACTTTAGTGGCATGAAAGCTTATGGCGCTAAGGTCGCCGTGCCTCAGGATGCTGCCTCCCGCGTCTTCTACCCCGAAGGCGTGCGCCGCGTCGTAAATCACCTTCAGGTTGTAGTTGTCGGCTATCTGCTGGATGGCTTCAATATTGCAGGGCGTGCCGTAGCAATGCACTGGCATAATTGCAGTGGTGTGCGGCGTGATAGCGGCCTCGATTTTTGACGGATCCAGGTTTAGTGTCTGGGGGTCGATATCCACGAATACTGGGTTGATGCCATTCCAGTGCAAAGCATGGGTGGTCGCAACAAAAGAGTACGGGGTAGTAATAACCTCGCCGGAAACTCGCAAGGCCTGGAAAGCCGTAAGCAAGGCCGTTGTGCCGGTGTTGAACCAAGCGATGAATTCCACACCCAGGTACCTGCAAAGCGCCTGCTCCAGCTGCTGG
>JAJUGB010000247.1 GCA_029268595.1 Alcaligenaceae bacterium | reverse complement strand
TGAAGCTGCGTTGGTAAGGCTGTTGCCCGGCTCGGCCCTGGGCCAGCCGGGCCTTCGCACTTTGCATAGGCAAGCAAACCTTAACGGTATTCAACATGCCACACATCGTCATCGAGTACACCCCCAACCTGACCGACCTGCCTTTTGACGCCATGCTGGCCGCCGTTACTCGGCGACTGGCCGAAAGCCCGGAAGTGCAGGACGAGGCCGACCTGAAAGCGCGGGTTATACGCGCCGATTCGTTTAGAGTCGGGCTTGCAGATAGTCAGCGCGGCTTTATTCACGTTACGGTTCGCATCATGGCGGGCCGCACCGAGCAAGCCAAGCAGGACTTCAGCCGGAGAGTCGCGGACGGCATGCTGGAACACATGCCGTCCTTTCCAGAGGGACTGACTGCACACCTTAGCGTCGAGGTCGTCGACATGGAGCGCAGCAGTTATCGGAAGTTCAAGCTGAACTGACGAGTTGTCACGTGCTCTTCATTCGCATCACCCATCAGCCGCCACCCCGCGGTCGAGGGCTGACCTTCTTCGCAAAGCAGTCGCTCCCAGCGCTATTACCGCCAGAACGAGCGGCACAAACGAGACCCAAAGCACCATATCCCAGTCATAGGCTGCCAATACTCCACCCGATGCAAAGGACCCGATCGCCATGGTGCCGAAAACAATGAAGTCGTTCAGCGACTGAACACGGGTCTTCTCTTCGGGGCGGTGGCACTCCAAAACCATGCTGGAGGCGCCGATGAAGCCAAAATTCCAGCCGACACCCAGCAGGACCAAGGTGAGCCAGAAATGGGCGACATCCAGACCGTTCAGGCCGACTGCAGCAGACAAGGCAGTAAGCAGTAGCCCGGCCATAACAATGCGAGTGGCGCCGAACCGCGTAATGAGCCGCCCCGTGAAGAAGCTGGGCGCGTACATGGCGATGACATGCCACTGGAGCCCAAGATTGGCGTTTTCCTGCGAATGTCCGCACAGTTGCATGGCCAACGGCGCAGCCGTCATCAGAAAGTTCATCAACAGGTAAGAGACTGCCCCGCAAATTACCGCAGTGATAAAGAGGGGCTGGCGTACGATGACCCCCAGAGACCTCCCGCCCGCCAACTGGGCCACCGTCGGCTTGGGCAGGTTGACTCCAAATAGCACAACAGCTGACAACGCCGCGGCGGCCGCCTGTGCGATAAAGGTCGCGGCGAACATATACGCCGGCCATAGGTACATGGTGTGGGTCACAAGCTGCGGGCCGACCACGCCCGCAAGCACTCCTCCTCCCATGACGAAGGACAGCGCGCGTGGTCGCAATGCAGGACTGACCCCATCGGCTGCGGCGAAACGGAACGACAGAACAACGGCCGCGTACGCACCGCCGAAGAAGGTTGCCAGGCAGAACAGCCAAAACGAACCGAGCACAACGGCAAGTGCGCCCAACAAACCAGCCAAGACGCCCGCGCCTGCCCCTGCGAAGAAAGAGGCGCGCCGACCGTAGCGGCCGGCTATTTTGCCGGACGGCAGAATACAGGCGGCCATGCCCACTACAAAAACGGACACCGGCACCGTCGCCAGAGTCATGGAGGGCGCCAAAATGTTGCCCACGATCGCACCTGTGGCGTAGACCACCACGGCATTGGCCCCGCCCAGTGCCTGCGCAATAGTAAGACGAGCGATATTGCCGCGTTGCTCGCGGGCGGACAATTCGGGTTGTGGTGTCTGCTCGGCTAAAGTGGCGGAATCCGTCAAGATGTTCCTCAGTTCAAAACTATGGCTATTTATGGGAGAAGCTGCATTCGCCTGAAACAGTCGAGCGAATGGTCGTTAACCATGCCTACAGCCTGCATCCATGCATACACGATGGTCGGGCCAACGAACTTGAAGCCCTTGCGTTTTAGCTCGTTAGAAATGTTCTCTGAAAGGGGCGATTTCGCTAGGGTAGTTTGTCCATCGCTCTGCAACGGTTTGCCTTCCGTGAAGGACCAGCAGAAGTCACTGAAACTCCCCTCTCCATTCTCCATCTCGCAATAAATCTGAGCTCCGCGGATGGTGGCCTCAATCTTTGCCTTGGACCGGATGATCCCGGGATCAGTCAATAGACGCTCTACGTCATGCTTGTCAAAGCGCGCTACTTTTTCTGGATCAAAGCCCTCAAACGCCTTGCGAAACGCCTCCCGCTTTCGCAGTACGGTAATCCAAGCCAAACCGGCTTGAAAACCTTCCAGCATTAGGGTCTCCCACAGCTTACGGCTGTCGTACTCGGGAACACCCCACTCCTTGTCATGGTACTCGCGCATGAGGGGGTCGACGCCCGCCCAGTTGCACCGACGCTGGACGTCACTATGGCCGGTCATAGGAATGGCTCCTGCATGGGATAGGGGTGAACTTCTGCGGGTGATCGGGCTTGGATCGTGCAGAAATATGCGTTCTCATAAAACCCTTCGGACTCATCAGCGGCCAGCCGAATGCTACGACTATGCATTGCGCTTGCGATCCCACAAAACGTCGGGAACGCCAGCGCTTTTATTCAGAACTCGAGCCAATACAAAGCACAGGTCGGAAAGACGGTTTACGTATTGACGGACTGGCTCTCGAACCACTTCCTTCTGGCCAAGCGCCACGATGGAGCGCTCGGCACGTCGGCACACAGTGCGGGCCAAATGCCCCAAAGCCGCGCCTCGCGTACCGCCCGGCAGTATGAACTCTTCGAGCTTGCCTAACCGGCCATTGAAGTGATCCAGGGCATCGTCAAGGGCCGATACATGGTCTTCCTTCATCAGCTCGGTGCCCGGAATACACAGTTCGCCGCCCAGATCGAACAAATGATGCTGTATATCGCCAAGAAGCTCGTCAATTTCTTCAGGAAGTGCCTCTGCGCGCCACAGACCAATGACGCTATTCAGCTCGTCCACTTCGCCCATTGCGACCACGCGCGCATCGTCTTTGCTGACGCGTGAGCCGTCACCGAGTCCGGTCTGACCAGCGTCGCCCGTGCGGGTGGCAATGACAGAAAGGCGAGTTTTCTTCATTTCGTTCTGCTATTGAGCGAGGAGAACCCCTGGGCGGCGAGTATAGCGTGCAGCCCGATGAACTTGAAAGGTATTCAGCGCGGCCCCAGAACTTCCGACAGTGTGCTTTCTTGCGGCATACCGCTGTACTTCTGAACGAGTCCGGACTCATCCAGAGCGATAATGCCCGGCGTGCCTCGGAACCCCATCGACATCATGAGGAGCTGGTTATCTTCAAGGGTTTTCTGTACCTCTTGGGACACGCTCTGAGCAGGGGTAATGCCTCCGCGATCAAACTTAAGCTCGTTTTCTTTCAG
>JAJUGB010000246.1 GCA_029268595.1 Alcaligenaceae bacterium | reverse complement strand
GGGGTAGAACGACAGCCAGATACCGAAGCGCTCCGAAAGCGAGATCTTCTCTTCCACTGTTTCGCCGGGGTGGATTTCGCCGTCGGCCTGGTGCTTGGCACTGAGGTTTTCGCTCATGTATTCAGGCATGAGGTGGCGGCGGTTCGATGTGGCGTAGATCAGCACGTTGTCACCAGCGGCGCTCACCGAGCCGTCGAGTACCGACTTCAGCTCCTTGTAGCCGACATCTCCTTCTTCGAAGGAAAGATCGTCGCAGAAGATGATGAAGCGCTCGGGGCGGGTGGCCACGATCTCGACGATGTCGCCGAGATCGGCCAGGTCGCTCTTGTCCACTTCGATGAGGCGCAGCCCCTGGTCGGCATAGCGTGCCAGCATGGCCTTCACCAGCGAACTCTTCCCCGTACCGCGCGCGCCGGTCATCAGGACATTGTTGGCGGGCCGTCCCTGAAGGAAGTGGCGGGTGTTGCGGTCGATCACGTCCTTCTGGCGTTCAATGTGGTGCAGGTCCTCCACCCCGATACGCGCGACATGACGCACGGCATCCAGCCAGCCGCGTGAGCCCCTTTTGCGCCAGCGAAAGGCGTGCGATTCCCAGTTGATGGAAGGCGGCGCGGGCGGCAGCCAGGCTTCCAGTTGTGCCAACACTCTTTCGGCGCGCTCCAAGAGCGTGGTGAGGTCATGCGATGTCACGGTGTCTCCGTATGCTTGTTCGTAAGGCAAAGCGGCCATTATCGCCAATCACGCCGGTTCGCGTCAGTGCCCGGGCCGCCGGCGGCTCATTGCGGCCGGCAGGCGCAATGCTTGCTTTGGACGGCGCTAACCCAAGCGAGGCCTCACGTATAATCCCATGTCTGTTCAAATACGCACTCCTTCATTCACCATCAGGCCAGCTTTGAAACTCCACGACCTGCTTGCTCCCATTGACGATGACATGAAGGCCATGGATGCCGTCATCCGTGATCGCCTTGACTCCGAAGTCGTTCTCATTCGAACCATAGGCGACTACATCGTCGGCGCAGGTGGCAAGCGCATGCGGCCCGCCATGCTGCTCATGGTGGCGCGTGCACTGGGATACGAAGGGACCATGCATCATCTGCTGGCCGCCGTGGTGGAGTTCATTCATACCGCAACGCTGCTGCATGATGACGTAGTCGATGAATCCGACATGCGCCGGGGCCGGCACACCGCCAATGCGGTGTTTGGCAATGCCGCCAGTGTGCTGGTGGGCGATTACCTGTACTCGCGCTCGTTCGAGATGATGGTGGAGTCCGGCTCGATGCGGGCAATGACCGTGCTGTCCGCCGCGACCACGGTGATCGCCGAAGGCGAAGTGCTGCAGCTGCTGAACGTGCACGATCCGGACGTCTCGCTTGATCGTTACCTGCAGGTGGTGCGCTACAAGACGGCCAAACTGTTCGAAGCCGCCGCTCAGGTGGGTGCCATCATCGCCGGTGGCACGCCCGAGCAGCAGGAAGCCGCCGCTGCCTATGGCCGTCATATCGGTACCGCATTCCAGTTGGTGGATGATGTCCTTGATTACGGTGGTGACGTGCAGGCCCTGGGCAAGAACGTGGGCGATGACCTGCGCGAAGGCAAGCCCACGCTGCCGCTCATCCGCGTGATGGAAGTCGGTACGCCCGCACAGCGATTCCTGGTCCAGGACGCCATCCTGCATGGCGACGGCGACTTCGAAGCCGTGGCACTGGCAGTCCAGGAAACCGACGCGCTGGAATACACCCGCGCCGCCGCATTGGCCGAGGCCGACCTGGCCCGCGAAGCCCTTGCAGACTGGCCGCTTTCCATCCACCTCGATTCTTTGCTAGAATTATGCTCTTTCTCGGTGAGCCGGGATCGCTAGTTGATCCTGAAACACGCGAATCGAGGAAAGGTAAAAGCGGGGCGTAGCTCAGCCTGGTAGAGTACTGCGTTCGGGACGCAGGAGTCGGAGGTTCGAATCCTCTCGCCCCGACCAATCCAAATTGGTCGAAGACTCAAAAACCCAGGGAAGAAAAAAGCACGGTGAAAGCCGTGCTTTTTTTGTGCCTTGCTGCAGCGTGTGGGCCACCGTGTGGTGCATTACGCGTGGTATCGGACGGTCAGCGCCTGTCAGCTCACACCTCTAAATCTCCTGTCTAACGCTCGGGCCTCGGGCGCCGTGTGCTAAGCTGCCGCGCGGGTTTACCCCTATCCATTCCTCCAACCATATGGTTGACTTTGTCATCTATATTGGTTGACAATTACAACTGTTGATAAAGTCAACTATTAAGTTGGCTACTACAACCAAATGACGAATAAACACTCTTCAGCGCAAGTTCAGAAAAAGGCCCGCGGTACCGGCACCCTGACGATCACGGACCTGGTTGCCTACCGCGTACAGCTAGTGGGCAACCTTATGTCGCGCGGTGCCGCGATGCATTACAGAAGGCGTTTCGATGTCTCTCTGTGGGAATGGCGGGCTATTGCCTTCATAGGAGCGCAGCCGGAGCCGTCTCTTAATGAGATGGCGAAGGCGGTGGGTTTGGATAAGGGCCTTGCCAGCCGTGTAGTAAGTGCGTTGACGGAAAGGGGCTTCGTCCAGCGACGTACCGACGAGCAGGACGCCCGCGCGGTTCGGCTCAGCCTGACGGAGGACGGCGAGCGAATCTACAAGCAATTGATCGAGGCCGCCGCGTCCCGAAATGCTACCTACATCGCTGCGCTTTCTCCTGAAGAAAGGAGTGTGCTGGATGGAGCTCTCGCCAAGCTCGAACGCATCGGGCGAGAGTATATCGAGCAAGAGAAGAAGCTGTCGTCGGCGGATGGGCCGCCGGCACTACGGAAGTAGAACCATAACGATCCTGTCAAGGAGGAGCAATGCGTACCCTGTCTATTGGTAAGTCTATCGCGGCTGTGCTTATCGGCGCCGCCGCCACGCTTGGCGTCGCTCATGCCAGCTACCCCAACGAGAAGCCCTTGACTGTCATTTCGCCATACTCGGCGGGGGGCGCGAACGACTTCCTGACGCGCCTCATGGCGAAGGGCTTGGCGGAAACGCTTAACGTCAACGCGGTGGCAGACAATAAAGCAGGGGCTAATGGCGTTGTGGGTGCCAGCTTTGTGGCGAAGGCCCAGCCAGACGCCTATACCTTGCTCATGGGCAATAGTGCGACGCACGGGACCAATCCAACGCTTTATCCCGACACGCCATACGACCCGCTCAAGGATTTTGAGCCCGTCGGGATGGTTGGTGCAGTTCCTATCGTCTTGGCCATTCACTCCGGCTTGGGCATAAATAGCATCCAAGAACTGCTCGAGTACGGGAAGAAGAACCCGG
>JAJUGB010000245.1 GCA_029268595.1 Alcaligenaceae bacterium | reverse complement strand
TGTGGCCAGAAAGTATACGTGGTTTGATAGTGCACTCAGCGCAGTGGACGGACGCCATGAAGCGCATGTTTCTGCCCGTCAGGGGGGAGCCGACCAAGGCACAAACAAATGAACTGGTAAGGCATTGCGGATTCGGTGAACCAAGTCTCGATAGAGCTATGTGGAGTGTCGACAGTTCCTTAACCATGATTTGTGAGGAATTTCTACATCCATTCAAACGTGAAAAGGGCAAAGAGCCTCAACTTCGGGATATGAATCTACACCGCCTGCCGTGGCCTTTGGCTGAGCTTGAAGCACTTGGAGAAACGCAGGTAGAAATGCGTGTAACCCTGTCCTATTTCATTGAGCCCAACCCTTCTGCTCGCGGGGTCACCTCGCGCTATAGGTATGAATCTCATGGGCTTCGCTTTGATGTTAAACGACCGCTGGAAAGCGAAGATGACTTCCGCGCCAGAATTAATGTGGTAGCCAGAGAAAATGGAGAGTATGCCAATAGAAATGACAATGACCCGAACTGGGTGGTTGGCAAAAAGAATCGGCACAAAGGATCTCTGCATTCGGATATTTGGAAAGGTAGTGCAGCAGAATTGGCGAGTCGTGGTACCTTAGCCGTTTACCCTGCTCTTGGCTGGTGGAAAACAAGGCCTATACTCGAACGATACGATCAACGAGTCAGGTACTCTTTGGTCATTTCTATTGACGCCCCAGATGTTGACGTGGATTTATACACACCGATTGCCAATCAGATTGGGATACCGGTTGTAATAAATTAATCGAGTGTTTTGATCCCGACGCCGCTATAAGAGAGAAGTAAAATGAATACATCAACTCTCGTCTCCAGAGTTTGGAGCGGCTGCACCACCCTACTCGACGACGGTGTAAGCTATGGCGGCTATCTTGAACAGCTAACCTATCTGATTTTCCTAAAAATGGCCCATGAGTACTCCGAACCACCTTACTCTCGCGATGTGGGCATTTCTGTAAAGTACAACTGGCGGGCGCTGACCAGCAAGAAAGGTGGTCCCTGTACCGAAATGCGCCATGACCAACGGTACAGTCGCGGTACATACATCAGTTTTGGGCATCTGCGCATAAGCACGCTAAACTACTGAAGCATAAGTACTTCTACTTAGTTTGATTACGGTTGTATACGTTTTATTCTCGTAGATTTAGCGTTTCAGCCGCAAACTTAAAATCCCCGCCGCAAGGCGTGCCGGTCCGATTCGAGCCCCGCACCGCTCTAAAAACACGGTTCTCGCTGGCTCTACCTCATAAACAGGGAATGGGCACATAGCCCGTTGATAGCTCCAGCCCCGACCGGACCCGCCCAACAATCGTTTATTGGTAGCAACAATCTCCAACTGGAGTGCTTGTCTAGCTTCTCTTCCTTTGCGGCGATGCATTGCCGCACGCTCGTCCCAGAGTGGGGGATTGCATCGGCGGCCACTTTGAGTTCGCCCGTCATCGCGTCGCCCCGGCTGTCGCACTCACCTCTTGCCACCTACACTCAATAAATGTAACAGGCAAACCTGCTAGGGTTTATGCCTATGACTGCAAAGCATGGACACCTGAATTCGCTGGATAGCATTCGCGGAATCGCAGCCCTCGTTGTTATCTTCTCTCATGTTTTTCTGGCCTACTACCCGGAAATCCACTCGGGCGCCGAACCGGCGTATTCCGACCTGGCCCTGAGCGTTTTCCATACGCCGTTTACTTTCTTCTATCGTGGTCAGTTCGCTGTCCTGCTGTTCTTCATACTGAGCGGCTATGTGCTGACGCTCGGTTGTGTCAGGAAGGCGTTTTCGAACCCGGATTACATTGCCATCGCGGCGTCCAAACGATATTTGCGGCTGGGGATACCGACTGCCGCCTCGGTACTCATTTGTTATGTGGTGGTGGCGTCTGGCCTGGTTCCGGTGATTGATGACGGCATCACGCCCAAGCTCATGGATATGCCCGCGCAGGACCTGCGGCTGACTTCGGCGGTGGCCTCGGCGCCTTACAAGAGCATGCTGTTCGGGGATCAGACCTTCAATTATGTGCTGTGGACCATAAAGATTGAGTTCTATGGGTCGCTGCTTATTTTTGCGACCTTCGCGCTCGTAGGACGCAATCGGGCGCTGCATATGGCCGTCTGCGGGGCGCTCTTTCTGTATCTGCAGAGCCGGGCCATATACGTGAACATGTATTCCTATTTTTTCCTGGGAGCGTTGCTGGCGCGCATTGATTTTTCTTCGCTGCAGGCCCGCGCTCACAACCCGGCGGCTATCGTCGCGTTGCTGGTTGCAGGCTGTTATCTGGGCGGCTATCACGAAAGCAGTGCGGCCTATCTGTGGCTGGAGCCGCTGTCGGCGAGCCTCGGCCAATGGGCCACGCAGGGCAACATACAGGTTGTGTATAACGGCATGGGCGCAGCACTGGTAATCGTGGCGGTGCTGCTCGCCAAAAGCGACGGAATGCTCAACCGCTGCCTGAATACGAAGCCGCTGCTTATGCTGGGCAAGCTTTCCTTTTCGGTGTATCTGCTGCACCCCATCGTACTGTCGTCGCTTGGCAAGTCTGTCTATATCGAGATGGGCAGGACAGGCTGGTCAGCGCTTGTTTGCCTGGCGGCGGTGATCGGCGCCACTTCTTTGCTGTCCGTTTTCTTCTACCGATATGTGGACAGGGCCTCAATCAGGTGGTCGGATTCCTTCGGACGGGCGCTGTTTTCCAGTTCGCCCCAAGCTGGGGAAAGCGGCCAGACCGGCCGGGGTCAAGTCGCCTTGCAACCTTCGTGAGTCAGGGTCACTGATTGGCGCGAATGCCGCCGACCCTCTATATTGCGATGGATAACAGTCGCTTAATGGAGCCGGTGGATGACCCTTCTTTCCGAACTGAGCACGCCCTGCGCGCTTGTCGATACGCAACGCATGCAGGCCAATATCGATCGCATGCAGCAACGCATGAATGCGCTGGGTGTGCGCTTCCGGCCGCACGTCAAGACGGCCAAGTGCGTACCGGTTGCGGAAGCCCAAATTGCTGCGGGGGCGCAGGGCGTGACCGTTTCCACCCTGAAAGAGGCGGAACAGTTCTTTGCAGCCGGTATCAAGGATATTCTTTACGCGGTCGGCATGGTGGCCACCAAGCTACCGCAGGCCCATGCCCTGCTGCGGCGCGGGTGCCATCTTAAGATCATCACTGACAGCGTGGCGGCCGCGCGCGAGATCGGCCGCTACGGAATCGAGCATGAGGTGAAGTTCGAGGTCTGGATCGAGATCGATACCGATGGCCATCGATCTGGCATCAAGCCGGAAGAAGATACTTTGCTGGAGGTCGCGCGCTCGCTGCGGGATACGGGA
>JAJUGB010000244.1 GCA_029268595.1 Alcaligenaceae bacterium | reverse complement strand
TAATGGAGCCGGTGGATGACCCTTCTTTCCGAACTGAGCACGCCCTGCGCGCTTGTCGATACGCAACGCATGCAGGCCAATATCGATCGCATGCAGCAACGCATGAATGCGCTGGGTGTACGCTTTCGGCCGCACGTGAAGACGGCCAAGTGCGTACCGGTTGCGGAAGCCCAAATCGCTGCGGGCGCGCAGGGCGTGACCGTTTCCACCCTGAAAGAAGCGGAACAGTTCTTTGCAGCTGGTATCAAGGATATTCTTTACGCGGTTGGCATGGTGGCCACCAAGCTACCCCAGGTGCATGCCTTACTGCAGCGCGGCTGCAATCTTAAGATCATCACTGACAGCGTGGCGGCCGCGCGCGAGATTGGCCGCTACGGAAGCGAGCATGGGGTGAAGTTCGAGGTCTGGATCGAGATCGATACTGATGGCCATCGGTCGGGCATCAAGCCGGAAGAAGACACTCTGCTCGAGGTCGCGCACGCGCTACGGGATACGGGAATGGCGCTCGGAGGCGTGCTCACTCACGCCGGCTCCAGCTATGACTACGACACGCATGAGGCATTGCTGGAGATTTCGGAACAGGAACGTGCAGGTGCGGTCCGGGCTGCGCAACGGCTACGTGAAGCCGGGTTGGATTGCCCCGAGGTAAGTATCGGTTCCACCCCCACTGCCCTCACAGCAGAGCACTTGGATGGGGTCACCGAAGTGCGCGCCGGCGTGTACGTGTTCTTCGATCTTGTCATGCATAACGTCGGGGTTTGCACCACAGACGAAATCGCGCTCAGCGTACTGACGACCGTGATTGGTCACCAAGAGGAAAAAGGCTGGGCGATTGTCGATGCGGGCTGGATGGCGATGAGCCGCGACCGTGGCACCCAGAAACAGAAGCAGGACTTTGGCTATGGTCAGGTCTGCACCGAAGACGGCAGGCCGCTGGAAGGCTACATCATCAGCGCCGCCAACCAGGAACACGGCATTTTGTCGCGCAGTGGCGAACCGGATACCGGTATTGCAGAGCGCTTCCCAATTGGAACCCGGCTGCGTATTCTGCCGAACCACGCTTGTGCCACCGGGGCTCAGTTTCCCGAATACCAGGCCGTCCTACCAGATGGCAGTACCGCCACCTGGCCCCGGTTTTATGGGTGGTGAGCACGTTCGAGGAATCCGACACATGCAGCCCGCCGTAAGGCACGCCTTCTTCATCCCGCACGGCGGTACTCAGGCCGACATCAACACTGTCTGAATCCCGAAGCAATACAGCTTCAGTGACCGCGGCCTTTAGGGGCGTGATTCTTGAGAGACGCAACCATGCGCGTCTGCCAGCCGGGACCTGTGCTTTTCCAGCGTTCCAGCACATCGGGGGGCAGACGCAGGCTTATCGCCACACTCGGTGCAGCGGACTTTGGCCGCCCGCGGCGCACAAGCTTCTCGCCTTGATGCAAATCGGCATTTTCGAACCATTCGTCGGAGAGTTCCGGCGCGTCGTCGGAATCGGTCCAGGTAGCGTGCGTACTTTTCTTGCTCACGGACATTTGCTTTCCTCATGCAGGTAATCCGCTTTATAAATTGTATATACGATAAATAAAGGTGGCGAGGGGGCCGGTGCAACGGCGCGGGCGGTTAACCGCCCGGGCGGTGCCCGTTACCGCTAGAAACTGAAACATGCAGCTTTATGAGCGCAAAATACTCCGCTGACCACCGGACACCAGCAGCCAGTACATCCACCATACTCGTTACTTACGAGGTGCCTTATGACAGCCAAAACATCCAGTCAGTTGGTTCAAGAGGCGAAGGCCGGGATCGAGAATCTGAGTCCCGACCAAGTAGAGGCGGAGATTGCGTCAGGCAATGTGACATTAGTAGATGTGCGGGACGCTCCCGAATTGGCCAACGGCACCATTCCCGGCGCCGTACATGCGTCTCGCGGAATGCTTGAGTTCTATGCTGACCCGAACAGCCCTTACTACAAGTCCGAACTGAATCCCGAGAATAGAATTATTCTGCATTGCGCCTCGGGCGGGCGCTCCGCACTGGCGGTACATACGCTGCGCGAGCTCGGCTATAACAACGTCGCGCACATGGACGGCGGTTTCAAAGCCTGGAAGCGGCGGGCAAACAGGTACAAAGCTGAGCCATTAACCGCACTTAGCTGTTCGTACATCGTTTCGTGTGATCTTCAGGCCGGCATGTCCTGACCCCTAATGGAAACGGTCCAGCGTGTCGGCTCTTTCGCTCAGTTGGCTTCACTTCCCCGCCTCCGATGCTCTTCGAGCCGAAAGCGCGTCGCCTGTATCAACCCACAGTCCGCATCGAAGCAGGCCGTCACACCCTCGATTGTTGACGTTGGTTGAATGCACAAAGCGATTTAACGGTATTTATCCGCCAGCCATCAAACGGCATCATGGTTTCCATGGCGCGGCCCATCGCGACCTTTTCATAAGGAAACCACTATGTCGGCACATCCCTCCCCCACCCCATCATCCGTCAAAGCGGCCATCGTCACAGGTGCGTCCCGCGGCATCGGGCGCGCCATCGCGCGGCGCCTGGCTTCAGACGGACTCAAAGTCGTTGTGAACTACGCACGCGATGCAACGAAGGCGCAGGAAGTCGTGGCCGCGATCCATGCCGAGGGCGGTGAAGCGCTGGCCGCGCAAGCTGATGTCTCTCAGGCAGACGATGTGCAGAAACTGTTCACAGCGGCACTGGACGCCTTCGGCACTATTGACGCGGTTGTCCATAGCGCGGGCGTGATGTCGCTGGCTGCCATCTCTCCCGCCAACGTGGATACATTCGATCGCATGATCCAGACCAATCTTCGCGGGGCGTTTCTCGTCATGGGCCAAGCCGCTGAACACTTGCAGGCTGGGGGCCGCATTGTGGCGCTCTCGAGCAGTGTCATCGCCAAGTCGTTTCCACAGTACGGTCCCTACATCGCGGCTAAGGCCGGGGTAGAAGGCTTGGTACGTGTGTTGGCGAACGAGCTGCGCGGGCGGGGCATCACGGTCAATGCGGTGGCGCCCGGGCCGGTGGCCACCGAACTGTTCATGAAGGGCAAGTCCGATGAGCAAATCGCCCAACTAAGCAAACTTGCACCGCTGGAGCGCCTGGGCGAACCCGAGGATATCGCTCGCGTGGTGTCATTCCTCGTTAGTGAAGACGGCGGTTGGATCAACGGCCAGGTGGTTCGCGCAAATGGTGGGTTTGCGTAGCCGACCGATATAAGGCGCCACCGCGTCACGACCAAGGCCAGGGGCAATGTGTCCGCCCCGCGACCAGCCAAATACGGCTGGGTTGCCCACCGACAGCAGCCTCAGCACTTCGACTGCCGCCTACGCGAAGCCGGGACAACAAGGAACTAATCATGCTTGCTCCTCCCCCACCACCACCGCCTTCAGGTT
>JAJUGB010000243.1 GCA_029268595.1 Alcaligenaceae bacterium | reverse complement strand
GTGTCTTGAGTTCCTAACGCTCATGACACGGGGACTTTTCGCAGCGTACACGGTCATTCTGCACTAATTTCTTTCAGAACTTCTTCCGTGTTCTCACCTAGTTCGGGAGCATGGCGGCGCAGGCCGACCGGCGTTGCGCTGAACTGGATGGGAGGTCGCGTCTGACAAATTGGCCCGACTGTGGGGTGATCGGATTCTTCAAAAAAACCGACCGATTGCAGATGCGGATGCGACGGCAGGTCTTCCAGCGCTTGTATCTCAGCGACGGGAATATCCAATTCATCACACAGAGCAATCCATTCTGCAGTGGTTTTTAATGGAGTGATAGACGCGACGGCCGCATAAAGCTCTTGAATTCGGGCGTTGCGCTTCTGGCGGTCACCCACTTCGAACGATTCGATCAGCTCGCCTTTTCCGACCGCGTTGAAGAAGGCAATCCAATGGGCTTCCGTGTAAGGCAGCACACATATCCACCCGTCGCGACTACGGTATGGGCGTCGGCCCCCTTTTACGATGCGTTTGTAGCCGGCGGGTTCGTCGCTATCGGGGAAGCTCAGGCCACCCATGTGCTCCGCCAACACGAATGAAGCCATGGTCTCCAGCATAGGCACTTCAATGTACTGACCTTGCCCACTGCGATAGCGGTGCACCATCGCGGCCATAACAGCGTTGGCCATGTATAAGCCAACTGTTTTGTCGGCGATCAGATTGGGGGAGTATTCCGGCTGCTCTTTTCCAAGGGAGCTCACTCCGACAAAACCACAGGATGCCTGAATGATCTCATCAAATGCGGGCTTGTTGCGATAAGGGCCGTCCTGTCCAAAGCCTGTCGCAACGCAATAGACAATATCGGGCTTCAGTTCACGTACTGCGTCATATCCAAAACCAAGGCGCTCAATCGCCTTCACACGCATATTGTGTACAAGCACATCCGCTGTGGCGATCAGCTTACGCAGGCGATCCTTGTCTTTCTCGTCTTTCAGATCCAACACGATGGACCGTTTGTTGCGATTGAGCGCGAGGTAGATTGAACCCATGCCTCGTTTTCGTGAGACGCCGTTGGAACGGATGATGTCGCCTGCAGGGCTCTCAACCTTGATGACGTCTGCGCCGAAATCGGCCATTAAATGCGTCGCTAGCGGCCCCAGAACAACTGATGTCAGGTCGACAACCCGAATGCCCGCGAGGGGCCCATTCATTGAAGGTGTTCCGTTCACAGTCACTCCTGCCTCACACAATGAAAATGTGCACTCAGTTTATACATATCTGTGTACGTCACCGAAAATAATTCACATATGTGAATAAATAGATCACTTTATCCGTAATCCTGTTTAGGCTGGAGCCATCGTAAGGGAGACACGGATGGATCCGAAGATCAAATTTTCCATATATGACGAGCCGGGGGAATTGAGGGCACTGCGTCAGCAGGTGCGCGACTTCGTGAAAGTCGAGCAAGATGCGGGTCGCATTTCCCCCAGTCCAAATGGGTACGCAGAGATTGACCCACAGTTCAGCCGGGCGCTGGGTGAGCGTGGCTGGATCGGTATGACTTGGCCTAAGCAATACGGAGGTCATGAGCGTAGCGCACTAGAGCGTTTCGTGGTGACCGAGGAGCTGCTTGCCGCCGGAGCACCGGTACGCGCGCATTGGATTGCGGATCGGCAAAGCGGCCCGCTTCTACTCAAGTTCGGAACCGAGGGCCAGCGGCGTGAATACCTGCCGCGAATTGCACGCGGGGAATGCTACTTCTGCATAGGTATGAGCGAGGCAGACTCTGGTTCGGACCTCGCCTCGATCCGCACCAAGGCCGAAAAGGCGCCCGGCGGCTGGCGCGTCAATGGTAGCAAGATGTGGACAAGCAACGCACATCGCGTACATATGATGATTCTCTTTGCACGCACCGGTCCCCGGGGTGAGTCCAGACGCGAAGGAGTCAGCCAGTTCGTCGTCGACTTAAGTGCTCCTGGTATCACCATCCGCCCTATTGTGAACCTGACGGGCGAGCATGACTTCAACGAAGTGATCTTCGAGGACGTCTTTCTCCCGGACGACTGCGTGATCGGCACCATTGGCGAAGGTTGGAAACAGGTTACGGACGAGCTGGTTTACGAGCGTAGTGGACCGGATCGCTGGTTGAGCACGTATCACGTTCTCACCGGTATGGTGGAAAAGCTCCAGGATTATCCGTCGGATAGGCGCCGAAGCGAAATCGCACGGCTGGTAACCCGCCTCTGGGCACAGCACCAGATGTCGTTTTCTATTGCCGGCATGCTGGAAAAGGGGCAGGTACCCAACACGGAAGCGGCATTGGTCAAAGACCTCGGTACTCGTTTCGAACAGGACATCCCACAAATCGCGCGAGAGCTGTTCCCACAAGAATTGCGCCTTGAGTTCGAAGACGAACTCTTCAACGAAAGTCTGCGTTTCGCGACCTTATACGCTCCCGCGTATTCAATCCGTGGGGGAAGCAAGGAAATCTTACGCGGAATTATTGCTAGAAGCTTGGGGTTGAGATGAGCGAAATCGATACGTTATTAGCCGACAGCGCCACACGACTATTTAGTGATCTCTGCACACGAGAGGTCATGGATGCTGTGGAGCGCGGAGAGTGGTTGGCCGATGCCTGGCAGCAACTTGCCGAAATGGGACTGGTCGGAGCCGCGAGCATGCCCATGGATGATGGGCTCGTTGGCTTACCTCTGGGGTCATTGTCCCACCTAGCCGTACTCGTAGGCCGTTTCAACGTGCCGCTCCCACTTGTGGAAACGTTTATTGCACAACGGGCATTGCTTAGAGCCGGTATTGTTTTCGACGACAGCCAGCCGTTGGGGCTGAGTAAATTGACCCGTCCTTCATCATTGGCGGTGCACCCCAGCGGCCAGAAGGGTTACATCGTCGATGGCATAGTCCGGCACGTGGCTTGGGGACGCCATTGCCGGCAGGTAGTGGTGAGCGCGACCATCGACGGCCGGCCTGGAATATTGCTCCTGGATCGTCCCGACTCAGTCGTCCCGGACGTCAATCTTGCCAATGAGCCGCGGGATACGCTCGTCTTCGTTCGTCAGGAAGTGGCTGCGGATCGTGTTGCATATACAGAGCGCTTGCAAGACTACGATCTGACCGTCTGGGAAGGAGCACTACTACGCTCTCAACAGATTGCCGGTGCCATGCAGCGTGTGCTGGATATGACGATCGCATACGCCCTGGAGCGTGAGCAGTTCGGCCGGCCTATCGCTAAATTTCAAGCAATTCAGCAACAAATTGCGCAGCAGGCAGGCGAGACTGCCAGTACGACGGCAGTGGCAGAAGCTGCGGCGCATGCCAGCGCCCAACAGATCGCCCTAACGCCCATCGCAATGGCCAAGATTCGTGCTAGCGAATCGGCTGCCCAAGTCTGTGCTGTCGC
>JAJUGB010000242.1 GCA_029268595.1 Alcaligenaceae bacterium | reverse complement strand
GTCCGGCGCCAGGGCACGCACAGTGGCGGCGACGTCGGAAGGGCGCGTGAAATCAGCACAGGGCTTATCGTTCGTGCTGAGCGCAATCAGTTCACCCAATGGTGCAAGGCTGCGTTGCAGTTCCCAGCCAAGCTGGCCGTTTTTACCGAACAGAAGAATTCTCATAATTGCGTCCGAGACATGCGGGCAATGGTGCCCGGGTTCAAGCGGCAAGCTGATTTGCACCGAACATCTTCCGTGCCAACCGAACATTTTATCATTCGCCGCCCGAACCCAGCCGTTCGAACAATGGCAGGGATACAATCCTCACCACAATATTGGAGCCGTGACGCTTACTCGGGATGAAGCCTCAGACGCATTACAACCCTACCATCGCGGAGCGCTATCCCCTGGCCTTCCTGGCCGGGTTGGTGGACTTCTTGCTGATTGTCGCCGGTAGCTATGTGGCGCACTGGCTGCGCTTTAGCGATTGGTTCATGCTCGACCATTATCTGGTTGCCACACTAGTCGTAGCGCTTGTGCTGGTGGTATGTCAGATGATGCTGGGTACGTATTTGTCGTGGCGCGGGCGGCATTTGCTGGGACAGCTGGGGCGCATGTTCGTCGGATGGCTGCTCGCGCTTGCCGTTTTGGCCAGTATCGCCGTCCTGCTGAAGGTTGCAGAAGACTATTCGCGCATCTGGCTGGTCAGCACCCTTGCGGTGGCGCTTGCGTTTGTCACGGCATTTCGCGTTAGCGTCTTTTTGTTCCTGCGACACCTGCGCTTACACGGTCATAACCTGAAGCATGCGCTGGTGGTTGAAATGTCTGGGGCGGCCGAACCATTGCGCCCCGTGCTGGATGACCTTCCGGAACAGGGGTACCGAGTCAGCTGTTTCGTGCGATTCAGGGCGGATCCCACTTGGTATGAAGAGTTATGCGACAAGGTCCGGGAATACGGCGTACACGAAGTATGGCTATGCCTGCCGCTCAACCAGGGTGAGGCAATCAAAAACATTATGTATGCCTTGCGCCACGAAACGGTGGACGTCCGCTACCTGCCTGATTTAGGTGACCTGCCCTTGCTTAATCACCGTATCAGCAACATAGGCGGCCTGTACGCCCTGGACATCTCACGAAGCCCTATGGAGGGCCCCGCTCGGGTTGTGAAGCGTTTGGAAGACCTGATCCTCGGCACCATCTTCTCCATATTGATACTTCCGGTGTGCCTGGTGATAGCGATTGCGATCAAGCTGACATCCAAGGGGCCGGTCATTTTCAAGCAGTACCGTATGGGGATTAATGGCCGCCGCTTTAAGGTGTACAAGTTCAGGTCGATGGAAGTACATGAGGAAAGTTCCGGCCAAGTTACCCAAGCTCATTTTGGAGACCCGCGAATAACCAAGCTGGGCGCCTTTCTGCGTCGCAGCAGCTTGGATGAGCTGCCACAGTTCTACAACGTGCTGCAAGGGCGCATGTCCATCGTGGGCCCCCGGCCGCACGCGCTGGCCCATAACGAGTACTACAAAGATCTTGTGGAATCCTACATGCAAAGGCACAAGGTCAAGCCAGGCATAACTGGTTGGGCACAGGTCAATGGCCTGCGCGGCGAGACGGACACTGTGGAGAAGATGGAGCGCCGCGTGCAGTACGACCTTTGGTATATCGATAACTGGTCGCTGGCCCTGGATCTGAAGATCATTGCGCTCACAGTGTGGAAAGGGTTCTTCAATGAACAGCCCTGAGTCCGGGCCATACTCGCAGGACGACAAAGGCCCTGCAAATTCGACGCTCAGCGTTCTGGTTGTCGTTCCCGTTTATAACGGCGGCAGGCTATGGCATGAAGCCGCGTCCGCATTGGCTCGAGCCCGAGACTCCAGCGAACAAAATGTGCGGGTTAAGGTGGTGGACTCTACTTCCGTCGATGATTCAGCTTCGGTGGCTCGAGCCAACGGGTTTCATGTGAGCACCATTTCTAGTGCGGATTTTGACCACGGTGGTACGCGCAATGCCGCCGTTCACAATGAATCGGCAGACGTTTACGTGTTTCTAACGCAGGATGCAGTGCTGGAACGGCCCGACGCGTTGGACGCGCTGCTTGTGGCATTCGCCGACAAGGAAGTTGCCGTGGCTTACGGCCGGCAGCTGGCCCACCATGATGCCAACCCCATCGCAGCGCATGCTCGCCACTTTAACTATGGTGCGCACAATTATGTGGCCGGTATGGCGGACCGAAACCGTCTGGGCATCAAGACAGTTTTTGCATCAAACTCGTTTGCCGCATACCGCGCCAGCGCCTTCAAAGCGCTCGGTGGCTTCCCGGAGCAGAACATTCTGAGCGAGGATATGTATCTTGCTGCCCGGGCAGTCAAAGGCGGGTGGAAGGTGGCCTATGTGGCGAGCGCATGCGTGCGGCATTCTCATAACTACACGCCCTTGGAAGAGTTCCGCCGTTATTTCGACATTGGCGTGTTTCAGGCTGACCACCCCTGGATTCGGGAAACCTTCGGAGCCGCGGAAGGTGAGGGTATGCGGTTCGTGAAATCGGAAATCCGGGCCCTGTTGGCGCGCAGCCCGCTTTGGTTGCCTCGCGCTTTCCTGCATAACGCTTTGAAAATGCTGGGATACCGGATTGGCCAACATTATCGCATCCTGCCACCTTCTTGGAACTCGAGGCTTAGCATGCAGCCCGGCTATTGGAAACGACGAGGTCGTCATTCCGACGGGCTTCGGTAAAATGCCTGCTTCCGACCGCGGCTAAGTTGCCTCGGCCCATTCCCTAGCGAACACCCCGGATGTCCAATACCCAACCCGCTCGTCGGCTCAATTTGCTCTGCGCGCTCGCCATCGCGAGCGCCGCCACGTTGAGTGGGTGTTCCTGGCTGAAGCATGATGCCGAATCACTGAGCTACGTAGGGGCGGAAAACATTTCCGACCGTGAAAAAGGGATACCCACCGAGAATACAGAACGCGAGGGGCCTACCTGGAGCCTGGAAACGTTGCAGGCTGCTGAGAACGCCCTGGCGCAACCGCCACTGAGCTTCGAGCACGCATGGTATTTGGCGGTCAAAAATGACCCGGCTTACCAAGCGGCTTTGAGCGGCCGTGCGGCGGCACAGATTGAACGACAATTGGGGCGCGCAGCCATCTTGCCCCAAGTTCAGGCGGGGTATTCGCGACGCAAGATCACTGGTTTACAGCGAAACTTCACCGCTTTGGGTACCAGTGAGGGGGAGCTTAGTTATGACTCCACTTCCACCTACATCCAGTTGCAGCAACCGCTTTTCAATGTGGATAGGTATGCCCAGTACAAACGGGGCCAGGCGCGGGCCCAATTGGGCGAGGCGGAGTTTGCTGTCATGGAGTACGAAGCAGCCATGCGTCTGGTCAAAGCGTATCTGGAGGTGGTCAGAGCGCAGGGCAGAACCCGCTTATCGCAGCT
>JAJUGB010000241.1 GCA_029268595.1 Alcaligenaceae bacterium | reverse complement strand
TAGCCGATTGGACAAAGGCCAGGTCGTGGGCCTAAAGCTCAAGCAAACGTCCGAACAAGTGCAAGCCGCATTGCCAATCTTGGGTCCGAAGGCCGTTATGTCATGTGCGCGTTTAAGTGACCTGCCTCATCTGCATCGTAAGCTGTGTACGGTATCACCGATCGAAGGGGTTACCTTTGCCGGTCAACGAGCCGACAAAATGGAAATTGTCTTTCAGGATGATCGACTGACGGAAGTGTACCTACGCTTTTTCTCAGGTGACAAAAAAACCCAGGACGAAACCTACAACGCTATCGCTCGCGCCATGGACAAAGCCTTGCGCGCGATCGAACGCCGAACCAACGACAGCTACTTGTACTTCGCCTCGAAGCAATACAAGAGCAATGTCCATAAATACGTGTTTGCAAACGGGCACAGATTTCAAGTGACCATGGGCTATGCCACGCTGGACCAAGACTGACTGAAGCATTCAAGGCCGGCCCCACAAAGGAAGAGCTGGCACACTCCGCTGTAGAACTGGAATTCCTATGAATCTCGCTATTAAGGTCATCGCAGCATGCATGGGCCTGCTGTGTCTGGTTGGCTGTCAAACGCCACTTCAGCGTGCGTTCAACGACACGTTGAATATTGGGCAGACTCTACCCGACACCATGCGCGATTCGAACATTGCCATGGTGGTGTCGGAAGACGAAAAGCCGTTCAACGAATACGGAAACATCGCGCACAACTACTTCTACATTTCTGGCATTGCTAAGGGCGACCCTGAAACGCGCTACCGGCTCGTTTACTTGCGGATGCGCAATAGCGATTGGGCGCTTTACATCCATTCCGGTGAACACGCGTGGTCGATGGCCGCGTATGTGCCCGACCATCTTCCAAAACTCGAGGAAGGCGACACGGTTGAAATTCGACAGACATCTAGAAAGTACAACTACGTCTTGGATGACTTTTTAGAGACCGGCGAGGGAAACAGTGTTATTCGAGTGCTGTGCCGCTTTAAAGACCCGGACTTCAGTCGCTGCATGAGTACAACGCCCCGCATTCAAGAATACGAAGGGTATGGCCAGACGGGGTCGTATTACCCCGTGAGCTTGAAGGAATATGGATTCTCATATACGCCGTTCTACGACGAGAACGGCCGCCAGCTCCGGCCCCATATTCCGCATGGCGAGCATTAGGAAGATGCTCGCACTGTCCGCTCCTCGCATCGCCATCCGCGCGCGTGCGAGGCATTTTTTCAGCGCTCACAAAAAAGCTCCATGAGATTCATTTCAAAAAGACGTCTTGCCGCCGCGGTAACTGCCGTGCTTCTTAGCAGTTGTGGGAATGTGTCAAGGGAAGACGTCTTCATTCCATACGCGGTCGGCAGCACACCTAGCGAACGCGAAGCCGAGTTGATCGGCTTGGACAGCAACGCCAACTCAATACGCGATGATATGGAGGCCCAGATTAGGAGTGAATTTGCGCCTGACCGTGGTCAACACACCGCCATTGCGCTCGCAAAAGTCGTGACGCTGGCACTGGTACAAGGCAACCGGGGCCAGCCGCCCTCGCCGGCTCAAAAACAACATTTTGTGAATGTCAGACATTGCCTTAACCAAGAGGCTAACGACCACCGTGCCGCAGACGCGGTGCAAGCGCTCGTGCTTAATACACCACTGCGAAAGAACACCTTCGATCACTGGCTTATGCTCGCGCGTCCACTACCTTCCCCTTCAGCAAGCTGTGGTTCATAGCCGTTATGGCGGGCAAGCTTGGCGGAATCCCGAAGGCCAACATTGCTTTCGTAATTGTCGACTCGACATTTTCTCAAACAGGTCCATCCCACCTACATGGCTCTATACAACAAACCTACAATCCATCCTCGTTCTGCCTTAAAGGTTGCCTCCGGGATCGGTCTCGGCTTCGTTTTAGCGGGTATTCATCTCGCATCTAACATCGCCCGGGCAGAACCGGCCGTGTCCTCTTCCCTTGACCAACAACATCTCTGCCGGGTTACCGTCTGGGAGCTGGATAAGGTGGCGGCCCAATGCCAACCGGGGCAAAAAGTGCTGTTCCTGCCAAAATCCTTCGGGGATCAACACATACCAGGCGTTTTTGCTGCCTTGCATTGCGATCTGCGCTATTCGGTGGCGATGACGCAAGGTGCGGTCGCCTGTATTTATTTACCCGTCAAGCGCGTCACGGCGCCACCCAGAAATTAAGCACATCTATTTCGTCGTCGCGCGCCTTCGTCGCCCTTATCCTCATTTCGCACGCAGCAGCCAACCATGGTTAAAAAAAAATCTATTAGTTTCTTTATCGTCTTCACAATCATTGTGGGGCTTATCACTTTGGACGGAAGCCAAGCAGGACGCATCGCCTTCGCGTGCGCCGTAGGTTTTGCGGGCTTAGTTGTATTTTTCAAGATTCGACGCTGGTCACACATGAATGCAAAGAACTACGACTGGTACCGGCAGTCGTACCCCAACGCTTGCCGAAGCGACCACGTGGTCTGCCACAAGTGCCAAAGCCATCGCATCCAAGCCAAAAATGTTATGCAACAAATGTATATGCGGGAGCATTTTTGTGGGCAGTGTGGGGAAACTCTGTACTACAGCCCTGAAGGGATGAATCGCAAGTAAAACCTGCGTCATCATTATTTTCGGTGCACCGAAACGATATCGGCCGCATCTGCGGCCGATATCGTTATCCGATTCTAGCCATCGAATCAGATGTGCCACCTTTCACTCAGACGCGAACCGCCACACCCGTTCGGTCGTATTCACCTCCACTTGTGCGGGCTTCTACGAAGCGGTGTCAAACTCTTAAAACCGGGTAATCCCGGATAAGACGCCGAGGTTCGAAGCCCTACACTCAAACTTAATCACGCATTCGTAGCAAGTGCATTTATTTGCAGTTTCTCTGCAGTACCACCCTTCGGGCAGGTGCAAAACGGCACCCACGCCGGATTCCCTCATAAGGAACTACGATGCAAGCTCCACAGATCCTCAGCTCGTTGAGCGAAATTGCTGATCCTCGCCACTCGGCTCTTATCATCATTGATGCCCAACACGACTTTTGCTCCGAAAAAGGCGCCATGGCTCAACGCTTCGGTCTTGATATGAAAGAGATCCGTGAAGCGGTTCCTCGACTGAATAAGTTCATTGAGGCGTGCCGCGAAGCGGGCGTGTTCGTGGTATGGGTGCGTGAGATTTTCTCCGACAAACGCATGCACTCCAACCAAAAAGCGTTATGGGGCGCCGGAGATGACATATGGCTGATCCGCGAGGACGGTAAAGGCATTGATTGGTACGAGGGAATGATTCCTCCCCTTGAAACGGAACCCGTCGTGACTAAATGGCAGTACGACGCGTTCCAGGGAACCGACCTTGAACGCATGCTGCAGTCGAGGGGCATTAAAACCTTGCTGATGACTGGTTTCACTACCAAT
>JAJUGB010000240.1 GCA_029268595.1 Alcaligenaceae bacterium | reverse complement strand
GCGACGTCGCCCAGGTCGGGCCACATGCTGATGAGCGCGGGAGCGCCCACCCGGATGCCCGGCTGCCAGACGAAGTCGAGGCTGTTGTCGTTGAAGGCCAGCCCGGCGACGTGACGCTCGCCCAGGCCCAGCCAGCATATGCGTGCGGGTAGCCCCTGGAAAGAGATGCGCTCGCGTGCCATATCGAGCCAGCGTTGCACCGCCTGGTTTTCGGGAAACAGCTCTTTGATCTTGGCATCGGTCTTGTAGATGTCTTCCGGGTCGCCGGACAAAGCCACCCAGCGAAACGGCCCCTTGCCCTCGCAAAACAGTGGGCGAATGTAGGCGGGCACAAACCCGGGGAAATCGAACGCGTTGCGCACCCCTTTGTCGAAGGCCACCTGCCGGATATTGTTGCCATAGTCTACGGTTGGGATGCCCATGGCATGGAAATCGAGCATGGCCTGCACGTGCTCTGCGCATGAAGCGGCCGCTTGTTCGACCAGTTCGGCGTGCCGTGCCGGCTCGTGGCGCGCTTGCTCCCATTGCTCCAGGGTCCAGCCCTTGGGCAGGTAGCCGTTTACCAGGTCGTGGGCCGAGGTCTGATCAGTGACAAGATCGGGCTTCAGACCGCCTTGCTTTGCTCGCCGGACCAGTTCCGGCAAGACTTCGGCGGCGTTGCCCAAGAGCGCGATGGACACTGCCTCCTTACGCTCGGTGTGGTAGCGCACGAGCTCGAGCGCTTCGTCCAGATTGGCGGCCTGTTTGTCGACGTAACGGGTGCGCAGGCGGAAATCGATTCGACTTTGCTGGCATTCCACCGTGAGCGATACCGCGCCGGCCAGGGTTGCCGCCAGGGGTTGCGCACCGCCCATGCCGCCCAAGCCGGCTGTCAGTATCCACCGGCCTGCCCAGTCGCCGCCGTAGTGCTGGCGCCCGGCTTCGACGAAGGTTTCGTAGGTGCCTTGCACAATGCCCTGGCTACCTATGTAAATCCAGCTGCCAGCAGTCATCTGGCCATACATGAACAAGCCTTTGCGGTCCAGCTCGTTGAAGTGTTCCCAATTGGCCCACTGGGGCACGAGATTGGAGTTGGCAATGAGCACGCGGGGGGCATCCGGGTGGGTCTTGAACACACCAACGGGCTTGCCCGACTGGATCAACAGGGATTCATCTTCGTTCAACTGCTTCAGCTGAGCGAGGATCTCGTCGAAGCACTCCCAATTGCGCGCCGCCCGGCCTATGCCTCCGTACACCACGAGGTGCTGCGGATTTTCGGCCACCTCGGGGTCCAGGTTGTTCTGAATCATGCGGTAGGCGGCTTCGGCCAACCAGTTTTTGCAGCTTAGCGTGCTGCCCCGCGGCGCGCGGATGCTGCGTGTGGTATCGAGGCGCGGATCGGAAAGGGAGCGGAAGGTTTCAGATGCGGTATTCATGATGTAGTCCTTGCTAGTCACAGTTCAATGCAGCCCCAGATAAGCGGCGGCCAGCGTGGGATCTTGAGCGGCTTCTTTGGCGCTGCCCTGCCAGACGGTGCGCCCGGATTCCAGCACGCAGACTTGGTCGGCCACCGTGAGGGCGCGGTCGGTGTTTTGTTCGACCAACAGTATGGTCATGCCGTCGGCGCGCAGTTTTTGCAGCGCCTGATAGCACAGATCGATAACCTTGGGCATGAGGCCAAGAGACAGTTCATCGATCATGATGAGCTTGGGGCGCGTCATGAGGGCCCGACCGATGGCCAGCATTTGTTGTTCTCCACCAGACAGATTGCCGGCCAGCGAGTTCAGCCTTTCTTTTAGTCGCGGAAACAAGGACAACACCTCGTCACGATCGCGGGCAAAATCGGCCTTGGGTCGAACAATGCCTCCGACCCGAAGGTTGTCTTCTACAGTGAGGTCCTTGAAAAGCCGGCGGCCTTCCGGAGAAATTGCGAGGCCTCGCCTGACCCGGTCGGGAGGCGGGAGATGGCTGATGTCGTCGCCATCGAAAAGAATGGTGCCCTGGCGCAAGGCGACATGACCGGCAATGCACATGAGGGTAGAGGATTTTCCTGCGCCGTTAGCGCCGAGCAATGCCGTGATGGTGCCCCGTTGCAAGGTCAAGGACAGTTCATGCACCGCCTCAAAAGCCCCATAGCCGCAACTGAAATTGCGTAGCTCAAGCATGGTGGTCCTCCGGCTGAGCAGCTGCTTCGCTACCAAGGTAGGCAGCACGTACTTCGGCTTGCTGCATGACCTCGCGCGGCGCTCCCTGTGCAATCTTGCGTCCGTTGTCCAGGACCACGAGGCGTTGGCAGATGCGCATGACTTCACCCAAATTGTGTTCGATGAGAATAATCGTTATGCCTTGCTTGTTGATTTGCGCAATGGTGTCGGCCAGCGTCGCGGCCTCGCGCGAGTTAAGACCGGCCAGCGGCTCGTCCAGGAGAAGCAGCTTTGGCTGTTGAGCAAGCGCGCGAGCCACTTCCAGGCGTTTGAGAACGCCCAGTGGCTGGATGCCCGGCATTTGATCGGCGTGCTGGTCGATGCCTACCCGCCGAAGCATCTGGTGGGCGATTTCGCGTTCTTCAGTGGTTTTAATGCGCAATAAAGAGCGCGTGGGCGATCGAGTGTGGCGGGCGCCGGCGGCCAGTACGACGTTTTCGAGAACGGAGATCTCTCGAAAAGGCTTGACCAGTTGCTGCGAGAAGGCCAGGCCTTTACGTATGCGCTCGTGAGTGGGCAGATGAGTGAGTTCTATCTTGTCCAGATGAATGGAGCCTGCGGTGGGCATCACCACGCCCGTGATGGCCCGCATCAGTGTGGTCTTTCCGGCCCCGTTGGGCCCGATGAGGCCCAGGAGTTCGCCCGGAAAGACCTCGAAAGAGACGTCATCGACCGCCCTCAGACCGCCAAACTGAACAGTGATATTGGAGGCGCTGAGTAGCGGTTCATGGAGCAGCGGCTGAGTTGCCGTCATGATTGCACCTTGACAGAAGTGGCCTCGCTGGGCCGGCGTTTCCGAAGCGCACGGACGATGCCAGCGACGCCGCCGGGCGAAACCCGCATCATCAGAAAGAGCACCCCGCCGTATACGAGCAGCTTGTAATCGCCAATGACCTGGAACCAGGCGGGAAGGGCCGAAAGAACGGCCGCCCCGAATATCACCCCGGGCACCGAGCCGATGCCGCCGAACACCACCATGGACAGCACAGTGATGGATTCTATGAAGCCGAAGCTGTCTGGGCCGATGTATTTGAAATGCTGCCCATACAAAGCGCCGGCTAGACCGGCCAAGGCAGTGCCCATGGCAAAGGCCGCCAGCTTATAACGAGGCACATCGATGCCCAGCACCCTCATGGTGTCTTCGTCTTCGGATATGCCTTTTAAGACCCGTCTATTACACGACTTCTTGATGTAAATGCATAAGGCGGCGTCCAAAGCAGCGAGGAACTAGGCATACACAATGAAGCCTTGCTT
>JAJUGB010000239.1 GCA_029268595.1 Alcaligenaceae bacterium | reverse complement strand
CGCCGCATGGACCACATCAACTATCTCGCCTCGGATGTGAACGCCGCCGGCGAGTTCTGGCGCGACGTCATGTTCGCGCGGGAGTCCGAGCGGGTGCGCCTGGACGACGGCCGCTACGGCGCGTGGTGGTTCCGGTTCAACCAGAAGTCGGAAGTCAAAAAGATCTTCAAACTGCTTGCGACTGAATTGCGGAGCAGCGCTATAGCCGATCAGGTGAGCCTTCTGTACGAGGCGCTCGCGTTCCAGTCTGGAAAGCGCTTCCCGTACCGGGGTTTGTGAAACTTCCAGTTCCCGTGCCAGGACGTCAATGGGAATACGAGCCCCCGGGGGTATGGCAAGCGACATCAGGCGTTCGTAGATTCGTTCGTAGACAGTGTCTACGACGCTGATGCGGCGGGTGGCCCCTTCGGTGGTTTCGCGCTGTATTTCCATTTGTTTCTACTGCTCCGCATTTCGCCTTGACACCTGCAAATACTGGCAAATACCATATCAAATGTCAAATCAAATATCCTATAGGATATGATTCGATCAATAAACGGAGACATGCATGGAGCACTATGGTGTGTTCAGAGCGCCTCGTGAACTGATATTTGGCGCAGGCCAGCGTCAAGCGTTAGGAGGCGTCGCTGCCAAACTGGGCCGTCGCGCATTGGTGGTGACGGACCCGCGCATGGCAGCAGATTCAGAGTTCCGAAAAATGATTGAGGACCTGCATGCTCACGGGCTGGAGGTGAAGGTAGAAAGCGGCACTCTGCCAGATGTCCCGGTCAGCCCCGCCCAGAGCGTCGCTGCCTCTGTCCGCTCTTACGATCCTGACATGGTTATAGGTATAGGTGGCGGCTCGTGCCTGGACATGGCGAAGTGTCTGGCTTTGCTACTTACCTACGGCAAGAGCCCGCAAGACTACTATGGCGAGAACAAAGTGCCGGGGCCCGTCCTACCCGTCATTGCATTGCCGACCACGGCCGGCACGGGTTCCGAAGTCACTCCCGTAGCAGTGCTATCAGACGAAGAGCGTGTCCTGAAGGTAGGTATTTCCAGCCCCTACTTGATTCCTCATGCGGCCATTTGCGATCCTGAACTCACCCTCAGCTGCCCCCCTGGCTTGACTGCCATCGCCGGCGCCGACGCCCTGACACACGCAATTGAGGCCTTGACTGCCATTCGGCGCGAACCAACCCCCGAACTTGCGCAGGAACGCGTCTTCATAGGTAAAAATGCCCTTTCTGATCATTTTGCTTTGACGGCTATCTCCCTGCTCTGGCAGGGCCTGGAGACCGCCTGCACTGAAGGAAGCAGCCTGACGGCCCGATCACAGGTCATGCAGGGCGCAACATTCGCTGGTCTGGCGTTCGGTGTCGCAGGCACTGCGGCGGCTCATGCCATTCAATATCCAGTGGGAGCTTTAACGCATACCGCGCATGGTGCAGGTGTCGCCTGTCTCATGCCTTGGGTCATGCGATGGAATGAACCGGCCATACAGAATGAGTTGCAGCAGATGGCCGACATCATGCGCCTGAGCGACAAAGACGAAGTCATCCCAGCCATTGCAGACCTGTTTGCTCGCATCGGCATTCCCCCTACGCTGGCGGGACTGGGGTTGGCTGAAGGCCGCCTCAACTGGGTCGCCGAACAATCATGCGGCATCGAAAGGCTTGTACTCAACAACCCCCGGGGGTTGAACCAGGACACGATGCGAGCCCTGGTGAAAGCCGCTTATTTCGGCGACGCAGCTTACTTACAGCAAGAAGAGGAAAAATCGTTATGACAACCGACATCCTGACGCCTGAAGCCAGCTACGACACGCCGGCATTGCATGCAGAAGGTCTGTACATCGGGGGACACTGGCAAGCTGGCACTGGAATACCCGTCGTCAATCCATCCACAGGAGAGACGCTCGCAGAGATCGCCGATGCATCGGTCGAAGATGCTTTACGCGCGGTTGATGCCGCCGATGAAGCAGCTACCGAATGGCGCACCACCCCCGCGCGGCAACGCGCCGAGATTCTACGTCGTTGGTTCCAGCTCATGACGGAACACGCCGAAGAGCTGGCACGTCTCATTTCTCTGGAAAATGGAAAAGCCCTTTCTGACGCCCGGGGAGAAGTGTCCTACGCAGCCGAATTCTTCCGGTGGTATGCCGAAGAGGCGGTCAGGATCGCCGGCGAATTCCGTCACTCCCCATCCGGGGCCAATCGGATACTCGTGGATCACGAACCCATCGGCATCGCGCTATTGATTACGCCTTGGAACTTTCCCGCGGCAATGGCAACACGCAAGATCGGCCCTGCCTTGGCAGCCGGTTGCACGGTAATACTGAAACCGGCGGCGGAAACGCCTTTAACCGCATTCGCCCTGGCCCGGTTAGGTGCGGAAGCCGGCGTACCGCCCGGCGTCGTCAACGTGCTCAGTACCTCGCGCCCAGCAGACATCACCAACGCCATACTCACCGACCCGCGTGTCCGCAAATTGTCGTTCACTGGGTCCACCAATGTCGGGAGGCAGCTCCTGGCTGAGGCGGCCAAGAGCGTTCTGTCATGTTCCATGGAGCTGGGCGGAAATGCACCCTTCATTGTTTTTGATGATGCCGACCTGGATAGCGCGCTGGAAGGCGCGATGATTGCCAAGATGCGCAACGCTGGCGAAGCCTGCACGGCAGCCAATCGTTTCTATGTCCAGTCAGGCATCCATGATCAGTTTGTGGCCGGCCTGGCACAGCGCATGAGCGCCCTAAAGATTGGGCCTGGAACAGAAGCCGGGGTACAGGTTGGGCCCATGATCAGTTCGGCCGCCATTGAAAAAATTGACCGTCTTGTCCAGGGTGCTGTAGCGCAAGGCGCACGAGTGCACACCGGAGGCCGACCACTCCCAGACGTTGGCTACTTCTACCAGCCCACCGTAATGGACAACGTGCCGATGGATGCGGAAATCGCTGCCACGGAAATTTTTGGCCCCGTCGCGTGCATATATCGGTTTGAGTCAGAGCAAGACGCCATAACCGCAGCAAACAATACCGAGTACGGCCTTGCCGCCTATATTTATTCTCAAGACCTTACCAGAGCGATGAGAGTTGGAAAGCAGCTCGAAAGCGGGATGATCGCCATTAATCGAGGCTTGATGTCTGACCCGGCGGCGCCCTTCGGTGGTGTCAAGCAAAGCGGCATAGGTCGCGAAGGGGGCGTGACGGGCATACTGGAATTTGTCGAACCGAAATATTACGCGTTGAGCATATAGGTTATGGCTCCAGACCTTTACCGCAACCGCGATTTCATCCCCAACTTCGATGAAATCGCTGCAGAAACAGCTGCCCGTTCGCGAGAGTTCGCGGCTAAAGCGCAGATCCGCCGCGATTTGTCATATGGATCTGGAACACGCGAACGCTTCGATCTGCTATTCCCTTCGCGAACCGTCAAAGGTGCGCCGCTGCATATATTTTTTCATGG
>JAJUGB010000238.1 GCA_029268595.1 Alcaligenaceae bacterium | reverse complement strand
GAAACCATAGGCATCTGGGCGCCGATACTGTTGGTCATCTGCCGATTGGTGCAAGGCCTGGCGGTAGGGGGCGAGTGGGGTGGCGCGGTACTGATGGTTACCGAGCACTCGCCGCCAAACAAGCGCGGCTTTTACGTCAGCATTGTGCAAATTGGCTTTCCCCTTGGCATGGCGCTGGGCACCGCGTCGTTTGCTGCTTTGGCGTTTCTTAGTAACGAGCAGTTCATGGCTTGGGGTTGGCGGGTTCCATTCTTTGCCAGCGCGGCGCTGGTGGTGGTGGGCTCCTTTATTCGCATGCACTTGGACGAAACGCCGGACTTCAAGCAAAACGCCAAAGAAGGCAAGATTGCGCGGTTTCCAGTATGGGATGCGGTGCGGCGGCACCCTAAAGACCTGCTAATCGGTCTGGGGGCGCGCATCACCGAAATATCGTGGATCTACGTCATCACGATTTTCGGCCTTAGCTATGCTGTCGACACCTTGGGCTTGCCCCGCAGCTTGGTGCTCTGGGCCATTGCGTTTGGCGCGGTGGTCGAGCTCATCACCATCCCGCTGTTCGGTGCTCTGTCCGACCGATGGGGGCGCCGACCGGTGTACATGTTGGGCTGCATCTCCGCCATTGCCCTGGCTTTTCCCATCTTCTGGGGTATTCAGACCCGCGAGCCGACCATCGTCATCTTCTCCTTCGTTGTAGGTATGTCGGTGGGGCACGGCATTATGTACGGCGTACAGGCCAGCTTCCTCAGTGAAATGTTCCCCAGCAACCTTCGGTATAGCGGTTCATCCTTGGGTTATCAGATGGCGGCGCCTATTGGCGGAGGCATCGTGCCGGTGGTTGCTGCAGCGCTGGTGGGCTATTCGGGTGGGGCCACCTGGACGGTGTCCCTGCTGATGATAGGTATTGCGGCGCTGACGATGTGGGCCATCTACTACGCCCGCGAGACGGCGCCCGGCGTGGCAGAGGGCACCGCCCACGCCTACGATCATAAGAAAGAGGCCGTGCCCATGATGCGGCCGACGGAATGAAAGAGGCATAGTCGGACCAAGGGCTGGGTTCCATCCCGATCAGTCTTCATGACGACCGGTGTCTGGAACCGGCCCAGTTTGGACCGAACAGGTCTTTTAATACAGGGCCCGCAGTTCTCTTAACAGTTCTCTTAATATAGTCGCGGGCCCAGGACAGTTCCTTCGTAGTGGCGCCATGCTGTAGTTTGCATGGCGCTCTTTTTATGCCAGGCTTTCCCGCGAGCCTTCCGGCGCGTACATGACGACCAATGCAGTGGCTTCGCCGGACAGACTGCGGCCCCGATGAGGCATGCGTGAGTCGAAATGAATGGCGTCGCCAGGTTCAAGAATGTATTTTTCCATGCCCACCTGCCACTCGATCCGGCCCACCAGCACGTAAAGCAGCTCTTCGCCGTCGTGCTGGAAGAAGGTGAATTTGTCGACTTCGGCAGGAAAGGAGAACAAGAAGGGCTGTAAGGCGTGCCTTTCTGTGGCGTCGCTAAGTGCAAAATAATCGTAGCCGAACGCGCTGCCGCCCAGCACCATAGGACGCTTCTCGTTGTGCCGAACAATGCTGACACTCTTGCGCGGCACAGTGGGCCGAGACGGCGACAGAAAACTGGAGATATCGGTGTCGAGTGCACTGGCCAGACGTGACAGGGTGGCAATGGGCGGCACCTTTTTGCCGTTTTCAATGCGCGACAAATAGCCTTTGTCGAATCCCGATTTAACGGCCAGTTTTTCTAATGTAAGCCCCTGCGCCAACCGGCATTCTCGCAAGCGCCGGCCCAGTTCGTTAGGTAGTGTCGAACCGATGTCAGCGTCTTGGGCCTGCTGGAAGGGCTCCTCGGCGGTGTGCGCGTCTGTCATGGCCCGATTTTATCAGCAGGTCTCTTGACAGTGCGCGATAAGACCTGCTCTCTTGCCCCCTGTATGCCGCTTCAAAGCTCTTCAGCATGGGATGAGCGCTTCACGGCAACCTTCATCCGCTTCGTCGAACGGCGATGTTACGTGGCTGCCGTATCGGCTACGAATCCAGGACCTTGTTGCGGCAGGTCGATAAAGGATTGATCAATGCGAAGGACGTTCCTTGTTCTAACTCGTGCCTGCCGAAATTCAACCGAGCCTGACGACTTCAGCGCGTATGCGGGCGGTCACAAAGAGGAGGGGCGAGAAGCTCTAATAAGATAGCTTAATAATGCGATGCGGCAAGCCGCGTTCGTTACGCGGCTTCCAATGGCATTTGGTGTAGGCGGTTAGGCGCTGACGGCCGAGATACCCGCTTTGGCGACTTGAGCGTCCTCACTGGATTTCACGCCCGATACACCGACGGCGCCGACTACTTGGCCGTCGACGATAATCGGCACGCCGCCTTCCAGAGCGCCTTCGATGGGCGCGCTAAGGAATGCTGTGCGACCGCCATTGATCATCTCTTCATAGAACTTGGTTTCGCGTCGTCCCATTGCCGAGGTGCGCGCTTTCTCGGTGGCAATATAGGACGCGATAGGGCTGCAGCCGTCCAGGCGAAGAAGTCCAAGAGGGTGACCCCCATCATCGACCACCGCAATGGCGACGGGCCAACTATTGTTCTGGGCTTCTTGGCGAGCCGCCTCGAGGATTTTTTGTACATCATCAAGCGACAGGACGGGCTTGGTCTGCATAGTGATCCTTTAACGTAGGGGTGATGGGAAGTCGCGAATCACTATACTGCAAATCCTCTGCAGTGCGGCCCACGCCGCTTCATGCGTTCGAGGCCCTTTCGCTTCAGCCGAATGGCTGATGGACAATTTAGGCCGTTTGGCCCATTGCGTGCGGCTTGGCGACACTTGAATACTGGGGGACGGCGAGGCACTGAACCGCGGTCGTGGCCACAATCTGCAAGGGGGCGATATGGCTGAACTGAGAAGCGTGCGCGCGTGCGAAAGCACACCCCGAGGCGTTGTGCGGTGGCGGTACCTCAATACCACTCAGGCAAGCATCCTATGTTTTGCCATTCTGTTGCCGGGGTCTGGTGCCCTCGCTCAAGACGTCCGAATTGACGTCAACGAGCTGGTAAAAACCATTATCCCGCTAACCCAACAGCCGCAGCAGCCACCCCCGCCGCCGGCTTACTCGCCGCCGCCCAAATACACCCCTGCGCCCAAGCCGCGCCCAGCCCCAACGCCCGGCGTGTCCCGGGCTTCGGTTGAGCGGGCGCAGCAAATGCTGAACGCGCTGGGGTTCGATGCGGGCCCGGCCGACGGCGTGGCTGGCCAACAAACGCTTGATGCGCTCAATGCCTTTCAGCTAGCCAACGGCTTGCCGGTCACATCTTCGCTCGATAGAAACAGCGTGGCCCAACTGGCGGCTATTTACCGGAATAAACCCTATAGTGCACCGGGCAGCGTCTCCGGCCAAGCGCCCGGTGTACACAGCAGCCCGTACGGGCAAAACAGTGGTCCTTCCGTGACGGGCGCGCCAGGGCCCTATACGCCCGGCCAACAGCCCTTGCCGGCCACCAGTCCAAACCTGCCGTATACCTCCGCCCCGCCACATGCGCAACCGCCCGGCGTAAACCCTTCGCTTAGCGCGGCGCCCCAAACGTTCCCGCATGCCGGATCTGCTGT
>JAJUGB010000237.1 GCA_029268595.1 Alcaligenaceae bacterium | reverse complement strand
TGGTGATGATTGATCCCGAGGAACTATCGGGGGTCAGCTTCTTTGGGGCTGGCCCTCTTTTTATTGGTTGAGCGGGCGCGCGGGTGACGCGTGCGAGGCTCCGCTTTGGCACGCGATGCTGTGCTAACACGTACGCCGGCCGCCGGGCAGTCCACGACCCTCCCGCCTCCCGTGCACGTGTCAAGATCAGAGAACAGGCATCCCGCTGAATCGACGAGCAGCCGAACAGACGGGCCAGTAATAGGTAGCCTCATCAGGAACCAAAGAAGCCACGCCGTAACTACCGGCGCAAAAAAAGCCGGGCCGTTTAAAACAACGGCCCGGCCCACATATACAACCGGAACAAACTAAAAACGTCGTCTACAGAGAAGCCAGCGCCTTCAAAGCTTCGTCCCGCGTCATCACTGCCGCATACTTCTGCTCCATATCGAACAGGTTCGCATCATGCGGCCCCTGAGCCCGATCGCCTACACAATCGGAGACCACCAGCGGCCGGAATCCCAATTGCATGGCGTCGACGACACTGGCTCGTACGCATCCACTAGTGACGGCCCCAGCGACCACCAAGGTTTGTACGCCGCGATGCGTCAACCACGCTGCCAGCGACGTTCCGAAAAACGCCGAAGGAACCGTCTTGCGCACCACGAGTTCGCCCGGCGCCGGCGTCAACTCCGGCACGATTGCGCTGTTATGGTCATGCTCTTTCAGATTGAGCATGCTGGGCACTTTCAAAGTGAAAATGTTGTGGTCGGCGCCATCGTCCGCGAACACAATGCGTGTGTGCGCTACCGGCCACCCACGCTTGCGCGCTTCTTCGAGCAAAGGCACCGTGTTTTTGATGGCGTCAGGAATGTTTCCGCCGCCAAAAACAGCAGGGTCGGCAAAGCCGTTGACCAGGTCGATGATCAACAGGCCTACCGGAGCCTTCAGTTCCAGACTCGCGCCAAAACCTTGGCGCGAATAGGTTTGTACGTCGTTGCTACTCATTTCACTCCGCCATCCAGCACTTTGCCTTTGCGTACTACTTCTTCACCGTCAAGCATAACGGTGCAGTTGCGCAAGGGAATATCGATGTGGCAGGCCGTCGTACGGTCACCGCCGCCTTCGTTATTGGGGCCCAACGAGAACAGGAAGTTGCCCTCAAACGCGCGAGCGTCCATGGCAATGGTTTGCTCTTTATCGTACAGACCCATGGTGGTCCAGGAGCAGCGCGGCTGCAGACCCCAGCCGATGTGCGAAATGGCGTAACCCTCGGGGTCATTGAACGACTGCATGTACTCGTTGAGCATCTCGGCATCGATACCGCCTTCGATCTTCGTGGCAAATCCGTTTTCCACGGTGATCTCGATAGCGCTCGATACGTACATCTTTTGCGGCAGAAGGATATCGCCCTTGTCTATGACGATTCGGCCGCTGGCGGCGCCTTCGTTGGGGAAGGTAAAGCAGAATCCGCTGGGCCAGTGATCCCAACGGCCAGGCTCGTCGACAAAGCCGTACTCGCTGGTGACGGGGAACTCGCCAATCGGGCAACGCAGGTCCGTGCCGGCCTCGGACACGACGGTCATTTCCTTGGCCTTGGCCAGGCGCGCGCTGGCGGCTGTCACTCGGGTGCGGTCTGCCTCGGTGGGTACCGTTCGAACCAGCACCTCGGGCGGCTCGACGGCCAGCAAGATCTTGGTGCCGCTCTTGAGAATGTCGATCTGTTCAGGCGAGAACAGCAGCGTCATCAAGTCCAGAACCAGGTCACTTTCTTTCAGGCATGCGATGGCAGGCAGGTTACCTGTAAGGGGGGTTGTTCCCAGATAAGCCAAAGGATCACGGCTTAGAGCTTTGTCGGCGTTGACCGGCGGCAGGTCCAGGCGATTCACCACAGCGCCCATGGACTGGACTGCCAGTGTCGCCATGGCCAGGTTTTGCGGGTGGGTGGCCGAGCTGGTCAAAATCGTGACCATCTGACCCTTTTCCAGCTTGGACAGCGTAAGAACCTGCTTCCAAGCTTCGAGTAATTGGTAGTCGCTTACTGCCATCACTTTCTCCTTTAGTGAATTGGGGCTGTGCGATCAGGCGCTTAAACGAGCGCCGAGGAATTCGCCAAACGCTTCGTAAAAGCCTTCTTCGTTGTCCCACGGAATCATATGACCAGCATTGGGCACGCGGGTGGTCTCGACGCCGGGAAGCAGCGATTTAATTTCTTCAACGTCCTTGTCAAGAATGACATCGCCGCGCTCCGCGGCCATGAGCAGCGTCGGCACCGTGATCTTGGGCAGATCGGAGTGAATGTCGTCTTTGTGGAAGTCTTCGAAGCTGCGAATAATGGCGCCCTCGTTGCAGGTGTGCAGCCATTCGGCGCGCAACTGAAGCTGCTCTTCCGTCCAGGTCGGGCAGAACGCACGCATGTCTTCGGCGCTACAGCCTTTACGAGCCATCGCCATGGAGTCGACATACCAGGGCAGCTTGGCCGGATACTCGCGGCGGCCGGGGCCGGAAACCGGCGGATCGACCAGAACCAACCGAGTAAGGCCCTGAGGTTGAGTACGTGCCGCGCGAATGGCAATGCGGGCGCCCATGGAGTGACCTACTAATGCATAGCGGGTGAGGCCCAACGCCTTGGCAAATTCCAGCACATCGGCAGCCTGGGCATCGAGACTGTAGTCGAGACCATCGGCGTTATCGGACAGACCGCGCCCGCGCACATCTAATACATAGGTGTCAAAGTGCTTGCCAAAGCGCTCGCCCACGAAACCCCAAGTAATGGCGGGGCTGGTGATGCCCGGGATGATAATGACGGTGTCGCGGTTGGCGCGTTGACCCTCATTACCGCCATAACGCAAGTAGTGCTGGCGGATGCCGTTGGCGTTAACGTTTGCCCCATATAAATAGGTGGTCATGCTTTCTCCAGTTATAGCTTGAACAGACGTTCGGCGTTGCCATGGCAAACCATCGCCCGGGTGGCTTCGTCCATGGGCGCTTGTTCGATGAAGTCGGCCGCAGTCGCCGTGTCTTCGTATGGATAGTCCACGGAGAACATGACCGCTTCAGGCCCCATTTCTCCAATGGCGCCCATCAGGGAGGCCGGCGAGCAAACGCCCGATGTAGTAATTACTATATTAGTGCCAATGTATTCTGACGGTTTACGCTTAAGCGTTACGCCACAAGGATAGGTGGCAAAACGGCTGTCAAAACGCCAACGCAGGAAGGGCAAACCTTCGCCCATGTGGCCCAGAATTACTTTGACGCCGGGGAAACGATCGAATACGCCGCCAAACAAAAGACGCAGGGCGTGAGTACCGGTTTCCACGCCCCAGCCCCAAGTGGCTCCGGTCAGTTCAGGATGGTCTTTGAAGACGTGAGGCGTCTCGTAGAAATTGAAGGGGTGCAGGTAAAAGGGCACGTCCAACTCTTCGACCTTCTTCCAGAACAGGTCGTAGGAGGGGTCGTCGTAGTACATGCCATGTGTGTGGCCATTAACCAGCGCCCCCTTGAAGCCGTATTCTTTCACGGTGCGCTCGAGTTCGTCGGCGGCCGCCTGGGGATCCTGCATGGGCAGATGAGCGAAGGCGCCGTAACGGCTGGGGTTACGGGCGACTTGCTCGGCAAGGAAGTCGTTGCTCTCGCGAGCGCGCC
>JAJUGB010000236.1 GCA_029268595.1 Alcaligenaceae bacterium | reverse complement strand
TGGATCAGTTCGCGCATGCCTATTCACTGGCCAAAGCCACGGTACGCAACATGCAACAGAACACCATCTTGGCGGTGGGTACCGTGGTCCTGTTGCTCGCCGGTGTGCTGCTGGGCAAGATTTTCCTGGCGTCGGGCATGCTGGTTCATGAGCTCAGTGTGCTGCTGGTAACACTCAATGCCGTTAGACTCATACGCTATCGAGCTCGAGGCAGCAACGCCCAGCCCCCTCATAGCACAGTAAGCCGCAGCGTCGATGGCCAAGCCGCATAAACCGTGGGACAGTAAAAGCGCCGTCACATGAACCAAGCTTGACGCTAAAAGCAACACTCCGGCCAACCCGCCGGAGCGTTCGTCTCAACAGTCTCAGCCGTACAGGAGTCTTCTAGCATGAACATCGATTCTCTTTCAGAACCTACTCACACGACCTGTGAGCATGTGCCCGCCTTGTGCGTTTCGCGTGTACCGATCTTTAACCACCTGCCCGCCAAAGCGCTCTCGGTGATTGCTGGCAAAGCAACCATGCGCACTTACGAGCGCGGGCAATTCATCCATCGCGCCGGTGACCCTTCCGACAGGCTGTTCATTGTCCATAAAGGTAAGGTCAAAGTGTATCGGCTTGCCGACTCCGGCAAGGAACAGCTTATGCGCATCCTGAACTCGGGCGATTTTGCGGGAGAGCTCGCTCTGTTTTCGTCGACGGAGCATGACTCCTATGCTGAAGCCATGCAGTCATCGGAGGTCTGTACGATCAAACGAGCCGACGTGCGCGAGCTTTTGCTTCAATATCCGGACATCAGTCTGCACGTATTGGGCGAGCTGTCCCGGCGCCTAGGCACTAGCGAGAAGCAAACCGCGGCCATTGCCACCGCGTCAATCAATGCCCGTCTGGCACAGTACCTGGCCGACCAAGCGGAACAAGAGAACGCCACCACTTTCAGCCTGCCCATGAGTCGTAGAAATCTCGCCTCGTTCATGGGCACCACTCCCGAAACGGTCAGCCGCAGGCTGGGGGAATTTGAAGAGTCCGGATGGATCCGCCAAACCGGGCAGCGCAAGATCACGATTCTCGACCTCGACGCGCTGCTGCTGGCCGAATAAGACTGACGCGAGAAAGCCATGAATCGACTTGAGCTCCTCATTCCTCCGCCCATCATCATGCTGGCGACAGGCGTCCTCATGTGGGTGTTTTCCAAGCTGCTTTCAGGATTTGCGTTTCCTTGGATCCACAGCGGTGCGTGGGGCGCAGCCACCGCTCTGCTGGGCCTAACCATCAGCTTGTCAGGCGTTGCCACATTCAAGCACGCCCGCACTACGGTCGATCCGAGAAGACCCGCTGAAGCAGCGACACTCGTCACTTCCGGTATATACCGCTATAGCCGCAACCCCATGTACCTGGGCGTAATGCTTGTTCTCATCGGGTGGGCGCTATTCCTGGGTAATCTGCTATCGGCGCTGCTTATCGTTGGCTTTGCTTTGTACATCAACCGTTATCAGATTCTTCCTGAAGAGCGATTGCTGCAAGAGAAATTCGGTGCAGATTTCCTCGCGTATAAAGACAAAGTACGTCGGTGGATCTAGCGTGTACGCGACCCTATAATGGCGGCCACCCATTGGATGACAACTCAATGACTTCGGATCCTTCCCCCTACAAAAGTAGAGGTGGCCCAGCCCGTCTGCTTAGCGCGATACGTTACTCTTTCAGAGGTCTTACAGCGGCGTTCCGCCATGAAGCCGCTTTCCGTCAAGAACTGCTTCTTGTAATTGTGCTGATACCGGTAGCAGTCTGGCTAGGACGCAGCCTTACCGAGATATTCCTACTTCTCAGCCCCCTCTTTCTGATACTGGTCGTTGAATTACTAAACTCGAGTATCGAGGCCCTCGCAGACACAATCACCCTCGACCATCATCCCATGATCGGGCGCGCCAAAGACCTCGGCAGCGCCGCAGTATTCTTAACAATTGCGTTTACCGTCGCGATTTGGACGGGAGTGATTCTGTCTCAGACGTTGGCAATTTAATCTGCGCGGACCCACTGCTTACTCCCCCTGAAGCGCTCTGGCTGCGTCGGGTGCGGCATTCTGCTACATGTCGCGGGGCGCGGTCACGTGATCAGCATCCGCAAGGCCGCGCGCGAGGCGCCCTAGCCCCATCGTGGTGTTTTCGCTGGGCATGAATCTTGTTGTCTACGGCCTACGTAATTCGGGGTTGACCGACATGATTGCCGTGGGGCTCGATGCAACCACGCACCAAGGAATGTGGGGAGCAACATTGGGAATCGGTTTGCTGACCGACATGCTGTCTTCAATCATGAATAAACATGCCGACGGCGTTGGTCGGCGCTCTCCATCGACGCTGGCCAAGCGACGGGGTCAATCAGGGAGGCCATGATTTATGCGAATATCATCGGCAGCGATCTCGGCCCGAAGATGGCGCCTATGGGAAGGCTGGCGACGCTGCTATGGCTACATCGGTTAGATCACGCAGCATGTTAGTAGTTGTGTTGCTACCGTCCATGGGCCGAGTTCCGGAGCTGAAAACTCACATTGGGGGCTGTTACGGGTCGTTCCCTGACGGACAATTCGGATAGTTTTCGTCAATTCAAGTCCGGACTCATACATTCTTACTGATCAACACGGCGCACGCTACCGCCACACCTCTACCAAATCTTCCCATCGCGTCGTATACGAAGGCGACATCCGTTCCTGGCGCATCTGCCATGCGGCAGTCTCGTTATGCACGCTGCTAGCGAGTTTGACGGTGTCTCGCCCGTACCGGGTATTCAAGCAGTCCAGCACACACATGGCTTTGTTCACCTGCCGCGAATCAGCCTCAAAATCCTGAACATCAAACGCTAACTGCTGCTGGGCCTGGGCCTCGTGCCTTGGATGCACATCCAGCAGGCAGACACCGGCTTTCGCGTAAGCGAAACCGGGCCGGAAGAATTTTCGCAGTGCCTGCCGTGTTGCTGCCAGCAGCACACGCGTGTCGTCAGTCGGTTCACCCAGGGGCATCACTGCACTGCCGCTGTATTGTGGCGTCTGCCGGAAGAAACTGGTTCTTGCAAACACATGGATAGTTGGGGTCATCGACGCCTGCGCCCGCAGCTTTTCGGCGGCTCGGCCTGTATAAACACTGAGCGCTTCCATCAGCCCGCCGATGTCACCCACCGGAGAACCAAAACTGCGAGAGCACATGATCTGCTTTTTGGGGGCCGGACTGTCTTCCCATGCGATACACGACTCCCCAGCCAGCTCTCTGGCTGTCTTGGCCAGAACAACGGAGAACGTATCACGCAGCACCCGAGCATCCGCACAGGCCAGATCAGCGGCGGTCTGTATGCCCAGCTCCTGCAGTCTGGGGGCTAACCGTCGGCCCACACCCCACACTTCAGATACCGGCACATGGCGAATCGCACGCATCAGGCGTTCGTACGACAGCCCGGACAGGTCACACACGCCTTCGAGCCTGGTCAACGACTTGGCCAGGTGATTGGCGAGTTTCGCCAGGGTTTTGCTCGGGCCGATGCCAACACAGGTGGGGATCCCCACCCACTGCAGCACCCGGCTACGAACTGCCCTTCCAATTTCCCGCCCCGTACCCGGCACCCCGGTCAGATCGAGAAAGGACTCGTCAATGGAATAGATTTCCTGCCGAGGAGAAAACTGCCCGATGACATGCATCATCCTTTCGCTGAGGTCGCCATAAAGAGCAAAGTTCGCAGACAGGGCCACCAAGCCCTCAGATTCAAGGTGTCTGATCTTGAACCAGGGG
>JAJUGB010000235.1 GCA_029268595.1 Alcaligenaceae bacterium | reverse complement strand
TGTGCAATATGGTTCATGTGCGGCACGTCTCGGGGATACCCCGAGTAGTTGATTTCCCGGTCATACCGCATCATGCATAACGCCATATAGCACCAGTTGCAATATGGTGCTTGTGCGAAGAGATAAGCAGTTGAAGGGGTGCTGTAGCCGGACGGGCAAGTCCTAAGCGAAAACCTTCAGAATCATTCATAACAGGAGACACAACAAATGAAAAAGCATGTACTTGCCTTGATTGTTGCGGCGGCCGTGCCGTTTGCAGCTAGCGCCGATATCACGGTGGGCATCATTGTCGGCGCCACCGGTCCTGGCGCTTCGCTGGGCATTCCCTACAAGAACACGTTCGAGGTAACGCCCAAGACAATGGGCGGCGAGCCCGTCAAATACATCGTTCTCGACGACGGTACTGATACCAATACCGCAGTCCGGCTGGCGCGCAAACTCATCCAGGACGACAAAGTCGATCTCATCATCGGATCGACCAGTGTGCCGTCGGCCATAGCAGTGGCAGGGGTAGCAGGCGAGCTCAAGACGCCGCAGATCTCGCTGTCTCCAACGCCCATTACGCCCGACCAAAACCCCTGGACTTTCTCTGTACCGCAGCCCATCAACATCATGATGGGTTCGCAAGTAGAGAACATGAAAGAAAAGGGCGTCAAAACTGTGGCCTACCTCGGATTTTCCGATTCGTGGGGCGACCTGGTTCTGTCGGGCCTGAAAAACACCATCAAAGACACCGACATCAAGCTTGTGGCCGAAGAGCGATATGCGCGACTCGACACGAGCGTATCTGGTCAAGTGCTTAAGCTCTTGGCTGCCAAGCCCGATGCTGTCGTGTTGGGCGGCTCAGGCACTCCGGGCGCGTTGCCTAATGTGACCTTGCGGGAACGAGGCTATAAAGGGCCCATCTACCATAACCACGGGGTCATTAATAAGGACTTTCTGCGCGTAGGTGGCAAGGCACTCGAAGGTGCATATGCCCCGACCGGACCTGTGATGGTGGCCGAGCAGTTGCCCGACAGCAACCCCATTAAGAAAGTGGCTCTCGAGTTTACCGAAGCCTACGAAGGCAAATTCGGTGAAGGTTCTCGCAATGCGTTCGCGGCGTATTCATGGGACGCCTACCTGTTGGCAGACAACGCCGTGGCAGAAGCGCTTAAAAAGGCCAAGCCCGGTACCCCTGAGTTCCGCCCCGCCCTGCGCGAGGCGCTTGAAAATGCCGGCGAAGTGGTAGGCACCCATGGCGTGTACGACATGTCTCCCACCGATCATACCGGGCTGGATCAGCGTGCCAGTGCTCTGGTGCAGGTGGAAAACGGCAATTGGAAGTTGGTGAAGTAAGGCGTCTGCTAGGTCTGTTAGATAAGTAAGCCGTCCTCGGTGAACGGCACCCCGAAAGTCGAACATCCATTCAACTTTGGGGTGTCAATTCACGCCAGACGGCTTATTTTGTGAGCTGTGTGCTTACAGTACGTAGCGCGCAAGGTCCTGGCTGCTTGCAGCCTCGCTTAACTTGTCGTTAACGTAGGCAGCGTCAATGACAACCGTCTTACCGCTATTGGCGGTTGCATCAAACGACAAATCCTCCAGTAGCTTTTCCATCACCGTATAAAGTCGGCGGGCGCCGATGTTTTCGGTGCGTTCGTTGACATCAAATGCCAGCTCAGCAAGACGTTGTATGCCTTCGTCTGTGAATTCGAGGTTGACGTCTTCTGTCGCCATGAGCGCGCGATATTGCTTGGTCAACGAGGCGTCGGTCTCGTTCAGGATGCGGACGAAATCTTCTGCCGTCAGCGAATCAAGCTCAACCCGAATGGGAAAACGGCCTTGCAGTTCGGGAATCAGATCCGACGGGCGCGACAAATGGAAGGCGCCTGAGGCGATGAACAGAATGTGATCCGTGCGAACCACACCGTATTTTGTGGTGACGGCCGTGCCCTCGACAAGAGGCAGTAAGTCGCGTTGCACACCTTGGCGCGACACATCGCCGCTGGTCGTTTCAGACCTTGTGGTGATTTTGTCTATTTCGTCCAGGAAGACAATACCGTTTTGCTCTGCATTGGTTACGGCTACGGTGCGCAAATCTTCTTCGTTGATACGGCGTGATGCCTCTTCCTCGGTGAGGAGTTTGAATGCTTCTTTGACTGTGATCTTGCGCTTCTTGGTTTTATCTCGGCCCAAACCCGCAAACATGCCCTTTAGCTGCTCGGTCATTTCCTCCATGCCTGGGGGCGCCATAATCTCCATCTGTGGCATTTGCTGCGCCACGTCAATTTCAATCACGGTGTCGTCCAGCTGACCTTCGCGCAAGCGCTTTCGGAAAGTCTGGCGCGCCGCGTTGTCTTCACGCTCGGGCTCGCCTCGTGCATTGCGTGGGGGAGGGATGAGAGCGTCGAGAATGCGGTCTTCGGCCGCGTCCTCGGCCTGAGTACGCACCCGACGCATTTCGATTTCGCGTGTCTGCTTGATGGACACTTCAACTAGGTCGCGAATGATCGTGTCGACGTCGCGGCCCACGTAGCCCACTTCCGTGAATTTAGTGGCTTCGACCTTGATGAACGGCGCATTCGCCAGCTTTGCCAATCGGCGTGCGATCTCGGTTTTACCCACACCGGTAGGGCCGATCATGAGTATGTTCTTGGGAACAATCTCGTTGCGCAGGGGTGCAGGCACCTGCTGGCGCCGCCAACGATTACGCAGCGCAACGGCAACGGACCGCTTAGCCCGATCCTGCCCGACGATGTTCTTGTCGAGTTCGGAGACGATTTCTCCGGGGGTCATATTAGGAGCAGACATGTGCGGCCTATCAGAGCGTTTCAACGATGTGATTCTGGTTGGTGTAGATACACAGGTCGCCTGCGATTTCCAGCGATTTCTTGACGATCTCTGCGGGGGGCAGGTCGGTATGCTGCAACAGCGCGAGAGCGGCCGACTGAGCGTAAGCGCCCCCGGAACCGATGGCGGCCAGCCCGTGTTCGGGTTCCAGAACATCGCCGTTACCAGTAAGGACTAACGAGTGTTCTTTGTCGGCCACGATGAGCATGGCTTCAAGCCGGCGCAGCACTCGATCGGTGCGCCAGTCTTTGGTGAGTTCGACGGCCGCGCGCAGTAAGTGACCTTGATGCTTTTCGAGCTTGGCTTCAAAACGCTCTTGCAAGGTGAAGGCGTCGGCAGTGGCGCCGGCAAAGCCAGCCAAGACTTTGTCGTGATACAAACGGCGGATTTTGCGCGCGGTGCCCTTGAAGACGATGTTGCCCAAGGTAACCTGGCCGTCGCCGCCTATGGCGACTTCTTCGCCCCGGCGGACGCAAACAATGGTGGTAGCGTGAAATTGTTCCATGGATCTTCCCTTTGAAGTTTGTAGGTGGGGGCGGTTGACCGGAGTTCAAGGGGTGTTGGTGTCACAGGGGAGACAGCGGTTTTTCTACTCTTTGGCGTTACTCGGATATCTCTGGGAACCGTACGGTGTAACGTTAGTTCTAGGGACGCATGGGCCTTCGTTCGTGGCCAGGCGCCCAGTATTGTTCTTGAAATGGTGAGGGTATTTCAGTTCTTAAGACGCCGCGCGGTGGGTGGCGTGGGGAGCGCCCTCGCGTCATGCGCCCGGCAAAAGCCGGGTCCCCACATTTTTGTGGCTGGTCCGGGCGGCGCAAAAACTCGACCTCCCGTTGGTCGGGACTCTACAGTTTGCGCCTCAAAGGCTCCCGGCCCACCCACAAAAATGTGCCGCCTGCCAAAGTCGGGCGCTCCCCCCCCCACCCACCACACCGGAGGCGGAGTG
>JAJUGB010000234.1 GCA_029268595.1 Alcaligenaceae bacterium | reverse complement strand
ATTGCCATGTTAACACTGTTGGTCGTGGGCTTAGCTGTCTACTATTCGCTATAACAGCAGGAAGATGCCGCGGGCGATCCGCGGCTGTCCTTGTCAGCGACTCGGTACCCAGTGTCTTCGTGCCGGCCCTGGCCGCTGCTTGGTCCTCTTTGTGTTCCTCAGGCCGGTTCTTCCCGATACAAATCCAGCTTCTGCATGGTGGGCGCATCGGACACCGAGTACAAAAAGGCGTCCTCGGTGCTGCTGAGGTTCTCGTGTCGATGCGGCATCCAGTTGGGGATCACAAACATATCGTTGGGGCCCCACTCGAGTACGGTGTCGCCGACGAAGGTGCGGCCGTGGCCCTCGAGGCAGCAGTAGGCAAAGCTGGCGGTCTGGCGGTGTGCCTGAGTGCGCTCGCCCGGGCGCAACATTTGAACGAAGAAGGCAGTTGTGGTGGTGACGGCCTTGCCGTTGACGGGGTTCACGTATTCAAGAATGATGCCGTCGTATGGGCTGCCTTCCATATCGCGCAAGCGTTGCAGTGCCGCCTTGGCGTCGGCCCAGCGGTAGATAAACATGGGCGTACCCGCGCTTTGCCCCCGCTTGTGATCGATGAAGGCCGGAATCAAGCCGCCGGCGCCGTAAAGGTTGTAAGAATGGCCCACAGGCAAGCTTACCGTCTGCACGGAGGCGGGCTTCGGCGCGCCCTGGTCATCCACTTCAGAATAGTCGAATTCGAACTTGCTGACCGCCAGGTTTTCCACCAAGGGCAGATCCAGCACATCGACCCATATGACCGGCTCGCTGCCTTCGTTGCCATGATCGTGCCAGGTTCCCGCGGGCGTCAGAATAAGATCACCGCGCGACATGGGGCACTTTTCGCCCTCGATGACGGTGTAGCCGCCATCGCCATGCAAGACAAAGCGGCTGGCGTTGGAGGTATGACGATGCACGGGCGCCGTTTCGCCGGGATTGTAGATAGAGCAACTAAGATACAAGGTGTTGGTGGAATGGTGCTTATGCCTGGCGCCCGGGTTGGACATAATCACCACACGGCGGTCCGCGTCTTCCAGGGTGATGTTGGCGCTCACTTCATCCATAAGGGGTTTCAGGACATCCCACTTCCATAGGTAAGGAACAAAGCCCTTCTGCAATTGGGCGCCTTCAACCTGCTGCACGATTTCCCACAGCCCCACAAAGCTGTTCGATGCAGCCCTTTCGGCGATGGACTCTTTTACTGCGGCCATGGTTCTCTCCAGATAATTTTGGTCAGCCGGGCAGGCCGCCTATGCCTGAAACGTCGCAACCGAGAAGGAGACGTATCAAGCAGGGGCGTCAGTCCGGTCAAGCGATCCGCGTCCTTATCCACTCCACCAGCCCATCGGCAATTTCCTGATCGATGGTCGCCGGGAAGCAGCCACTGATGCCGATGGCGCCGAGAGATTCCCCGCCATGGCTTTCGCCTGCTTCTGCCTGCGTCTTGATGGCCGCGCCGCCTTCGGCCAGCATCCAGTCGTTGCGTTGGTTCATGCCGGCCAGCACGGTGCCGTACAGGGGCCGCTCTTTTTGAAGTCGGGCGTACATGGCGCCGGTGCTGGTGCGAAATGCGCTGGCCAGCCTGGCCTTACCCAAGGCGAACTCCGGTGTCTGCCAGCTGGCATCGGCATGGCGCAGCACGCTGACCGTGCGGCCCGACGCATCGACAACCGCGCATGAGACGTTGAAGCCCCTGCGCTGACCCTCTTCAATGGCTCGTTCGGAGATTTCTGCCACAAGCCGGTGATCCAGTTTCATGTCTTCTCCTTTGTTGGAAGCGTTCTATTCAGATGCAGTCCCATGCTTGGCTGCGTAGTGCTCGGGTCGTGCATGCCGCCTTTGTGGCTTGTGCCTTCCCTGACCGCCCGCCTACAAAGGCGTCGCAATCAAAGTCGGCACGCAGAAGGTGTCGGCCACGACAATCTTTTCTTTAATTAACAGCTGGCCATCACGACGCTCCAGGGTGGTTTTGTAGACGCCTGTGCTGAATACTTTGCTGTTACCGCCCTGGTCGGTCTGCACCACGAGGTAGTTGGCCTCGATCTTCCACGTGTTCTCAGACGCCTCCATGATTTTGGCTGCGCCGATTATGTGGCGGTCGTAATGAATGTTGTATTCGTTGGCCATGCGCAAGGCCAGAATACGGTCGCGCAACATGGCCCGGTTCTTACAACTGATAAGCGCCAGGGGATAACCCCTGTCGTGGTTGTCGCGGGGCACTATCTCGTAGCGGGCATCCTCAGTAAAGAGTTCAGTCCACTCTTCCAACTTGTCGTTGTCGAGCCGCCAGGCGTACTCCACGAGCAGATCGTCTATGGCCGGTCGATCAAATTGCGCGTCATCGCCAAGACAGACGTTCAGCGTTTGGGGCTGCGTCATCGCTCACCTCCGGTCGGTTCAATGCCCATCAATTGGGCGTAGCTGGACCAAAAGCCGCGCACGGGGATTTCGTTTACCTTGTTGTCGTTATGAGTGGTGATGGCGCCGCGCCCGCCCATTTCAACCACGGCGCAAGCCTCGTATTCGTACTTGAGCGTGGACTGCAGGCTTTCAATGACTTCGGCATCTTCCATGGACACCAACCCCGCTGGGCCAATGAAGTTGGCCTGATGCTTACGCAGATCGGCCAACTCCTCGTCGTCGTCTTCATAGCCAAACACGGTCCAGACCACTTCGAAAGCAGAAGGTCCACGCGGAATCATCTGGCGCGTGTTCAGGCAGTTATTCATCTGCTGATAGTGGGCATTGGGGAAGATGCAGGCGATGTACACGCGCAAATCGTCGTGATACTGGTCGCGATACTGCAAGAAAGAGGTTTCTTCCAGCCGGACGCGTTCGGCGGTCACGCCTTGTGAGGCGTAAGCATTGCTTGACTCGGCCCCTCCGTGAACGACCGGCTTGCTATTGGACGGGTCGTGACGGTTGTGCAGAAAGCTATGGCGCTTGGACGGATCGAGCATCGTGCCGCCCGGGTTCGTGACCCGATCCAGTCCAAAAGTGACAAAAAACGAATGCAGCAAGCTGGCGTGGTAGGTGTCGCGCAGATTTTCTTGATAGAACTTCCAGTTGCCGTGGATGATCTGGCGCTGAAATCCCAGGATCTTCACCGGTTTGCACATGAGCCGCGCAATCTGCTCGCACTGCTCTTCGCCCAGATACTCCGGCAAGGGCTCGGTATTGGGGCTGAAAGTGACAAACATCATGCCCTTGAACGACTCGATGCGCAGCTTTTGCAAGCCGTGCTCTTCATCGCGGAAGCTCTCGTCCAACCCGCCCTTGCCCGCCACGCCACGGCGAAAAGGCACGCCGCGCAAATCGCCCTCAAGTGTGTAGCTCCAGCGGTGGTAAATGCAGGTGTGGCTGGTGTCGTTGCCATACGCTTCGCGGCGCACCAATGCCCCGCGATGCGCACAGCGGTTGACTACAGCCGCCAGCCGCCCATCCTTAAGACGGCTGATGATGATGGGCGTCTCGCCGACAAAGGTGGTCTTGAAGTCGCCATGGTTGGGCACCTCGGCCTCCAAGCCCACGTAGTTCCATACCGGCCCGCGAAATATCGCCTGCTGCTCCTGACGATAGATTTCCTCGTCGGTAAACAACCAGTAAGGTACACGGGTGTAGTCTTTGGCGGGCCAAATCTGGTCCCCACGATTAGACAACATGGAATTCTCCTTCATTAGACGACCGCCGCTATACAACCGCCCGCGGGTTAAAACACTGCCTTAAGCTAACGACCACACACGGGTTACACGACGGCCCAGGCCTCTACCTCGATCATCATGTTGTTCAACAGCCGCGGCACTTCGATCATGGTGGAGGCAGGCGGGGTTTTCGTGCCGAAGTACTCAGCCCGAACCTTACGCACGCCTTTGGGATGATTGACGAGGTCGGTCACATAGGTGGTCATCCGGACCACATTGCCCAGCTCGGCCCCGGCAGCTTGCAGGGACCGTTT
>JAJUGB010000233.1 GCA_029268595.1 Alcaligenaceae bacterium | reverse complement strand
CGGGGCTCTGCCTACCGGGAAGCTGGCATGGAAATGAAGCTTTTCCGCTTGACCGCTCACGGCTTTCTCAAGAAGCCCGAGATGCCCAAGATGGCGTCAAGTGGCCCCGATGCCAGTCAGGCTTTGATCGGCAAGCGCGATATTTTTGTTGAGGCGGCCAACGGATTCGCCCCGGCAGACATCTACGACTTCGAGAAACTGCAGCCGGGCAATGTGTTTAAAGGACCGGCGGTCGTTCATACGCCCATCACCACCATCGTTCTCCAGGCCGGTCAAGTCGGCTCCATGGACGAATACCGCAACATCCAAATCGAATTTGAGTGAGGCCACCATGGATCCAATTACCTATTCCATCATTCGGCATCGGCTATTCAGGGTGGTGGAAGAAGCTGTCATCACCCTTAAACACGTATCGGGCACCGCCATTACCAATGAAGGCCACGATCTTATGGTCAGCCTTTACCGTGCAGACGGCTCGTTGCTGATGGGCGGCGTCGGCTTTCTTCATCACCTGACCAGCGCCGCTGAAGCATGCAAGGCCATTATCCGCCGCTTCGAAGGCCAGATCGAAGAGGGCGACGTGTTCATGCTGAATGACCCGTATACCGCCGCCCTGCATACATCCGACGTGTACATGCTGGCCCCCATTCACCACGAAGGCAAACTTGTCGCCTGGAGCGCATGTTTTGTCCATGTGTCAGATATTGGCGCCATGAACCCCGGCGGGTTTGCACCGGATGCGCGGGACATTTTCAGCGAAGGATTCAGCAGTCCCGGACTCAAGCTGATCAGCCGAGGCGAGTTGCGCCAGGATGTATGGGATACCTTCTTGAATATGGTTCGAAGCCCAGAAATGGTGGCTCTGGATCTACGCTCTCTTATCGCGTGCAACAACGTCGCGGGCCAGCGCTTGCTGGCGCTGATCGAGAAGTACGGTGCGGATGCCGTGGACCATGTCGGCAGAACGCTTATCGAACAGTCGGAAAAGCTGTTACGCGAGCGCCTGCGCGAGCTGCCCGACGGCTCGTGGCAGTCGCGTCAATACATTGATGTCATGGGCTCCACTGCCAAGGTGCTGCTGACCATGACGAAAAAAGACGACAGCCTGATCTTTGACTTCACGGGTTCCAGCCCACAGTCCATATATAGCGTCAACTGCACTAAATGGGCTTCCCTGGGGGGATTGTTTGCCCCTCTGTTTCCCCTGTTGTGCTACGACATCACCTGGAACCAGGGCGCCGTGGCGCCCATCACGATGATTGCGCCCGAGGGCTCCATAGTGAACTGCACGCGGCCCGCCCCGGTGTCGGTGGCCACCGTCGGCGCTATTCAGTCCGTCAATAACGCGGCATGTTCGGCCATTGGCAAAATGCTGGCCGCCAGCGAAAAGTACGCCGAGGAAGCCACCGCGGTATGGCATGCCAACCACTTTGCGGTATTTATGTTCGCACGCACTCGCGAAGGTCGCCTCGCCATCGACACTTTGACGGAGACCTTTGCCGGAGCGGGGGGAGCCAAGACCTATGGCGATGGCGTCGACATTGGCGGAGAAATGCCCAACCCTATATCGCGCATGGCCAACGTCGAAACGGTGGAGGGCGCCTTTCCCATCCGTTACCTGTTCCGGCGCCGCATGCGCGACTCCGGCGGAGCGGGCCGATATCGAGGCGGGGTCGGGGGCGAGATCGCTATCGTGCCGCATGGCAGCCCCGATGGCGGGATCAACTTCGTGCTATCGGGTAAAGGCTCGAAGTTTCCCATGAGTGACGGGTTGGCCGGCGGCATGCCCGGCGCTCCCAACGACTACGTCATCTATCGGGGTGGTGCGGACGGACGACAAAACGAGACAACGGCTGATGCCTTGTCCGGAAAGCCGGAACCTATCAGTTGGGGTGTGTTTCCGCTGGGACAGAGCGATGCCTTCTACTTGAGGTGGAATGGTGGTGGTGGCGTGGGCGACCCCGTCAATCGCCCCCTTGGCGCAGTTCAAAAGGACATCGACACGCGGACCATCAGTGTTGAGGCTGCCGCTACGCTGTACGGCGCAGCGGTCAACAATGGACAAGTCGACGAAGAAGCCAGCAACCGCCGGCGCGATCAGATAAGGGCGTCGCGACTGGCCGCAGGAGTCAGCGCATGAGCACACGTATTTCCCCCACATTAATTGGACAAGTACGCGACGGTATTCGACACGTCTGCTGCAGTGCTTGCGATCAATCCATTTCATCGGGCGATGGCCACTGGAAAGACCAAGCGTCAGTCCAGACTACTCCCGCCAATCAGCTGGAAGGTTGGTCTGCGTCGGTCCATCCCGAGCTCGAGCTGCGCCAGTTTGCCTGCCCTTCTTGCGGACAACTGCTAGACAGCGAAGTGGCTTTGCGCGAGGATCCCTACCTTTACGACACCGTGCATTTCTAGGAGGTATTCATGCACAACATACAAATTCGACAGGAAATTCTTGATCGCGTCATGGCGCGGCGCGGACGCATCAATTTTTTTGAGACTATCGATCCGGCCAAGACCGCTCTGGTCGTCATCGATATGCAGAACACCTTTTGTGCTGAAGGCGCACCGGCTGAAGTGCCTGCATCTCGAGGCATCGTTCCGAACCTCAACCGCCTGACCCCGGCGTTAAGGGCGGCCGGAGTACCGGTAATCTGGGTGCTGCACGCCAATACCCAGCACCAAGGCAAGAGCGACTGGGACCTTTTCTACAACTATGTCGTGGCCGGCGACGTGCGCGAGCGCACTTTGGTCAGCAACGCCCCCGAGAATCAGGCCGTTTACTCAGAACTCGATGTCGACGACAAGGACATCGTCATAGTCAAGAACCGCTATAGCGCGCTTATTCCAGGCTCGTCTTCCTTAGAGCGAGTTTGCCGCAGCATGGGCATCGACACTCTGTTGATTGCCGGCACCAAGACGAACGTCTGCTGCGAATCTACCGCTCGTGACGGCATGATGATGGATTTCAAAATCACGATGCTGTCCGATTGCACGGCGTCGTTATCCGACGAAGAACATCGCAGCGCGCTGGAAAACATCATCCAGCAGTTCGGCAATGTATTGACGAGCACCGAAGCCCTGGAGTTGATGGGCATTGATAAACCAGTAGTCGATGTAGTGAGCCAGTAACCCCCTAACTTAATGGTGAGGTACCAAATGCTGCGTAACATCTTCCTGGCGCTTTTTCTGGCCATTTTTTCGCTTGCTTCACATGCACAAGACACGCGCAACCTGAAAGTTGCGTTGATTCTGCCCGGCTCCGTCACTGACGGGACATTCAATAGCGCTGCCGCGGCGGGAATCAAGAAGGCTCAAGAGAAGTATCCGGGCATCCAGGTTTCGATTCGCGAGAACACCCAGGTTGCCGAAGCCCAGGAAGCGTTATCCGCTTATGCACGGGATGGCTACGACATAGTCATCGGCCACGGCTTTCAGTTTGCCGATCCGGCCAAGCGCATTCACAAGCGCTTTCCCGATACTTGGTTCATCATCAATACCGCCAAGGTGGCGGCCGAACCCAATCTGGCGTCGTTCGACAATCGATGGGGTGACGCGGGCTACCTGGCCGGAGCGGTGGCGGCCCTGGTAAGCAAATCCGGGGTGATCGGCAACGTGCCGGCCATTCCGGTGCCCACCATTCAAGAGTATGACGAGGGGTTCAAAAACGGCAGCAAGCGTGTTCGGCCCGACATCAAGGTGACTTCCGCCTATGTCGGTTCTTTTTCTGATATTGCAAAGGCCAAGGAAATTACCACCACCATGATCGATGATGGCGCCGACGTCGTCACCGGCATTGGTAATGAAAACGTACTGGGCACCTTGCAGGCAGCCAAAGACCGCGGCGTCTATATGGTGGGTACCGCGTTTGATTCGGCGGCGCTGGCGCCCGACACCATCATCACTACTGCGCTGATCAATTTCGATGTCAATATCGATATGGCAATCAGCAAGGTCATGGACGGTTCCATCAAGCCCCAGAAT
>JAJUGB010000232.1 GCA_029268595.1 Alcaligenaceae bacterium | reverse complement strand
GCACCATCTCTTTACGTTGAGCAATGAAGGCGGCACGGTCGTAGCTGCTGCCAAGCTCTTCATCCGAGGCGTGGGCCAGATGCCGTTCGATGACATCCGGGTCCCAGCCCAGGTGTTCGCGGATCATGGTGCGCGCTGTCGCACGGAAGCCATGCCCTGTGATTTCTTCCTTGGTGTCATAGCCCATGGTACGTAGCGCGACATTGATGGTGTTGTCGCTGATATAGCGGCTCGTCTCCGAGCGGCGCGACATGCTGCGGAACACGGGGCCGCGTGGGCCGGTCAAGGGGCGCAGCTCTTCAAGAATCTCCAAAGCCTGACGCGGAAGCGGGACAAAGTGTGAGGGCGTGCGGCTATCCCGTTTTTGCCACTCACGCATCTTCATTTTTTCAGGCGGGCAGCGCCATATTTCAACCTCGAAGTTGATGTCCTCCCAATCAGCGAGCCTGATCTGGCCTGGGCGCTGGAAGAGCATCGGTGCCAGACGTAAGGCACAGCGGGTGATGAAGTGACCGTGATAGTTGCGAATATCGCGCAGCAACTGCCCAAGCTGTGCCGGTTCCGTGATGGCTGCGTAATGCCGGCTGCGGGGTGAAGGCAGGCCGCCGGTGTTCTTGTTGACGAAGTTCTTGGCCGGTTCGAGGGCGCCTATGTCTACGGCATACTGGTATACATGCTGGACAACTTCCCGCACACGCTGGGCGGTTTCCAGATTGCCGCGATCCTTGGGACGGTGCAGGCACTGGACAATCTCTGTGGGCAGAATTGTTTCGATCGGCTTGTGACCGACCCACGGAAAGACGTGAATCTCCAGATGTCGTATTACCTTCTGACCGTAATCCTCTGACCATCGCCGGTCCTTCTTGGCGCTGGCGTGCCAGGCGCGGGCCAACAAATCGAAGGTGTGCAGACGAGCGATACGCTCTTGCTCTGTTTGTTGAGCTTGGACTTCCCTCGGGTCTAAACCGTTGGCTCGTTGACTGTTGGCCTCATAGGCCTTGGCTCTGGCCTGTGCGAGGGTGACTTCCGGGTATGGCCCCATGCCTATCTTGATGGTTTTGCCATTCCGCATGTAGCGGTAAATCCAGGCTTTGCCTGTCGCCCGCACGCGCAGGTACAGGTTGTCCCCATCGTTCAGCATGTATTCTTTTGGGCCAGGCTTGGCCGCTCTGATCTGAGTCTCGCTCAGCAAACCCATGACTTGTACCCCCAGAGGCTGTTTTTCTTGAAATCATTGTGGGGGACAAGTGGGGGTACAGGCAAACGTGGGATATAGCGAAACGCAGTGATACGTCCTAGGTGTCATTTATCACCTAAGATATTGATTTTTCTGCGTTTTGGGATGTTTTGAAGCGTGCTGGAACAGCGGGGTGGTGGCCTGGGGCGGAATCGAACCACCGACACGCGGATTTTCAATCCGCTGCTCTACCAACTGAGCTACCAGGCCAACGAAGGCGAAATAATACAACAAAAAAGAAAAGCTTGCTTTCGCGCAACGCTTGGGACGTCGCCTCGGGCTGCATTGTAGGCTTTTTCTAGGGGTTTGTACTATACCGGCTTATAATAGGAACTCTCGCGACGAAAAATCCGGTGTCAGTCGTATTACAACTCTTTAAATCATTGTCGCCGTTCGCTGCGTGTCAGAAGTACACTCAGACTAAATTAATCTGGTTTGCCACCCTGGCCCGGTGGGAAGCCCTTATTGCCCATGTCCGTCGACGTTCTTACATTCGGTCTTAATCACGTTTCCGCACCGGTCGATGTGCGTGAGCGCGTGTCCATGCCCGTCGATGTACTGCGGCCAGCGCTCGATGCGCTGCGCTCGGCGTTTGGCAGCTCCGTGCGCGAAGCTGCCATCCTATCGACCTGTAATCGCACAGAGATTTATTGCGCTGCCGAGCCGCACGTAGCCGAAAAACTGCCCTCCTGGATGGCCGACTTCAACCGGGTCGAGGCCATCAACTTGCGGCCGCATATTTATCAATACCAGCAGAACGAAGCCGTGCGGCACGCATTTCGTGTGGCCAGCGGCCTGGATTCCATGGTGTTGGGCGAGCCTCAGATATTGGGGCAAATGAAGGACGCCGTGCGCGCCGCCAGCGATGCAGGCGCGCTCGGAACCTTGCTGCATCAGTTGTTTCAGCGCACTTTTTCAGTGGCCAAAGAGGTTCGTTCACAGACGGCCATCGGTGCTCATTCGGTATCCATGGCGGCGGCAGCGGTTCGGCTTGCCGAGCGCGTGTTTGGCGACTTAAGCAAGGCCAAGATTCTGTTCATTGGCGCGGGCGAAATGATCGAGCTGTGCGCCACCCATTTTGCAGCCTGTAGGCCGCAAAGCCTCACGGTGGCAAACCGCACCGTCGAGCGCGCGCAGGTTCTGGCGTCGCGGTATGCGGCGCAAACGATGAAGTTGACGGAGCTGCCCGACAAACTGGCTTCCTTCGACGTGGTGGTGTCCTGTACGGCAAGCTCCTTGCCCATCCTCGGACTGGGGATGGTGGAAAGGGCTACGCGCTCGCGGCGCCGCAAGCCCATGGTCATGGTGGATTTGGCTGTGCCGCGCGATATCGAAACGGAAGTCGGACGGCTGGATGATGTCTACCTGTATTCGGTGGACGATCTTGGCCGGGTGGTGCAAAGCGGTACTGATGCGCGCCGGGCGGCTGTGGTCCAGGCCGAGGCCATTATCGAAGCGCGGGTGCAGAACTTCATGCACTGGCTGGAAAATCGCCAGATTGTCCCCACCATCGTCACGATTCATCAGGCAGCCGAGCAGGTCCGTCAGGCCGAGCTCGATCGCGCCAGGCGGCTTTTGGCCAAGGGCGAGTCGCCCGAGGCCGTGCTCGAGCAACTGGCTCACGGCCTCACACAAAAATATATACACGGCCCCTTGGCCGCGTTAAATCACAGCCGCGATAACGAGCGCGAACAATTGCTCAACTTGCTGCCCCGACTGCTTCCCAGCACCGAACGCCGTCGTTAGCGCTGCTGCTCTTCTGCAGTCGCGCTGTCTTTTCTTCTTCACTCTTTTTCGTTCCCATGAAAATTTCCATGCGCAGTCGGTTGGAGCAACTGTCTCGCCGATTGATTGAAATCGATACCCTGCTGGCTGAGCCCGAAATAGCTTCGGACATGGACAAATACCGCAAATTGACTCGAGAGCGTTCGGAGGTCGAGCCCATTGCGCAGGTCTTTGATCGCTACTGCGCGACGGAGTCGGACATCGAGGCTGCCCAGGAAATGATGAGCGACCCCGAAATGCGTGATATGGCCGAAGAAGAATACCGCCTGGGTAAGCAGCGACTGGAACAGCTCGAGGACGAGCTGCAAGTGCTATTGCTGCCCAAGGATCCGGACGACGGGCGCAGTGTGTTCCTGGAAATCCGTGCCGGCACGGGCGGCGACGAAAGCGCCTTGTTTGCGGGTGATTTGTTGCGCATGTACAGCCGATACGCCGAAGAGCAGGGCTGGCGGGTCGAGCTGATGTCCGAGAGCCCCTCGGAAATCGGCGGGTACAAGGAAGTTATTGCGCGGATCGATGGTGACGGCGTCTACGGCAGTCTGAAATTTGAATCGGGCGCGCATCGGGTGCAAAGAGTGCCGGAGACCGAAACACAAGGCCGCATTCATACATCGGCCTGCACCGTGGCCGTTCTACCGGAAGCCGACGAGCTCAGCGACATCGTTATCAACCCGTCAGATCTGCGCATTGACACGTTTCGAGCTAGTGGCGCGGGTGGTCAGCACGTGAACAAGACGGACTCGGCGGTCCGCCTCACCCACTTGCCCACCGGGATAGTGGTTGAATGCCAGGATGACAGATCTCAGCATCGCAACCGAGATAAGGCCATGCAGGTATTGGCGGCACGACTGAAAGACAAACAGCAGCAAGAGCAGCAAAGCAAGGAAGCGGCTCAGCGCAAGAGCCTGGTGGGGTCAGGTGACCGGTCGGAGCGAATTCGCACGTACAACTATCCCCAGGGGCGGGTCACGG
>JAJUGB010000231.1 GCA_029268595.1 Alcaligenaceae bacterium | reverse complement strand
GGTCTGTCCGAGCGCCGTGCCAACTCTGTTAAAGAGTACCTGGTCAGCAAGGGCGTGGACCCCAACCGTATCTACGTAGAAGGCAAAGGCGAAACCCAGCCTGTCGCCAGCAACGCTACTCGCGAAGGCCGTGCTCAGAACCGTCGCGTGGAAATCGAGATCGTCGGCACCCGCCGTTAATCGACTCGCGCAAAGCTATACAATTGGGGGCACTGCTTTTGCAGTGCCCCTTGTTTTTTATGGCCTAATCCTATGACAGCCAGCAACAGCCTACCTGCGCCTACCCCAGCTAATGTAGACCCAAGCGAACTGGAAAAGTTCAGTGCGCTTGCCTCTCGGTGGTGGGATCCCGAAAGCGAATTCAAGCCACTGCACGCAATCAATCCCCTGCGCCTGAACTGGATTCAGCAACACGCGGGCCCTATTGCGGGTAAGCACATTATTGATGTGGGTTGCGGTGGCGGTATCTTGTCGGAAAGCATGGCTTCCGCCGGTGCAGTGGTTACCGGCATCGACTTGGCGCAAAAGTCGCTCACGGTCGCCAAATTGCATGGACTCGAATCCGGGGTCAAAGTCGACTACCTGGCCATCAGCGTCGAGCAAATGGCGCAACAGCGCCCCGGGCAATTCGACGTCGTCACCTGCATGGAAATGCTCGAACACGTGCCCGACCCCGCTTCCGTCGTACGCGCTTGTGCCCAATTGGCCAAGCCCGGTGGATGGGTGTTCTTCTCTACCCTTAACCGCAACGCCAAGTCTTTTCTCTTTGCCATTGTTGGGGCGGAGTATGTGTTGCGCCTGCTACCCCGAGGCACCCACAACTACGAAAACTTCATCAAGCCTAGCGAACTCGCCTCAGCAGCTCGCCAAGCCGGCCTTAGCCTGGTCGAAATGTGCGGTATGGAATACAACCCGTTAATTGACCATTACAAGCTTTCACAAGACACATCGGTCAATTACCTCATGGCGGCTCGGAAGCAATGAACAAGCTGGTGCTTTTTGATTTTGACGGTACCTTGGCCGACTCGGCGCCGGACCTGGCCGCTGCAGCCAATACCTTGCGTGAACGCAAGGGGCTGCCGCCTTTGCCTTACGAGCAGTTGCGGCCGATGGCCTCTCAGGGGGCAAGAGGCTTGTTGCGCGCCGCCCTTGGGCTTGAGCCTAGCGACCCTGATTACGAAACCAGCCGGGTGGAATTCCTGGACGAGTACAAGCGGCAAATGACAACGCTTACCTGCGTCTTTCCCGGCATCCCCGAACTGCTTGGCACACTAAAGCAACACGGCTACCGTTGGGCCATTGTCACCAACAAGGTAGAGCATTTAGCCGTGCCCATCGTCGAGCACCTCGGCCTGCACACAGAATGTGTGGTCACTGTGGGGGGTGACACCACCTCGCATCCCAAGCCCCACCCTGCTCCCCTGCTGCACGCCGCAGAACAGGCGGGCGTCGCACCCAGCGACTGCGTTTATGTTGGGGACGACGAGCGGGACATCATCGCAGGTAAAGCCGCCGGCATGCCTACCGTGGCGGCCGCCTATGGCTACTGTAACGTGTCTGAAGTCGCAGCCTGGGCTGCGGACGCTATTGCGCATTCGCCACAAGAAGTGTGGGAGGCTATTCAAGCGCTACTGCCGTGTGATGCTTAACGGCTGGCTACCACCGGCTTCGGCTTGGCCGACCCTCGAGCAGTGGCCTTCGCCTGACCACATGCCACAAGACCTACTCCGATGGCAATCAAGGCCACCGAGGTAAACAGCCCCGGCGGAGGCGCCTCGTTTTGCAGGTAGATGGCCACGGGTACGGCAATGACCGCACCGACCGATCCAAGAAGGCTTAGCAGCACCGGCCCCCCAATTTTCTGCAAAAGAAAGAGAATATGGAACTGCGCGGCAAAGACGAAGGCTTGCATGACAATCAATGCAACAGCCTGGCTGCCGTCGGGCGGTAACGCCAACGATTGCCCGGGCAGCAGCGCTGCCAAGAGCAGCATCAGCGTCGCCGCAATCAACATACCCGGCGCCAGTGCTTGAGCCGACACCCCGGCCGGCCAGCGCAAGGTCCGGTATATATTGCCAATCGCCAGCAGAACTGGCCCGAGCAAGACAAGTAAGGTCCAGAATACGTTGGCTTCCGGGGCGGCCAGCTGCTTTGCCGCCAACACGGCGGCGCCCGTCAAGGCCGACATTACCCCCACCGCCCGAATAAACTGGAAAGCCTCCATACGCAGTATTAGAGCGCCGACATAGGTAAGCAACGGGGGCAAGGTAATCATCAACGCCACAAAACTCGCCCCCACATGCGGTATGGCGGCGAAAAAGATGAAGTTCGAGCCCACCACGCCCACGAAAGCCGCAATAAAGTAATACCGGACGGTATAGCTTTGCATGGGAGGCAAGCTGCGTCGCCACGCGGCCACCAGGAGCAGAATGGCGGTCGCTCCAACAATTGACCACGTAAGAAACGCAAAGGGCTCGAGCCGGGCCTCGCCGGCCTGCTTCGCTAAATTGCTAGACAGGCCCAATAAAGCGCCACCTATGAAAAGAAGGAACAGCGGCAGGAGGCGACTGCTCGGGCGGGCGGGGGTGGATGAAGACGATCTCATGACGAAGGCCAAAGCAACTGGGGGATTATCTTGATATCAAGATAGTGCAGAAATGCCTTGACGTCAAACTAATTGACTGCACAATAGCTATATGGATCATGTAGACCACATTCTTGCCCAGTGGCACCGAGAACGTCCGGAGCTTGACGTCGCCCCCATGGGGACCATAGGCCGCATCCAGCGCCTCTCTCGCCGCTTGCTGGAAGAAATGGAAAAAACGTTTGCTGAGTATGGACTGACGCGCGCCAGTTTCGACGTCATGGCGACTTTGCTTCGCCTGGGCCCTCCTTACGCTCTTTCGCCCAGCGATCTGACCATGTGGACCATGGTCACCTCCGGCACAATGACCCACCGCATCGATCAGCTCGAAAAAGCCGGTCTCGTGGAACGGATTCGTAATCCTCAGGACGGCCGCGGCTTTTTGATTTCGCTCACGCCTCAAGGCCTTGCACTGATCAAGGATGCCGTAGGCGCGCATGTTGCTACGCAGGCCAAGCTCGTGGCGGGCCTTTCTAGCTCGCAACGCGCCCAATTGGACGAGCTGCTGCGCCAGTTTCTTACCTCATTGGAGAGCCACTCGGCAAGCGACACAGCTGGGTGATCCCTGTAGGCTGGGCCGATCAGCGCGCAGTAGCGGCCTGCAAGACATCAAAAACAACGTCCGCGGCGTTACTATGAGGCTATCAACAGGAGGAGACATGGAAAAGAATGCACTCCCAGCCGGCGGCCTCTCTTATCCGCCCCACTTGTGGCAAAACGTCGCCCACGTCTTTACGAATCGACACGCCATCGTGTCAGAGGCCGAAATCTTGGATCGACATGCCGAATTTGACGCCACTCAAGCCGAGGTCGCTCAAGTCATCGAATGGGCAAAGACCCAGCAACTGGTCGTTGAAGCCGTAGACGAACCCGGCTGTCTCAGGCTGACTCCCCAAGGCCGTCGCCTGTGGCGTGAATTGATGGGCGAGGTATAGGGCCTGGCGGTTGGACGCGCAAAGAAAAATCCCAGCCGCCTCTTCCATTGTGTTGGAGAATGCGGCTGGGATTAGTGTCTGGTGGTGGGGTGGAACCCTGCGCCAAACCTATGTAACTCAGCGCCTTAGAACCGCTGCGAACCCCTGCGGAAAGGTACGGAATCCAGCCCGAACTGCCAACAATCCTACCAGTTCTGCCCGGCCGGGGTCAGCAGCCAAGTGCATCAGACAGGACGCCAGTTCGATTCCGTTTGCGGAATTGAACCCGCGTCCGCATCCACTCATTCGACGTTCGATCAGACGAGACGGTGACGAACCGCTCCCGAAATGCTCGCCGGCCCTGGTCGTAAGGCACAGGGTTGGTGGCGTGCGGGACCGGCGCGCTTCTGTCGCCGATAAGGTAGTTGATCCGATAGGTGCAGTTTCCGGAGGGGTGCAGCATGCCG
>JAJUGB010000230.1 GCA_029268595.1 Alcaligenaceae bacterium | reverse complement strand
GTCACATCGCAGGCCTCGCCTTCAACGAAATGGTCAGGCGCGGCGAACTCAAGGCGCCCATCGTCATTGGCCGCGATCATCTAGATACGGGCTCGGTGGCCAGCCCCAACCGCGAAACCGAAGGCATGCGCGACGGCACTGACGCCGTCTCAGACTGGCCGTTGCTTAACGCCCTGCTGAATACCGCAGGCGGCGCCACCTGGGTGTCCTTCCACCACGGCGGCGGAGTGGGCATGGGCTATTCTCAACATGCCGGCATGGTGATCGTGGCCGACGGCACAGACGCTGCCGAACAGCGCCTGGCGCGAGTCCTGATCAACGACTGCGGGTCGGGCGTCATGCGTCACGCCGATGCCGGCTACGAGGCAGCCATCGAGTGCGCCAAGCGCTTTGGCTTGAAGTTGCCCATGATCAAGTAGGAATCGCCATGTATACCGCTCCTGATATGGCCCCATGGCGCGGCCGCCTGGACTCGGCCGAGGGTGAGGCCGGCAGGCGCTGGCACGAGATTGTGCAGCCGCTGCGTCCCGAACACAACCATGGCGTGGCGCTGACTGGCTTCGCGTGCGACGCCGGCGTACGCCGCAATCAGGGCCGGCCGGGAGCCAGCAAAGGCCCGGCCGCCATCCGCGCCATGCTGTCCAATTTGCCTGTACAAGAATGCGCCAGCATCATCGAGGCGGGTACGGTGGCCCCGGTGGCACATGGAGACGACGACGGACTGGAACAGGCACAAGATGAACTGGCCGACCATTTGGCCGGCTTGTTGAACCAAGGCCTGTTGCCCATTACGCTGGGCGGCGGACACGAAATCGCTTTCGCGTCGTTCGAAGGTCTGGCGCGTTCACTACAAAAAACCACGACCGGCGCGGCGCCGCGTATTGGCATCGTCAATCTCGATGCCCACTTCGACCTCAGGCAGGACGACCGGCCCAGTTCCGGTACCCCCTTCCGTCAGATTGCCGAAGCATGTGCCGAACGCGCCTGGCCCTTTCATTATTGTTGCCTGGGGGTCAGCGACTACGCCAACACACAGGCGCTTTTTCAGCGGGCTAAAAAACTGGGGGTGGTGTGGCTGCGAGACGAGGAAATGGGGCTGGACAACAAAGCCATGGCCCTGGATCGACTGAATGGCTTCGTGCAGTCCGTCGACCACGTGTATCTCACCATTTGTCTGGACGTGCTCCCGGCTGCAGTAGCCCCTGGCGTGAGCGCCCCCGCTGCAAGGGGCGTCGCGCTGGACGTCATTGAAGCATTGACCGATGCGGTGGCCAAGTCCGGCAAGCTGCGGTTGGCCGATATTGCCGAGCTCAATCCGGACTTCGATATCGACAACCGCACGGCGCGGGTGGCCGCACGGCTTGTTGCCCGCATTGCAAATAAGACCGCGCCGGCTTGAATCAGCTGGCCGGTCCACCTTTAGTAACGCTGCAGACAGACAAGAGAGCCTTATGAGTTCCACTTTAGCAACGCTGCAGACAGACAAGGGAGCCTTATGAGTTCCACTGCTTCGACCCGATGGGATGCGCTTTGGACCGACGTACACGTCGCAACCATGAATTCAGCCCACGGCTACGGTGACATTCCCCATGCTGCCCTGGCAATCAAGGACGGACGAATCGCCTGGCTGGGGCCGCAAAGCCAGCTGCCATCCGGCGCTGACGCGCAGCAACACCACGACGGCAACGGCGCTTGGGTTACACCCGGCCTGGTCGATTGCCATACTCATATCGTCTATGCCGGCAACCGCAGCGACGAGTGGGAAGATCGCCTCAACGGCGTCCCTTACGAAGCCATTGCTCGCCGTGGCGGCGGCATAGTGTCCACGGTGAGGGCCACTCGAGAAGCGAGTTTCGAAGATCTTTTGCAGCAAAGCCTGCCCCGGGTCCGGGCATTGATGGCCGAAGGCGTTACCACCCTGGAAATCAAGTCGGGCTACGGCCTGGACCTGAAGAACGAAGAGAAAATGTTGGCCGTCGCCCGGGAGATCGGCAAGCGAATGCCGCTTACTGTGCGCACCACTTTCCTGGGGGCTCATGCTCTACCGCCTGAATACGCCGGTCGTCCCGACGACTATATCGATTTGGTATGCCGGCAGATGCTACCGGCTTTGAACGAAAAGGGTCTGGTCGATGCGGTCGATGCGTTTTGCGAAGGGATAGGCTTTTCACCAGAACAGACCGAGCGCGTGTTCCAGGCGGCACAAAGCCACAACCTGCCCGTAAAGCTTCATGCCGAGCAGCTTTCCGACCTCGGCGGAGCGTCCCTGACGGCCCGATACCAGGGTCTGTCAGCCGATCATCTGGAACATCTTTCCAGCCAGGGAATTCGATCCATGGCTGCTGCCGGCACCGTCGCGGTCTTGTTGCCAGGCGCTTTTTACTATTTGCGCGATACCCGTGTACCACCCGTGGACGAATTGCGGGCGGCAGGCGTCCCCATGGCCGTCGCCACCGACTGCAATCCCGGCACCTCGCCCTTGACGTCTATATTGCTGGCGATGAACATGGCCTGCACGCTGTTCAGGTTGACTCCCGCGGAAGCATTGGCTGGAGTCACACGCCATGGCGCTCAAGCCTTGGGCTTGCTCGATCAGCTTGGCACTCTGGAGCTCGGCAAGCGGGCGGATTTCGTATTGTGGGCAGTGGATCGGCCAGGCGACCTTGCCTACGCCATGGGCTTTAATCCCTGCACACAGGTGGTGAAGAACGGAACGGTCTTAGCGCCGCAGTAACACGCCATAAATCGTTCGGGCAGCTGTGCTAAAAAACCGGAAAACCGCTCCGTAAAAGAGTCGGTAAGACTTTGCGCCGCTCCTCCTTTCTCTAAAGACCACCATGCCTGACAACAAAAAGACTCGTGTCACACGTCGTGACTTCCTTGCAGGGGCCGGCATGCTGGCCTTTGGCTTTCCTATGCTGGCTAAAGCTGCTGTGCCGGCCAGACCTACGGCCAAGCCGGCTCCCGCAGGAGCTCACATCGCTCGCCTCGCCATATATCCCGCCATAGGTATTTGCCGGGTAGGAGGTAGTAAACAGTGGTTCCTGGCGCCCGAAGTGCCTGGCCTACCGCCGCAGCCGGAGGGCGGATTCAAAGATGGCAGGCAGCTGATCAAGAAGCAGGTGCAGCGCTTTCGGGTGTACGCCTTCGATAAGGACAACCGCGTTATTGGTGAAGTGACCGCGTCCGATGCCCGCATCAGTTGGTCCGTTCATGTGGCCAATACCAAGGCGGCTTGGTACGGGTTCAACAATCCTCTGGACAATGGCGAACTGGCGCCGGGCCTCCCCGGACAGCTTCGCAACCAGGTCTTCGTCTCACACGAACTGCGCGAGAAAATGCTGGTGATTGACGCGGGCCGCACGGAAATCAGCGGAGCCGACACGAACCCCCAGGGTGATGATGCGAGTTATGCGATGCAGGGGCGCTTCTACGAGCACCACGATGTGGGCCTCGGACATCTACGCACCGATGCACAAGGCCGCCTGCTGGTATTCCCGCCTGACGGCATATCCAAAAGCCCGGTGGGCAGTCCTATAACCAGCTTCGCCGACAACGACGGCTGGCACGATGACTGGTGCGATGGCCCCGTGCGAGCAACGGTTACCCTCGCCGATGGGCGCCAACTAGAGGCCGAGCCCGCCTGGGTGGCCAGTGTCGGCCCCAACTTCGCACCCGATATCCCGCCCATCACCACGCTTTACGACGTGGTCAACAACCTGAATATCGAACAGGGCTGGACCGCTGCCCCTACTCTGCCGCTTTCCTTCCGCAAGCACATATACCCCACCTTCCGGCGGCTCGGACTTGCCGAGTGGGTGGCATCGGCGGCCCACCTGCGTCAGGGGTGGCTGGGTGTCGGCGACTTCAACGACCCGGCCTACCTCGCCAAACTGGCCGATCCGTCAGAGTCCAATGCAGAATTCCGGCATAGTGTGTTCAGCAAGTTCCGCAACCCGGAAAACATGGGTCCGAATGCCTATCAGGAAGAGCGCCTGAAAATGCCGTATATGCCGGGCGATGGCATCAACTACAGCGGCAGCCCCTTGCAATGGTTCCAGTTCCCTAAACATCAATAC
>JAJUGB010000229.1 GCA_029268595.1 Alcaligenaceae bacterium | reverse complement strand
CGGCGGACGGGGCTTTGTGCCATCGCCTCTTGCGCGTCCAGCTTTAGTACTTGGTTGTCTGGAACCTGGAGCAAAGGCTCTAAGTCGAAAATGCCGGAAATTAGCGCTGCGCTTTTGACGAGGCCATTTGGCATGGTCGCGTCTTGCGCCGACCAGTCGGTGGTGGCCATCATGGCGGCCAGATGCGCGCCCGCAGAGTGCCCGGAAATGTGCAGCCTGTCAGTGGCTATGCCCAGGGTGTCTCCGTTGCGCCATAGCCAGGCCATGGCCGCTTGTACCTGCGCGGTGATGTCCGAAATTCGTACGGAGGGGCAAAAATCGTAGTTCAGCAATACGCACGACACCCCGTGTTGGACAAAAGGCTGTGCAACAAAGCTGTAGAACGACTTGTCACCCTTTTGCCAGTAGCCGCCATGGATGAAGATAAGCGTATCGGACTCTGCAGCCTGGGTGGAAGGAAAGAAATCCAGATGTCCGCGTGGGCCGTGGCCATACGACAGATCCAGCTGGCAGGGCGTCGCTGCTCGAAACTCGGCGCTGCGTCGACCCCATTCTGGCCGGTAGTTGACCTCGGGTTTCAGGTGCCCCAGCTCGTAGCCTTTGTCTTTGTCAGGATGGGTCTGTGTTTGTTCTATGGTGGTGTTCGACATGTCTCCTCCTGGTTTGTGCCGTGCCGTCAGCGGTGCCAGATGGGCAGGTAGGACGGTTCGGCGCTTGTGCCTATGGACTCGATCCGACAGAGGTGAGGATCGGCAAAGTGCGTAGGCAAAAGCAAAATATTGTTTTCCGCGCAATCCTGGAGCAGGTCCAGCCGCGTTTGTAAGGCCTGGACGCGATCATCGTCGAATACCGACCACACTTTAGGATAGGGCAGCTGAATGGGGTGATGAATGACATCGCCGCAGAACAGGGCATGCTCCTGACCCACCTTCATGCGGATCTTGACGTGGCCGGGTGTATGACCATAGGCGGCTTCCACCGTCATGAGGTCGTCCAGCGTGTAGCCTTCTTCAATCAATTCCATCTGGCCGGCTTCGGCCACCGGCAGGACGCTGTCGCGGAATACGAAGGCCTCTGATTCGCGATGCACATAGTCGGCTCTTCTGTCGTCCCAGCGATCAAATTCTTTCTTGGTAAACAGGTACTTGGCGTTCGGGAAGGTAGGCACCCAACGTCCGTCTTCAAGGCGGGTATTCCAACCGACATGATCGGAGTGCAAGTGAGTGCACATGACAAAGTCGATGTCTTCGGGGCGGGCGCCGGCGCGTGCCAGACGCTCGATCCAGGGCTCGTTGCGCATGTGGAATCGCGGGTTGGTGGGGCGCTCTTTATGATTGCCGATGCAGCTGTCGATGAGTATGGTGTGATGCTCGGTACGCACGAGCCAGCTGTGAATGCTGGTGCGAATCTTGTCTTCTTGCGGGTCGTAGAAGTGGGGGACCAGCCAGTCCTTTTGCGCCTGCCACATCTCGGGGCGGAAGTCGGGAAACATGAAGGTGCTGACGAAGCCCGGGCCCTGATAGTCCTCAATTCTTGTGACTTCCACCGACCCGAGTTTCAGGCCCTTCCCGCAACAATTAATGTCATGCACATGGCGCAGCATACAGCCTTCTCCGATTTCAAAACTAGTAGAACCATACCCGTTTTGCTCGCGCCGTTAAGCCGTTATAAGCTTTTTAGAACGGGTTAGAAGCAAATTTGTGTCGACTCTAGGAAAGTAACGGGTAACAATGATAAACCGACGCAATCTCGATATTCAAATTTTTATCGATCGGTGATAATGCCGCTTCAAAGTTAGGAGACACCATGAAAACAATTTCCCGCTTGGCCGCATGCATGCTCGGCCTGGCTGCTGTTCTTCCCGTACACGCTCAAGAAAAAGTCGTGCTCAAGGTCGCTCACTTCTTGCCCGCCGTTTCCGCGGCCCATGCCAAGATGATTGTGCCCTGGTGCGAAAAGATACAAAAGGAATCGAATGGCGGATTGGAGTGCCAGCTGTACCCAGCAATGCAGTTGGGCGGCAACCCGTCACAGCTGTTCGGTCAGGCCCGTGACGGCATTGCGGACATTGTCTGGACCCTGCCCGGATACACGCCCGGCCGGTTTCCCGTAACCGAAGTGTTCGAACTGCCTTTCTTTGCCGGTAGCTATGAGCCGACTTCCCGTGCGTTGTGGGACTTTACTCAGCAGCACGCACAAAAAGAGTTCCGAGGCGTCAAGCCCTTGGCCACTTGGGTAAACGGCCCTTATCACTTGCACCTGCGCGATAAAGGCGTTCAAAAGCTGGAAGACCTTCGCGGCATGAAGGTGCGAGCGCCTTCGCGTTTGGGCAATGACGTGCTGCAAAAGCTGGGCGCAACCGCCATGGGCATGCCCTTGCCGCAAACCGCCGAGAGCTTTTCGAAAGGGGTGATTGATGGCGCGCTATTGCCTTGGGAAGTGGTTCCTGCTGTGAAATTGCAGGAAATGGCCGCAAGCCATACCGAAATCACCGGCGACAAGGCGCTGCTTGTTTCCACCATGATTTTTGTCATGAATGAACGCAAGTACAAGAGCCTGCCGGACAATCTGAAAAAAGTCATCGACGACAACAGCGGGTCCGATCTGTCTGCGTGGTTTGCCGCGCGCTTTGAAGAGGCCGACAAGGTTGGTCGTGATCTGGCAGTGCAGCGGGGCAACAAGATCTATCAATTGCCCGAAGACGAAGTACAGCGCTGGAAAGAGGCCACGGCTTCTGTAACCAAGACCTGGGTCGAAGACACCAGCAAGAATGGCGTTGATGGCCAGACCCTCTTCAATGACGCCGAGGCGCTGGTAGCCAAATACTCCAAGTAAAAACTAAGGACGGCACGGGGGCGTACGCGCTCCCTCCGTCTTTTTATTCAGCTGTTAGTCGGACCCATTATGGAATCAACTTCCTCCAGCCCGACGCAAACCACCGGCATAGGTGTTATATGCCGGTGGTTTGCTGTGGTGGGCTGCACTATTTTCGCCCTTGAGGCGGTCATGTCGGTGGTCAGCATTATTGGCCGGGCCACCATACAAGTGGCGGTTCCCGGAGATTACGAGCTTGTCGGCATGCTCTCGGCGGCCGGCGTGGCCATGTGCCTGCCCTATTGCGAGTATCGCCATGGGCACGTCTTTGTCGACTTTTTCACGTTGTGGGCTTCGCCCGGCTTGAAGGTGTTTTTGGATCGTATTGCCCGGGTGCTACTTGCTTTGGTGGCATTCCTGCTGGCCTGGCGTTGTTGGGTCGGCATGCTCGAAATGCGTGAGTATATGGAAACCTCCATGGTGCTCTCCCTGCCTATTTGGTACGCCTACATTCCCCTGGCCCCCTCCTTTGTGCTGCTTGGCATTACCGCCTTGATCAACGCATTCAACCTTCAGAAGACTACGGAAGTTTGATGACCACTATGCAAATCGGCCTCATCATGGGGGCCGCAATGATGGTTTTGCTTGCGTTGCGAATTCATATTGGCATCGCAATGTTTTTAGCCGGAGCCGTGGGCTATGCCTGGATCTCTGGTTGGGATGCGCTTCTTGCCTTCCTCAAGCATGCGCCCTATGCGCGCTTTTCCCTTTACGACCTGTCGGTCGTTCCACTGTTCTTGCTTATGGGGCAATTTGCCACCCATGGCGGCTTGTCTCGGGCCTTGTTTCAGGCAGCCAACGCTTTCATCGGGCATTGGCGAGGGGGTATGGCCATGGCAGGGGTCGCGTCCTGCGCCGGATTCGGAGCGATTTGCGGGTCGTCGCTGGCGACAGCGGCCACCATGACTCAGGTAGTGATGCCTGAACTTCGCCGTCATAATTATTCGCCTGGCTTGGCCGGCGGGTCGATCGCAGCAGGTGGCACTTTAGGCATCCTTATACCGCCTTCCGTGCCCCTCATTATTTACGCCATTTTGGCCGAACAGAATATTGCCAAGATGTTCATGGCTGCCCTCATTCCCGGCATTCTGGCGGCCGTGGGCTACATGATAGTGGTGGGCATTGTCGCCCGCATCAATCCTGAGGCGGCGGGTGGGGACGTGCGGCGCAGCACCTGGGCGCAGCGTCTGCAGGCTCTGGTGGCCACTTG
>JAJUGB010000228.1 GCA_029268595.1 Alcaligenaceae bacterium | reverse complement strand
CCGGATCCGGTCCGGCCACCGATCAGGAAAGTGACTTTGTCTCACGAGTGCTTGCCGATACAGAAGATAGCTGGCAAGCCATATTCCAGGCACAAGGTTGGGGCAACTACCGTGAACCCGTACTCGTTTTGTATACGGGCATGACATCCACGGCCTGTGGGCGTGGTCAGGCGGCCATGGGGCCTTTCTATTGCCCAGCCGACAGCAAGGTATATCTGGACCTGGACTTTTTCAGGCAGATGGCACGGCAGCTTAATTCACCCGGAGATTTCGCCCAAGCCTACGTCATTGCTCATGAGATCGCTCATCACGTCCAACACTTGAGAGGAGTCACAAACCAGGTCGATACCGTCCGTCAACGCGTGAGCCGGGCAGAGGCGAACCAATTGTCCGTACGCCTCGAGTTACAAGCGGACTGCCTCGCTGGCGTCTGGGCGCATCATTCCAATACCGAGCGTTCCACTCTGGAAGAAGGCGACATCGAGGAGGCCATCAATGCGGCCCAAGCCATTGGGGACGACCGGCTGCAACACCAATCACAAGGGTATGTCGTGCCGGATTCCTTCACTCACGGTACGTCGCGCCAGAGGGCCACTTGGCTGGCGCGCGGAATGAAAACCGGTGATCCGGCGGAATGCGACACCTTCTCGGCGTCCACACTCTGATTTGCCGGCGTTAGGCTGTCAACGGTCAGTCGGTTGCTGGCACCAGTAAGGCAAATGGCCTTTCGCCGAACAACTCGGCCACTAACACAGATCCGTCGTAACGCGGGGTCCGTATGACGCCATCGAAGACGTCTTGCAGCCCCCCGCGACTGTGGCGGGGAACAACGACTGCAGTATCACCCCAATAGCCCGTCGGGAACCCGAGACCATCTGCTTTGACGACGGGACCGCAAAGACGCGGAACGACCACGAGGGCCTGCCGCTCGCCATGACTGCGCATAAAAGCAATGATTTGTTCGGTTCGCGGGCCCACTACAGGAAGTTTCACATACGAGCCCTGGGCAAATAAGTCGGGCCACTCCCGACGTAGCTGTAAGACTTGAAAGATGAGTGCTTGCTTGATCCGTCCTGAACGCCAGTCCTTGAGCAAGGCCGCGAGGTTCAAGTCGTTTCGCACATCGTCCAGGGCGTTCTTCCGCAGTGAATAATCAACCGGACGACGGTTATCCGGGTCCACGAGGCTGAAGTCCCACAGCTCGGTGCCTTGGTATAAGTCCGGCACCCCGGGGCAGGTCATGCGCAGCAATGCCTGCACCAGACCATTCAACGCACCAGCAGGAGCGATTTGGTTGACGAACTCTTCGATCTGTAGCGCCAGCCCGCGCGGCGCCGGCACTGCGCGAGAAGAGGAGTTCCTGCTGTTGGAGTGCGCGCTCTTCTCTTCATCATCGTTTTCGACTTCTGCCCCTGATTCGTCCAAGACACTGACTGGCAAACCGAGCGCGCGGCACAGGAATTCAGCGCTCTCACGCTCATATCGCACATTGGGTTCGACCCAACTAGAATGCAGTTTTGCCTCACGCAATGCCTTGGTCTGCCACTGAGCGACCCGCCTTGCAAAGGCCGCCAGACCGGCTCTATCCCGCGAACTCAAATCCATCGGCCAGGCGCCTACCAGAGTCTGGAAGAGCATGAGGCGTTCAGCTGTCCGGGCGTCGTGCGAAGGATCGGACCCGGCCCACTGCATCCATTGACGGCAGGTGGCGGCCCACTCGTGCGAGATTTCACTGAGAACAGCCAGGCGCGCGCGGACATCCTCACCACGTTTGTGGTCGTGTGTAGCTGTGGCAAGCATTGAACTGGGCCTGTGACGCGCCCGCCAGGCATTACGCTGATGGAAATCCGGAAGAACCAGCGCCACCACAGAAGGGTCTGAGCCCACTTCGTTACGCGAAAGAAGGCGCCCGTAGCGATAAAAGGTGGTGTCCTCAAGCGATTTGGCGGCCAGCGGCGGCGTAAGCTGCTGAAAACGGCGAATCACTTCCCAGTGGATGTCGGCCGCCTTGGGGTCCACTTTCTTGCAGCACAGCCAGTCTTGCAACAGTTGCAGCAATTCGCGATCGCTCGCTTCGCGGCCGGGCTCCATGCCGGCACGGGCCTCGTCGCAGGCGCTCTTCAGGCGTTGAGCGTCCACCGCGTCGCAGCCCTGACGAGTGATGTAGGTCCGGTATAAGGGGAAAACTGCCAACAGCCTGTCCAGCACTCGGGCTATTGCCTGCAGAGTCCAATCGCGGGTCTCCGGTTGCAAGGCCGCCAACCGACCCAAAGCGCCCACCAGAGCTTTGCGTTCTGCCGCGAAGTGCCTTTGCAGCATATAGGTGCGGACTTGTTCCAGCATTGCTTGCTCTGTCTGACTGTCGCCCGCACACTGCGTCCACAAGGCAGTCAGCTCAGGCCCGCCTTCAGCGTCATGCAGTACGGCCCCGACCTGATCCATGAAGTCATACCCGGTCGTGCCGTCAACATCCCAACGCTCATCCAGGACTTCGTCAAACGCCAGGATCTTCTCCACGACCAACCAAGGCTCGGCTTCCGAAAGGCCGGACGGACGCTCTTGCCGCCGTGCGCGCAAGGCCGACCGCAAGCGCTTCACATACTCGAGTGGCTGCGCCAAGCCGTCGACGTGGTCGATACGCAGACCGTCGATCAAGCCTTCCTGGTACAGACGCAAAGGCAGTGCGTGAACGGCATCAAAGGCTGCCTGTTCTTCAACTCGTACACCGATAAGCTCGTTGATTTCAAAAAACCGGCGCCAGTTGATCCGATCGGCGGCGGTGCGCCACCAGGCCAAACGATAGTGTTGGCGCTCCAGCAGCTCGTGCAAACGAATTCTGCCTTCTTCTGAGCCGGGGTCGTGCGCCCTCAGCAGTTGATCTTGGGTCTGGCCTTTGGTATCCAGAGTACCGGGAGCAATGGGATATGGCTGTTCGTAGACCAATACCCGATACTCACCCTGCGTCTCGTCAAAATCCAGGCGGATCTGACCCGACTCCAGCACCCGTCCGTAACTCTCGCCCAGGAACGGCGCCAAGACTCGCCCTCGCAGCACGGATTCGGGCGGGTTCCAGTCGATGTCGAACCAGGTCGCATAGCGGCTTTGCTGTCCGTGCTTGAGCACATCCCACCACCAGGAATTGCCATGGTAAGCAGCCATGTGGTTGGGCACGATGTCCAGGACAATGCCCATATCGTGTTCACGAAGCGACGCGACAAGCTCTCGTAAAGCCTCTTCCCCGCCCAGCTCCGGACTTACTGTCGCGGGATCTATGACGTCGTAGCCATGGGTGGAACCGGGTCGCGCCGTAGTGATGGGTGAAAGGTACAGGTGGCTGATACCCAGTTGAGCATAGTAAGGCACTTGTTGTAGTGCATCGCGCAGTGTGAACTCGCGATGCAATTGAAGACGTGCAGTCGCTCTCGGAAAAGTCATGAAGTGTCTCTCGCTCCGCAAACAGCATCCAGGGCATGGCGTACTGGCGCCAGTTCAAATAGCTCGTCCACGCGTGCAGGCAGACGCCGTCTCCAGTTGGGATGGCCGTCCCCCTCTTCCGGTGGTGGCCCCGGCAAATTAGGTTGTTCCGGCAAGTCCAGAAGGTCCTCCAGGGGAAACAGGACCAGCGGGGAAGGCGCGGCCGCCACAAACTGGAAAATCGCCTTTCTGGGCGCTTCTTTAGGTGGATTGTCGGCGTCGTCCGCCTCAGCCGCCCCCGCCTCGCCCAAGGCTCGCCACAGCGCCGACCTCTCCTCGTCGCGCTCTTGTTCGTGCTTGCTCTGTTCTTCGCTGCTCAGCCTCTGGATTTGAGCGCGCCATTTCAGGTCCACCCCTTCCCACCAACCCCGCACGGTGGGCAAATCGTGCGTAGTTGTGGTCGCCATTTCTTCTCGCGACCATTGGCTGGGGAGTTTGAACCTTTCCGGTTCTTCATCGTCACGCTCGAACCAAAGCACGCTGGTCCCCATGACGCCACGCTTGTATATGGTTCGATTGAATTCCGCAGGTACCGTACCAAGGTTCTCGCCGACCACAATGGCCCCATGCCGCTGCGCTTCGAGCGCGATGAGGGAAAGCATTTCTTGTATGGGGTAGCT
>JAJUGB010000227.1 GCA_029268595.1 Alcaligenaceae bacterium | reverse complement strand
CGCTTAAGGGCTCGCATTCGATTCTGCTGATCGAGCACGATATGGATGCCGTGTTCGCCTTGGCCGACCGCATTACCGTCCTGGTATACGGAAAGGTGCTGTTTTCGGGCACTCCCGAAGAAGTCCGCAACAACCCGGAAGTAAAAAACGTCTACCTGGGTGACGAAGAAATAGGAAATGCAGCATGAGCGAACTGCTAAACGTAAGCGATATTCATGCCTCATACGGACAGGCGCAAGCCTTGTTCGGCGTATCATTCGAGGTCAACGAAGGAGAAGTTGTCACCTTGCTGGGACGCAATGGCATGGGCCGCTCCACAGCGGTCAAGTGTCTCTTCGGGCTCTTGCCCATTACTCACGGCGACATCGTATTCTGCGGGCAATCCACCCGGTCTCTTCCGTCGTTCAGCATCGCTCGCCTTGGCTTGGGCCTGGTGCCGGAAGGTCGGCAGGTTTTTCCGAACCTCACAGTGGAAGAAAACTTGACCGCCACGGCGAGGGCGGCGCGTTCCAGCGCCAAGGGCGCTTCCGAGTGGTCTCTAGAGCGGGTCTATACATTCTTTCCCCGATTGAAAGAGCGGCGGGGCAACTTTGGCTCGCAGCTGTCCGGGGGCGAGCAGCAGATGCTCGCTATTGGCAGGGCGCTGATGACCAATCCCCGATTACTCGTGTTGGATGAGGCCACCGAGGGTCTGGCCCCGTTGATCCGCGCCGAAATCTGGCAAGCGCTGACCGAGCTCAAGTCCCAGGGGCTTTCCCAAATCGTCATCGACAAGAACGTGGGGGCCCTCCTGCCCTTTGCCGACAGGCACTACGTACTCGAAAAGGGACGGGTCGTCTGGAGCGGCAGCTCGCCCGAGTTGCGCGAACAATCCGATGTCGTGCAACAGTATTTACGCGTCTGACCAGCACAGAAGGGCGGCTGGTCACGACCGTTGAACATGGACAAGCATGCGCGATCTGAACTTGCTGTATGTCTTCGAAGCCATGTGGCGCGATCGATCGGTTACCCTCGCCGCCGAGAACCTGGGACTCAGTCAAGCGGCCGTTAGCAGCGCCCTGAAGCGGCTGCGCCAAGAGCACGGCGATAAGCTATTTACTTTGGTGGGCCGACGGATGGAGCCCACCCCATACGCTGTGGAGGCATCCCAGCAATTACTGACGGCGCTGGACATGATACGCAAGGCGTCCAGTAGTCGTACGCCCTTTGATCCGGCCGGGTCCCGCCGGCAATTTACAGTGCGCACGCGAGACATCGGCGAGGTTGTTTGCTTTCCGGACATCTTGCATATCATGCAGCGTACCGCACCCTCGGTACGGTTGCGCACTATTTTTATCCCCATCGATGAGACCTTGGCAGGCTTGGCCAGTGGCCGTATCGACCTGGCGCTGGGGTTCTTGCCCTCGCTTGAAACCGCCATCCATCGCCGTTCATTGTTCTCCCAGCATTATGTATGTGTGATGGGCCCCAACCACCCCTTGGCCGATGGCGAGCTCAACTACCAGAACTTCTGCGAGCAGGATCATCTCCTAGTGGAATACTCGGGTAGCGGCCACTTATTGATTGAGCGAGCATTAATAGATGCCGGCTTGCGTAACCGAATCCGGGTGCGATTGCCTCAATATTTATCCGCGCCTCACTTCATATTAAGCAATTCACTGCTTTGGTGCGCCCCGGCCATGCTCGCGGAAAAGCTGGCTCAATACTATCCCTTGGTCTTGAAGCCGGTGCCGCTGCAGTTGCCTACTTTTGAAATCGCCCTGTATTGGCACGATCGATTTCATCGCGATCCGGCGAATCAGTGGCTTCGCGAGCTAATTGCCGACACCTACAGGGTACGCGAACTATAAATGCCATTGATACATGGCATTCAATGAATCGCTATGGTTTAACCTCCAGTCGGCCGATAGAATCGTTTGCATAAAAGGAGACAACCGTGGCACAACGATTAGAAACCGTCGGCATGATCGGCATCGGCAAGCTCGGTGTGCCGGTGGCCAGCAACCTCATCCAGGAAAATTTCAAAGTCGTGGGCTATCGCCGCACAGACATCGGCGCGTTTGCTGCACTGGGCGGTCGGCCAATGCGTTCCCCGGCCGAAACAGCCCAGCAGTGCGACATTTTGCTTCTATGCCTGCCCAGCGAAGAAGCGTCACTCGAGGTTATCGAGGGCGCTCAAGGCATTCTCCCGCACATCAAGCCAGGCCTTATCGTGGTCGAGATGGGCACCTACCGCAAGGCGTTCAAGCTGCAGCTGGCCGACACACTGCAAGAGGCCGGCGCCCGTGTGCTCGAGGCCGAGGTAAGTGGGTCGCCGCCTATGGTAAGTGCTCGCAAGGCGGCGCTTTACATTGGCGGTAATTCAGCGGTGCTAGAAGAGGCCAGGCCCGTACTCGAGGCCATCAGTCCCACTCTTTATCACCTGGGCGACTACGGTTGCGCGGTGGCCATGAAGCTTATCGCCAATTACCTGCTGTCCATACACACCTTGGCCGCTGCCGAAGCCATGAATATGGGTGCTCGGGCCGGGTTTGATCCCCATGTGGTGGCCAAGGTCATACAAAGCGGCGCCGGCGGTTCGGCCATGTTCGGGGTGCGCGCGCCACTGATGGCCGACCGCGCATTCACACCGGCTCTCGGCCCGTTCGACACGCTCGAGAAATACCTCGAGCTAGGCCGGCAAATGGCCGACGAACTGGGCTGTGCCACGCCCTTGTTTTCGGCAGCCGAACCCTACTTCCGGCGCGCCTTGCATAGCCAGATGCGCCACGAAGATATTGCGGCCGTAATCAAGCTTGTGGAAGAGGACTCGGCCACGCAGCTTGCACCAACAGTGGGACACAAAAGCGCGTAGCGCGCTTGCGGCCGCAAGGCACGGCATTTCAACCAATCGAGTCGTCCATACGAGAGGCGGCCAGGAAGAGACGATGATACGTTCACTTTTACACGTCGGCATGACGGTCCCTGATCTGGAAGTGGGTCGGGCGTTTTACGAGCTTTTCGGTTTAGAGTCCCGTCCTTCCGGGACCCATCTCGTATTTCGCTGTCCAGGACGTGACCAGGACCAACTACGACTTATGCCCGGCTCAAAGAAGCGCCTGGCCTACACCTCCTTGGGCACGAATCAGGAAGGAATGGATGTCCTGCTGAAAAAGCTTGAACAAGCGTCGGTGCCCCTGCAAAAAGCGCCGTTCGATGTGCCCCTGGATGGCATCTGGTTTCAAGACCCCCATGGCGATTGGCTCAACGTGCAGGTGGCCGAGCCGATCCCACCGGCAACCGATAAGCTGCCTCCTGAAATCAACGCGCACGGGCGCTATCGCAGAGTGGGCCGTGCCTGCGATCCCTCTTCCATGCACAAAAAGGCGCGCCCCATACGCCTGGGCCACCTCATCAAGTTTTCTCCCGATGTGCTGCGTTCGGTCGACTTCTATACCAACGTGTTGGGCATGAAGATATCGGATCAATCATTCGATATTCTGGCCTTTCTCAGGGGATCAGGCGGCGGCGATCACCACATGGTGGCCTTTGCAAAAAGCAGCCACACGGGCTTGCATCACGTCAGCTTCGAGGTGGCCGATCTCGACGAAATAGAAATCGGCGCTCAGACCTTGCTCCGGGCAGGATACAAAGACGGGTTCGGCTTGGGTCGGCACATAGGTGGGTCCAATTATTTTCACTATATCCGCGACCCGTGGGGCAGCCTCGTCGAGTATTTCTGGGACATCGATGTAATCGGTGAAGATGACAGCGACTGGGTCCCGCTCAATTGCCCGCCCGAAGAGGTTACTGCCGTGTGGGCGGCAACACCGCCACCACACGACTTCGTGCTCAATTTCGAGGAGCCGGACTGATATGCAGGTATCCAGTCAAGCACAGGCGCTTATGCAGGACATGATCAAGAAGCCCTTGTTCGTCGCGTTGCGCAAGCCTGCCGATCTCACTCGCTTCCATGAACTTCTTCCCGCGCATCTTCAGTGGGCAGTGCAATGTGAACAGCGTGGCGAGCTGTTTGCCTCAGGGCCTTTCATAGACGCCAATAGACAAGCCGGGGCGCCGGGTGGCATGTCCATATTCCGCGCCGGCTCTATCGACGAAGTAGAGCGAATTTTGTCGGGGGACCCTTTTATTT
>JAJUGB010000226.1 GCA_029268595.1 Alcaligenaceae bacterium | reverse complement strand
CAGTTTGCGGAAGCACACGATGTCGATAACTACGTCGTGTTTGAATTCACGACGGTAGTCCAGCGCCAGCTGGGTGACATACACCACTGCTTCGGGATCGTCGCCGTTCACGTGGAAAACCGGCGCTTCGATCATCTTGACGACATCTGTGCAATACAAGGTGGAGCGAGTGTCGCGCGGGTCGGAGGTGGTGAAACCGATTTGGTTGTTGATGACAATGTGCAGCGTACCGCCTGTGCCATACCCACGGGTCTGGGCAAGGTTGAGCGTTTCCATGACGACGCCCTGGCCTGCGAAGGCAGCATCACCATGAACCAGCACCGGCAACACCTGGTCGCCTTCAACATCGCCACGGCGATCTTGGCGTGCGCGAACACTGCCCTCTACTACGGGGTTGACGATTTCAAGGTGAGACGGGTTAAACGCAAGCGACAGATGAACCGGACCGCCGCGAGTGGAGAGGTCGCTGGAAAAGCCATTGTGATATTTGACGTCACCGTCGGTGAGGCCTTCGGCATGCTTGCCTTCAAACTCGGCGAACAGATCGCCGGGCATCTTGCCCATGATGTTGACGAGCAAGTTGAGGCGGCCGCGGTGAGCCATTCCGACGACGATCTCTTGCACGCCGTTCTCGCCGGCGTGATTGACCACTTCGTCCATGCAGGCGATGAAGCTTTCGCCGCCCTCGAGCGAGAAGCGCTTCTGACCTACGTATTTGGTATGCAGATAGCGCTCAAGACCCTCGGCCTCTGTAAGCTGCTGCAGGATGTGGCGTTTGCCCTCGGGAGAAAAAGGAGGCACGCCTACTGAGGACTCGAGCCGCTCTTGAATCCAGCGCTTGGCGGTTGGATTCGATATGTGCATGAACTCGGCGCCCACGGTGCGGCAATAGGTGTCGCGCAAGGCCTTGAGGATGTCGCGCATCGTCATGGTGTCGGCCTTGCTGAAATACGTATTGGTGGCCGAATACACCTGATCGAGGTCGGCTTCGGTCAAGCCGTAGAAACTGGGGTCGAGCTCGGGGATCTCAGGCCGATCCTGGCGCTTGAGCGGGTCTAGGTCGGCAATACGGCAACCTAGCGAACGATAGGCCGCAATAATGGTTTGCAGGGAAACCTGCTTGCTTGCGACGGTTAAATCGGGCTGTTGTGCGCGAGTGACAAAGGCGTTGGCCTTGGCGCGTTGCGCAAATGACTCGACAATGGGAGCGTGAGCTTGGTCGCGGGTGCCTTCCTGACCATCGGGCGCGGGCTGGTGCTGCAACTGATCGAAGTAGTTGCGCCATGCTTCCGGAATGGAACTGGGATTATCCAGATAGGATTCGTAGAGTTCCTCTACGTAGGCGGCGTTTCCGCCAAACAGGTAAGAATTAGATGCTAGTTCAAGTTCTGATGACATATATAAGCGCTTCACCTAACCGGGTGTCTCACCCGTTCTGATGCAGGACAACCTTCCGCGACACGGCCAGACCGGTTAGCGGATAGCGAGGGCAGAAGGCAACGTACGACGCCTTAGAAAGCCGTATTGCATTCAAGTATACCTACAATCAAATTGCCTGTAACTTAAAAGGACCGAGCGACTGACAATTGCGGTCAAAGCGTGGACTATAAGTGACAGTACAATTAAATGTGCGAATTGCGTCACTACCTTTCAGGCGGAATGCCGCTTCGCCGCGCTGCACCCTTTCTTATTTCCGTTTCAGGAGCATCAACCACCATGGACGCCAACGCGGACCTTTCGAAACTGGCTCTCGACTATCACGCGTACCCCACGCCGGGCAAGATTTCCGTCACCCCCACCAAGACATTGGCCAATCAGGACGACTTGTCGCTGGCTTACTCCCCCGGGGTTGCGGTGGCCAGCATGGCCATACACGCGGGTGGTGAAGATGCGGCGGCCATGTACACCTCGCGCTCCAACCTGGTCGGTGTCATTACTAACGGTACCGCCGTGTTGGGCTTGGGCAACATCGGTCCTTTGGCTGCCAAGCCTGTCATGGAAGGCAAGGGTTGCCTTTTCAAGAAGTTCGCTGGCATCGACGTGTTCGATATTGAACTCAACGAGAACGACCCCGATAAGCTCGTCGATATTATTGCGGCGCTCGAGCCCACCTTGGGCGGCGTCAACCTCGAGGACATCAAGGCGCCCGAGTGCTTCTACATCGAGAAGAAGCTGCGCGAGCGCATGAAGATACCCGTCTTTCATGACGACCAGCACGGCACGGCCATTATTTCCGCTGCAGCCATCCTCAACGGCCTTAAAGTCGTCGAAAAGCAAATCGACCAGGTCAAGCTGGTCTGCTCAGGCGCCGGCGCTGCCGCCAGCGCCTGTCTGAACCTGCTGGTCGGATTGGGCATACCCCGTTCTAATATCTATGTGGTGGACTCGCGCGGGGTCATCTACGAAGGACGCGAAGCCAATATGGAGCCCAACAAGGCGCGCTATGCTCAGAAGACTGACGCGCGCACTTTGGCTGACGTGTGCCGCGATGCAGACGTCTTTCTTGGTTGTTCCGCGCCCGGCGTGCTCACACCAGACATGGTCAAGACCATGGCCAGCAAACCGTTGATCCTGGCCCTGGCCAACCCCGAGCCTGAAATCCGTCCCGAGGCCGCCAAAGAAGCTCGGCCCGATTGCGTCATTGCCACAGGTCGGTCCGACTACCCCAACCAGGTCAACAACGTCCTGTGTTTTCCCTTCATTTTCCGCGGAGCGCTCGATGTCGGCGCGACAGTGATTAATGAAGAAATGAAGCTGGCGTGCGTCAAGGCCATTGCTGAGCTGGCCGAGGCAGAACAAAACGACGAGGTCGCCACCGCCTATGCCGGACAAGAGCTCTCCTTCGGGCCTGACTATATTATTCCCAAGCCCTTCGACCCGCGTCTGATCATCAAGATTGCACCTGCAGTGGCCGAAGCGGCCATGGCTTCTGGCGTGGCCCGCCGACCCATCGAAGACATCGAAGCGTATCGGCAAAAGCTCATGAGCCTGGTGTACCACACGGGCCAACTCATGCGCCCGCTGTTCATGCAGGCCAAGAATGCGCCCAAGCGTGTCATTTACGCGGACGGTGAAGACGAGCGTGTGCTGCGCGCGGCCCAAACGGTTCTGGACGAAGGGATCGCCTACCCTGTTCTGATAGGGCGGCCTTCGGTCATCGACATGCGCATCAAAAAGTTCGGCCTGCGGTTGATTCCCGGCGAAAACATAGAAATTGTGAACCCCGAAGACGATGTGCGCTTCAACGAAACCTGGAGCGGTTACTACAAGCTGCAAGGTCGCAACGGAGTCACACCCGAAATCGCCAAAGCGATGATACGCAAGCACAACTCGCTAATCGGCGCCATGCTGTTGCAGCGCGGCGACGTGGATGCCCTGCTGTGTGGTGCTGCCAGTCGTTACGACAATCAATTGCGCTACGTGGATGAAGTCATCGGTCTGGCGAAAGGCGCAAAAACCTACGCGGCCATGAATGTTCTGATGCTGCCGGATCAGACGCTATTCATCTGCGACACCCACGTCAACGAGAATCCCACCGCCGAGCAAATAGCGGACATGACCATCTTGGCGGCAGCCGAAGTTGTCCGTTTCGGCGTCGTGCCCAAAATCGCCCTGCTCTCGCACTCCAACTTCGGCAGCCGCTCGACCGAGTCCTCACGCAAAATGGCAGAAGCCCGCCGAATCCTCGCAGAGCGCGCTCCTCACCTCGAGGTCGATGGCGAGATGCACGCGGACTCGGCTCTTTCCGAGAAGATCCGACTCAAGGCATACCCGGATTCCACTTTGCGCGGCCCCGCCAACCTGCTGATCATGCCCAACCTGGATACCGGCAATATCACGTACAACATCCTGAAGATGACGGGCAGCAGCGGCGTAGCAATGGGACCCGTTCTTTTGGGCGCTGCGCGTCCCGTTCATATTCTGACAACTAGCGCAACCGTGCGCCGGATAGTGAATATGACCGCGCTGGCAGTGGTCGATGCCCAGCAGGAGGCCGGGCAGGTTCGTTATTGAAGTTAAGGCCGGTTCCCGTTGCGATGGCAACGGGTTCTTAACCCGGTGGCGGGGGCCGCCATTAGGGGCTTAACCGGCTCTTTGTTTAGCGCCGCTGGCATTGGATACTTAGCCGACTCTTCTTCCAGCACCTCTGGCAATGGGTTTTTAAACGCCTT
>JAJUGB010000225.1 GCA_029268595.1 Alcaligenaceae bacterium | reverse complement strand
TTTTCCATTCACATTCCAACCGGGCGAGTTGAGCGAGGCGTACAAAGGATGGGAAATGATCAAGTACAACGAAGACGTCGGAACCATGCACAACGGTGCGCAGTTGAGGTTCGCGACAATGCTGGCGCGGAAGTCAAGTTAACGTCATTGGCACGTTTGCTAAGACGCGCTCAGAAGCGCTACCGGATGTCCCCACGTTCGCTGAGGGCGGGCTAGACGTATTCCCGCACGGCGAGCCGGCCTTGATCGCGTATGTTGTGGGCCCCAGCAATATGCCACCAGAGCTTTCGGCCAAGATCGCAGGCCTGCTGGATAAGGCTGTTAACGACGAAGAGTATCAGGCATTCGCAAAGAAGAATGGTATGCGGGGAGAGGGCCTGCAAGGTGACGAGCTCAATAGCGTTATTGACGAAGTCCAAGACGTTTACAACGTAGTGCTTGAACGGCTCGTAAAAGAATAAGCCGCGCGAACCTAAAAATAACGAGGGCCATAAGCGATTCCGCGTATGGCCCTCGAATTCTTACCTTAGCGCTGCGGCGACATATCGCCCTGCCGCCCATGCGGTCCACGGCCGATGCTTGTGAGCCGCATACGTGAACGCTTCGGAAACAATCTTTCCGCTGGTCATACAGCCAAACCGTCGGCCTGCTGCTCTGTGGCCCTTACTTTCCAACTGAGTTGTGGCCAGCCTTCTTGTTCAGCCATGGTGCGCAGCTTGGCATCTGGGTTAACAACAACGGGGAATTCAACGGCTTGAAGCAAGGGAATATCGTTGGCGGAGTCGGAATAAAAATGTGTGCTTTGAATGCGTTCGCTGTTCAGCCCCAACCCCAGCCAGGCTTCGACGCGTGCAATCTTATGTTCCCTGAACGACGGCAGCCCCACGGTGCGCCCAGTCGCCTGGTCGTCCACGACCTCCACTTCCGAAGCAATCACGTCGACATTCAGCGCCTGGCCAAGCATGCCCACAATAACGGAATTGGTCGCCGTCACGATGGCCACCTTGTCTCCGGCATCTTGGTGCGCTCTTAAAGTAGCCAGGGCGTCCGGCGCCAAGCGCGGGAGAAGCTCGGTATTCACAAAGCTCTGCAAAATAGGTTGCCATTCGCTCAAGGAGCGTGACGCGAGCACACCGATATGGAAGTCCATATACTCGGCCATATCGAGTTGTTCGCGGGCGTACAAGTCCATGAATTCTTGCTGGCGCGAAATGGTGGCGGTATCCGCCAAGCCGCGAGACACCAAATGCGCTATCCACAACACATTGGTGTCCCCATCTAGCAGGGTGTGATCCAGGTCGAACAATGCGATTTTCATGAGTGATTCATTCATCCAATAACTTGCCGTTGGCATCGTAAAAGGGATAAGGCCCTTCGAAGTCCTCTAGCATAACGGCATGGCTAAGAAGCTTGCCGTCTTTCCAGCGGTGCAACATAAAGCCGGGCGGCTCCAACGTGAAGCCGCCAGGCTCGCCGCCCTCGAGTTCCAACGCCACCTGGTGGGCAGTGCCCACACTGCAAATAGCGGGGCGGCCACCAACGGTGGTAAAAATATTCCGATGCAAGTGCCCGCAAAGGACAGCCTGAACTTGGGGATGTTGACGCAAAATTTCGGCAAACTCCGGCGTGCCCGTGAGGCCGATGCGATCCATATGCTCGATCCCGCTGACAAATGGGGGGTGATGCATCAGCACTAGAGTGGGGGCGGACGGCTGGGCGGCTAAAGTGTCAGCCAGCCAATGTAGACGCTGCTCGCAGAGTTCGCCCCGGCTATCTCCCGGCACTACCGTGTCCAGACCCACTATGCGCAAGGGGTAGCGCCCATCAATGGCGTAATGCAGGAAACCGCTAGCCGGCAGGTAATCATGTTCGGGAAACGCTTGGCGCAGCGCATCACGCTCATCATGGTTCCCCGGGATAATGAGATAGGGAATGGTCAGCGGCTCAAGCAACTGGCGCAAATGGGCGTATTCCAGCGGGTGACCAAAGTCGACGAGGTCACCGGTAATAACGACCAAATCAAGCCGCGGCCGGTGTGCGTTCAGTCGTGCAACGGCTCGCTCCAGATAGCTTGCCGTATTCACACGGCCATAGGTGAGTTTGCCGACTTGCTTGATGTGCGTGTCGGTAATTTGTGCAATCCACATAGATTCTTCTACCTTTAGGCCACCAAAGCGGCTTGGTTGCCGAGATTCATGACAACGCGTTGGCCCGGCTGGAGCTCACAGCGCGCGGCGCTTTCCACCACAATGTGCCGCTCCTGGCCAATATCAACGAGCAGCCGAGTGCGATCGCCTAGATAGAAACTGGCGCTCACGTTGCCCTGCAAGCCATCATCGTGCAACTCGGTCGAGACTCGTACGTCTTCGGGGCGAAACATCAGTTCCGCCTGCTCTTTGTCGTCAGCCTGCACGGCAAGAGAGCCCGCCGGACACGTGAAGCGGCGCAGCGAAATATTGCCTTGGACGCGATTCATCGTGCCGATGAAGTCAGCCACAAAATCATTCTTGGGTTGGTGATAGATCTGACGCGGCGTACCAATCTGGGAAATCCGGCCTTCGGCCATCACCACAATGCGGTCGCCAAGCGCCATCGCTTCCGACTGGTCATGCGTTACGTACACAGCAGTGATCCCCAGTTGGCGCAGCAACAGGTTGATCTCTACTCGCAAGGAGTCCCGTAACTGGGCGTCCAGCGCAGTAAGCGGCTCGTCCAGCAGCAGAACGCGAGGACGGGTGGCAATTGCCCGGGCCAGCGCTACGCGTTGGCGTTGCCCACCGGAAAGCTGATCAATATGGCGATTTGCCAGCTTGGTGAGCCGCATCATCTCGAGCATTTCACCCACGCGTTGCTTTTGCTGGTCTGCCGGAAGCTTCTGGATACGCAAGCCGTAGCCGACGTTCTCAGCCACGGTCATATTCGGGAATAGGGCATAGGATTGAAAGACCATGCCCACATTGCGTTTCGCGATATCCAAGGCCGTGACATCCTGGCCATTGAACAGCACCTGGCCGCCGGTATCCGGCGTCTCCAGGCCGGCAATCAGGCGCAAAGTCGTCGTTTTTCCGCAGCCCGATGGGCCCAAGAGCACCAAAGTTTCACCCGGGTAGATTTCCAGATCCAGGTCATGCAGTACGCGCGTGCCGTCGGGAAAGGTCTTTGCACAGTGACGGAGTTCAATCGAAATGGCTTGATAGGAAGATGTAGTCATGACTTAACCAAAGCCAGGCCTGGGGTGGCCGGCGCTTTATCAATGAATTTGCGGGTTCTGGGCTTAGCCAGCGCTTGCGTGGCAACCAAGAGCGGAACGATGATCACAAAGAAAATCAGCGTGTAGGCGCTGCCCACTTCCAGCCGCATAGAGGCGTAGGCATCCGCCAGGCCGACGGGCAAAGTCTTGGTATAGGGGGTGTGAAGCAACCAAGTCAGGTTGAATTCACCAATAGACAAGGTCAGCACCATCAAGGCGCCCGCCACAATCCCATGGCGACAGTTGGGCAGGACGACATGGGCGAATCGTTGCCAGTGGCTCGCGCCTAACGATGCCGCCCCCTCTTCCAATGTCTTGAGATTGAGCGTCAACATCACGGCAAGCACGGCCCGCACCATAAAAGGCAAGGTGAACAGCACATGGCCCACCAAAATAAATGTCCAGGAGCCACGGAACTCACCTACGCTGCCGTAGACAGACACCAGCGCCAGCGCCGTGGCCAGGCCCGGTACCGCAATAGGCAACATCAACAATTCTTCAAAGGCCCGCGTAATGCGATTGCTGCGCCGCGCCAGCACGTAAGCAGCCGGCACGCCCAGTACCAGGGTGACCACCAAACATGCGAGGGAAATACCGATGGAACGAGAGATGGTGTCCCCGTAGGCATGCCAGACTTCTACGATCCAGCGCAAGGTCAGGCCGCTTTCCAGGCCCACGAAGTAGTTCACAGTCAGGCCGGCGAGCGCCGACATAACCACCGGAATAATCAGAAAGCCGCAAACGCACAGCGAAAAAATCAGCTGCAGTGCAAAAGAGAGTTTTTTAGGTTTCATGAGTGTGCCTCATCCTGCTGCGGCCACCGTGCCACCGCCGGCAGACCGCGCGACAGCCAGTACCAGCCAAGTGACAGCGCCGAGGAAAAAGCTAAGCGCAGCTGCCATGGCCATGTTGGCCGACAGGGTGAATTCCGTATAAATGACCATG
>JAJUGB010000224.1 GCA_029268595.1 Alcaligenaceae bacterium | reverse complement strand
GACTTCAGCCATTATCAACTGAAGACCTACGTGGATCGCGGCAACTACAACCTGGAAACCGTGGTGGCTTTGTGCACCGATGCGCCTCCCAAGACAACGGCTTATACGCCCTGCAACAGCGCTTTTGCGGAGGTGTTTGTACCCATGGGCGTGACGAAATCCTATGTGGGCGGCGGCATGAGCACGGCAAGCAAAAAGCGCTGGGAAGATCCTTATGAGAACGCGATGCGCTATGTGAATACGCCTCGGTGGGTCTTGGAGCGAACAGGCGTTTTCCAGCAGTTGGCTCAGTTCGTGCCAGCTTCTGAATTGGCGTCCGCCGCTGCTCAGAACGGGGGGTCGCAGAATGCGGCAGCTCAGAAAGACGCGGCGCCCGCAGTGGCTGAACAGCCCCTAGAAGTGAATAACCAGTGGCAAGTGACCGTTTCCAATACGGCCCAACGCCCGGCCAACCCGCTTTACATCACCTTGAAAAACGAGGGCGCGTACTGGTCTATCGTGGATATTGCCGAGACAAAGCCAAATATTGCTAAAATAGAACCGCTAGAGCTTTTCATGGCCTCGCGCGACTTGCAACACTGGTTCAATGCGCATGTGGACCAGATCGGCAATTGCAACGGCGCCGATGTCCGGCACTATGAGTTCCATACCGTGTGCAGCAGCACGCTGGCGGAAAAGAAGGTGGGAATGGGTATTTTGAAAGCCTTGATCGGCGCGTCCTCCGGACAGATTCCCTTTGCCTACACTGACAGCAAGGTGAAGGCAGCCATCAATAGCATTCGTCCGCAACAGGCGCAGCTAGCCTTGGACGACTTCGAGAAGGCCGCTCGATAAGTGTGAAGAAGGCGCCCTGGAGCGCCTTCTTTGTACTGGCTACGCCGAGCCCGTTTATACCGCAGCTTCGTCCGGCGATGCGGTGAGAGCCGGATCACCCGCCTGCGCTTCCACTTCAGCTATAGCTGCCGCTACACCGGCGCCGTAGGCGGGATCGGCTTGCGTGCAGTGGTAGATGTGACGTTCTTGCACATCCTTGCTGACCCCGGCAATGGCCCGAGCCGTGTTATAGAACAGCACCTGCTTTTGCTCATCGCTCATTAAACGGAAGAGCGCTCCCGGTTGCGAGAAGTAGTCCGTGTCTTCACGGTGATCCCAGCGTGCAGCGTCACCGCTGAGCGCGAGGGGCGGCTCACGAAAGTCCGGTTGATCGGCCCATTCGCCTCGAGTGTTGGGCTCGTGCGCAATGCGGGCGCCGTGGTTGCCATCCACCCGCATCGCGCCGTCGCGATGGTAGCTGTGGAAAGGGCAGCGCGGCGCGTTGACCGGAATCTGGTGATGGTTCACACCCAAGCGATAGCGCTGCGCGTCACCGTAAGAGAACAGACGCGCTTGCAGCATGCGGTCGGGAGAGAAACCAATGCCGGGCACCACGTTGGCAGGGGTGAATGCCGCTTGTTCCACTTCCGCGAAGAAGTTGTCCGGATTGCGATTCAATTCCAGTACGCCGACTTCAATGAGAGGATAGTCACCGTGAGGCCAGACCTTGGTCAGGTCAAACGGATTCAGGTGGTAGGTATTGGCCTCCGCTTCCGGCATGATCTGCACATACATCGTCCACTTGGGGAAGTTGCCGTCTTCAATGGCGTTGAACAGGTCTCGCTGAGAGCTTTCGCGGTCGCGACCCACCAGTTCCTGTGCTTCCTGGTCCGTCAGGTTCTTGATGCCTTGCTGCGTCTTGAACGTGAACTTCACCCAAAAGCGCTCTTGATTGGCGTTGATGAAGCTGTACGTATGGCTGCCAAACATGTGCATATTGCGGAAGCCTGCGGGGATACCCCGGTCACTCATCACAATGGTGACCTGGTGCAGCGCTTCAGGAAGGCCCGTCCAGAACTCCCAGTTGTTCTGTGCACTGCGCATGCCGGTGCGAGGGTCACGTTTGACCGCGTGGTTCAAGTCCGGGAAACGCAAGGGGTCGCGAAAGAAGAACACGGGCGTGTTGTTGCCGACCAGATCCCAGTTGCCTTCTTCGGTGTAAAACTTAAGCGCCGTTCCTCGAATGTCGCGTTCCGCATCCGCCGCACCGCGTTCGCCTGCCACCGTCGAAAAGCGCGCAAACATGGGGGTTTGTTTGCCGATTTCCGAAAAAATCTTGGCGCGGGTGTACTGTGTAATGTCATGCGTAACCGTGAACGTGCCGTAGGCACCGGCGCCCTTGGCGTGCATGCGTCGCTCGGGGATGACCTCGCGGTCGAAGTGGGCAAGTTTTTCGATAAGCCAGACGTCTTGCAGCAGCACCGGGCCGCGTGGGCCGGCGGTCATGACGTTTTGGTTATCGACCACGGGCGCGCCCGCGGCGGTCGTCAATTTTTCGGGCGGAATATTCGATTTGGTCATCGTGCGTCCTTTTTTCTAATTCAGGAATCTACAGGCAATACGTTTAGCGTTCCCAAGCTTTCGACTGGCTTGGGGGTTAAGAAGAGTCTAAGATCCCAGGGCTTTTTAGTAAAATTAATTATTTAACTCAAAGCGATTTGTTTTTACTATTGGATGCGTAAGGCGCACTTAGATGGTCGAGGACTCTGTAAGGCGCACTCAGATGACCGACTATGTTCGGCGGTTTGCCCCGCGAGAGGGGGCATTCGTTCTAATGTCCGGGGTTTTACTGCTTTAACTCTTGCCGCTTTGCCGTCTTCGAGCCAACCCGCATTGGGGGCAGTTCTACCTCTTCAGCGCGTTAACGCAGTTCGCCCACCTGCAACGCTTTCGCCCCACAGGCTTCAACGAATTCTGCGTCATGGCTGGCAAACAAGACAACTCGGTCGCTTGCCCAAAGATTGAACTGCGCAGCCAATACCGCGCACGCGGGCCCATCCAAGCCGTCGGTCGGCCCATCTGCTATCACCACGCTCGGCGCGCCCAGGGCTGCGGCCGCAAGATAGACCTTCCGACGAGTGCCGGTAGACATTTGCTCGAAGCGCTTGTGTAGATGCGGCTCAAGGCCCAGTCGATAGGCGAAGTCCAGTATTGAGTCGTCTACGCTCGTGTTTTTCTGGGCAGCCACTTTATCCAGCAATCCACGACCCGTTTCGGAAGGGTTTTGCAGACAATCACCCGGCACGTAGGCCATTCGCGCTTTTGCTTGCATCGGCGCCTTCATCAACGACTGCCCGTCTACGAAGACCTCACCTTCGTCCGCCACCATTTCTCCGGCTATGACCGCCAGCAGCGTGGACTTGCCGGTGCTTTCTTGTTCGTTAAGTGCGAAGCAGCCGGGCTCGAAGCTGTACGAGAGCCCCTCAAAGACCGGATGGTCGCCGTAGCGTTTGGTGAGATTCTGGATGCGTAACATGCGCGCAAGTGTACGCATGAATGCATCTTTTCGCCATATCTCGGACGAGCGGTATCGTAGAACCCAATGGCTTCCGGGAGTGGCCGTAACCCGGCCGCGTCAATGCGTCAGCGTCATCCGGGCTATGAAGCCGGAGCGCGTTTCGCCGGCACATTTCGCCTTCTGGTCGAGGAGGGCGAGTATACGGCGAGGTAAGGTAATGCACCCAGCCTTCAATCAGGAAGCGTGGTAAAGTGCATGAAAAACGCAATAATGCATAAAACTGGGTAGAATCGCTACGCGTTATAAAAGTCGTGGCTATGAGACTGCTTAGTTATCCCAACAGGAGGAAGACGAATGACCACTCAAACAACCGAAGCCCAGCTGCGCCAACTGGAAGCCGAGCGCTGCCAAGCCATGATGGCAGGAGACAAGGAACGACTACAGCAGCTCTTGCACAAGGACCTCATCCACGTGCACGCCAAAGGGCAAGTCGATACCTACGACAGCTATTTCGCTAGTGGCGGGTTCAAGGTGAACTACACCCGTGTAGAGCGTAGCGATCTCGACATTCGCGTCATGGGCGATTCGGCGCTAATGCTGGGCCGCCAGCTGCTTGAAGCAGTGCGCAAAGCCAGTGGCGAACGCATTCGTATTGATTCGCGAGTGATGCAGGTCTGGGTGCGAGAGGGCGACACCTGGCAGCAAGTGGCGTTTCAAACGACGCCAACGGAACACAAAGTATTGCCAGCTAATTAAAAGAAAAGCGGGTGCGCAAGAGGAGAAAAGGCGGGCGGATCTAATCGAACACTAAGGCAGCCCGACTTAGAATGAAGCTCGTATGGGGAACGTTTATGGAATGTCTCCCTTTAGCACCCTTAGTTTTGCGGATGACCTGAATTCGGATACTTCGCCTGCTTAACT
>JAJUGB010000223.1 GCA_029268595.1 Alcaligenaceae bacterium | reverse complement strand
GGGGCGCAGCCCGCGAGCCCGACGGCGGCACGCCGGGATGCACGGTTTAGATTGGGTAATCCTGCAATAGTGTTCTGTATGCCACACTCGCAGGATGCCAAGCATCATGGAACGTTAGTCGGTATCCAACTCGTCGAGCAGCCTGGCTTAGCTCCGCCGGGGTGCTCATGAAGGATTTCCAATGAGGCGTGGTCACACCTCGTGATGGGCTGCCGTGTGGTTGTGTTTAAGATCCGAAACTACGGCAATCAATCTATTGACTGGCTCGGCCAATCGCTTTGGTAATACACGGTGCTGGGAAAAGGTTTTTTCATCGGCAATCCAGCGCTTCGCAACCCACACATCGTCTTCGGGGTGATTGTTGTCCACGCCGTTGCAATACTTGTAGCCAACAAGCGCATCGGTGTGCGACAGAAGGATACGCGCCATGGTCATGTGGAAACGGTGGGCTTGAAGGTCCGCTGGCCCCTTGGGGCGAGGAAGGGTCAGGCGAAGACACTTCTGACTATTGAAATCTTTCCAGTCAGATCCAACAACCTGCCCGGCACGCTCCAGCATCTTGCGAGCCTGGTCGTTCTTCCCGTTGACTAACGCCACGGAAACCGTCCCCTTCGGATACTCCAGCTTGTCGGCAAGCAGATTCATCCAGCGTACCAGCTTGTTCAGCGTTTTATCATCGGCAAACACCAGGAACTGGTGGCGCTGTTCGTCGTCAAGAAACGCCGGTAGTTGCGCATAGAGGGGGTATAGCAGGTCATGGAGATAGATGTAGGTCTGTCGGCGCCCTTGTTCATGGCTACGCGTGGTCGCCGTCAACACTTGCCGTGCCCATTCCGGCGTAAGTTCGGGCAGTGTCATTTCGGTGATATCGATGGAGATGAGTGGGAAGCCGAGAGACTTTCCGATTAGCGCTTTGCGCCCGTCAAAGGCGTGGCCAAGTTCGATTTCAACCCCACCAAGCACCATCGGCTCAGCCTGGACCGGTGGACCGAGCACAGCCACGTCGAGCCGGAACTGGCTGCCAAACGGCGTCTCTAGGGGATGCTCGGTTGCCACCTGGTCGGCACCAAGCAACAAATTTCCTTCCAGCGGATAGTCCGATGCATCGACATCTTTAAACGCCCAGGGCATTGCAAGCCCGGCATGCAAACGTCGGGTGAGTTCCTCCGCGACAAGCTCTTTCGCCCGCCGGTGTTCGGGGCTTTCCTGCACGGCGCGCCATCGGTTGGCTTCTTCATCGTCGAAGTGCTCTTTAGGCTTAAAGGTGTGCTGAGTAGGCAGTACCCGAAAATGGGATCGCCGGCGCAATTTTCCATGTTCAAAGGAAGGACTGACCCAGGTCACCATTTGTCGCGATCCGTCAGAAGAGACCAAAGGCCAAAGCTTGCGCGCATGTTCCCGGCTGCGGACGTCACGTGCCGCGATCGTGGTCTGGAAAATCCCTTTCCGGGAGAAAACAACAATCGCCTCGTCCATTGTCTCTCCCTTTACGCCGATACAGCAGCAAGTCTCGTGACGCCATCCAGCTTGCGGTGAATCAGTGACACCAGCGTCAGGATGTCCAGGGCGTCTTGTTCGGACATGGGCCAATGTGTCTTGGCGGCATGGGCAAGCGGATTGCGTACCGCGCCAAACAGGCCGACCAGAAGATTTACAAAGCCTTTCTGCTCGCTCTTTTCAGACTCCGTGTTCAGTGCCTTCAAGATAAGCACGGGTTGCTGACCCCCAAATGCCTTATTCACAAGGTCAGCACCATCGCCACTCAGGCCAGAGAGCTGGCGAATGCGCTCGGCGACGCCCTTGGTCGCTTCAAAAACCGCGTGAAAATAATTTTCCTCCATGAGTTCTGCGCGGCAGTAATTCAGGACTTCTGCATGTACAGCGCGACTTTCCAGCGCCGCTTTGAGGCGCCCAGCTCGTGCGCGGGCCTCGTCCAGCGTATGGGCCTTGTCGGCATAGCCGACTTTGCCATCTTCGCGCACGTAGAAACCCGAAAAGGCCAGGACAACATTGAGTTCATCGCGACGCCATGCGAATGTCCCGGAATCGCTGGCATAACTCACTGGATTCATCGCGCGATTGATGAACATGATGAGATGGTTGCCGACCTGGTGCCGATTCTGTGCACCAGCTAGAGCATTGAACAGCCGTTTCCATTTGGTCATGTCCGGGGATGGGTCGGCTACCTGAATCTCTTGTAGCAACCGACCGATTTGGGTGCCGGTCAGACCTTGTGCGGTGTCGGCAAGAACGCGGCAGGCAGCTTCCAGGTGCTGGGAGCTAAATGGGGCAATTTGTGACGCCACTATCTGTATCTCCGTCGTACACTCATCAGATAATGGCCTGCAAGCCTTTGTCGGCGATGACGTTGAGCAGCTTGAGCGCCGGGCCGGCTGGACGCGTTTCACCCTGTTCCCACTTGCGTACCGTCGAGGCGGAGGTATGCAGGTGATGGGCGAACACGGGCTGGCTGAAGTGCAGCGCCTCACGCAGACGTTTAATGTCGCCGGCACTGAACTCGCGCACTGGCGGCGGACAGATCTCGTCGAACTGACGCATGGTCACCTTGTTGATCGCGCCAGCGTCGTGCAATGCAGCCAAGTCACCACGCAAAGATTCAATGATTTTGCTCGTCACAACACACCTCCAGTAGAACACCAGTCTGCAATGCCTTCACCAACTCCTTGGCCGATAACTCTAGAAATACCTTGCCGGCATATTGCAGCGCTTTTTTCTCGTCCCGCGTGATGTTCGCCTTGTCGCTTTTCGGGAACCCATGCAGGAATACATAACGGTGGCCAACACGGGCTGATAACAAGGTACGGTAGCCACCGCTCTTACCCGCACCAGGGCGGGCGACCCGCTTCTTGTAGAGGTGGCCGCCCAAGTCGGCATCAATCAGCCCACTTTCCATTTCCAGGACCGCCTTGCACAGAGCCGCATCGGACAGTTTCTCGCCAGCTTGCCACCGCGCAAAGTCCTTTCGCTTCAAGACGTTCATATCCGTTCACCTTCAAAACTATACCCGTAACGGGCATGATTGTCTAGCCCTTGCAAGTGGCAGGTCGCCACCCGCCTCCAGAGGCCGTCCATGTCCAATAGTCGCAACAACGTTGCGACTATTGGGTCGGTAAACCCAGACGCCGGGATACTGAGCCTGTTCATACGGAAGCCCCCTTGGGGTGTGGCGTCCCTATAATCGTCTTGCGCCGGTTTGCCACCAGTTCGGCCGCCTCACGCACCGGATCATCCTCGGTGTGGATGTAGCGCATGAACATGGTCACCGTCTTATGCGCTGTCAGCACCATGCCGACCTTGACCGGGATGCCTGAGTTGGCGATATCTGTGGCCGAGCGGTGGCGGATGCCATGCGTGCCAACGTGAGGTACGCCAGCCGCTTTGAGCGTCCGGGTCCAACCGCCGTAATACTCCCCATAGGTCAGGTGGGTGAGCGGATTACGTGGCGACGGCAGCACATAACGCGCTCCGGGCTGCCGAGGGGCCGAGGAAAGCAGCTGATAGGCTTCCTCGCTCATGGGCTTGGACATACCGCCGGTCTTGCTGTCGGGCCAGACCACCCGGCGGTTCTCCAGGTCAATCCACTCCCATTCGAGTAGCACGATTTCGGAGCGCCGGGCAGCAAACTCGAATTGCAGACGGATCGCCAACGGGACGACATAGGGCACCAAGCCCTCGGCCTCGATTTGGTCAAGGTGCTTGAATAGCTTGGCCATTTCTTCGTCTGTAATGAGGCGAGTGGTCTTTCCCCCGGTATACAGCGGAACGTGTCGGCACGGGTTCGAGCCATCAGGTCGATAGCCCCAAATCTCAGCCAGGTTGAACATCTTACGTAGGACAGATAGCGCCTTGTTTGCCTCACCCGGCTTGTAATCCAGTTTTTTCATCATCGCGGCCACGTCAGCGCGTTTCACATCCTGGACCTTCATCCGCCCCAGGATCGGGATAATGTTGCGGTCGATGTTGCCCTGGTAGCCTTTCTGCGTACTGGGTTTGTTGCGGTGCTTGGAGTAGTCCTCCATGAACTTTACGCACAGCTCCTTGACTGTCGGCGCCTTGCGCGCTTCGGCCTTGGCGGCCCCCGGATCGCCGCCTCGGCGAACCTCGGCCAGCCAGTTTTGCGCCAATGAACGGGCCTGTTCGACAGTCAACTCTCCGTACAGGCCCAGTGCTGGCTTACGCCGCTCACCGGCATTCGTCCGGTACTGGAGCATGAAGACCTTGCGGCCGGCCGGCG
>JAJUGB010000222.1 GCA_029268595.1 Alcaligenaceae bacterium | reverse complement strand
TATCACGCCAACAATTATCTTGCCAAGAACCTCGACGCAAACCGATACGCCATGCCCGACATCGTGCGCCAGTATATGCACGAGGGCAAGCTCGGACTGCGTTCGGCAAGCGGATTCCATTCGTACGAGGGGGTGGATCTAGAAGCGTACCGGCGCGATGTGCTGGCGCGAACCCTGGGCATGCTCAGGCATTTCGGCCTGCATCAAAGCGCTTCAACAAACGTGGCATAAGGAAAGCAGACCATGAAAAAATCATTAAAAGTGTTGCTGGCCGCAGTAGGTACCGCGGTGATGACCGCTCCGGCGGTGGGGGCAGACATACCCGAGTTACGCGTTGGCTGGACCATACCGGCTGAAGAGGCCAAGTACTTGATGATGAAGCGGCCCGAGTTGTTTCCCGACCTGGGCAAGAAGTACACCATCAAGTGGACCCAGTTTCAGGGTACATCGCCGATGGTGCAGGCCATGCGCGCCAAAGTGCTCGATTGCGCCACGATGGCGCCGCTGTCGCTAGCCCAAGGCTTTTTGCAAAGCGGCCTCAAGACCTACATCGTTGCTCAGCACGTGTACGAAAAGCCGGGTTACTTCTCGGTGTATTGGGCGGTAAAGGAAGACAGCCCCATTCAAAAGGCAGAAGACCTCAAGGGCAAGGTGCTGGGCACCAACGCCTATGGGTCGGGCGTGTACTACAACCTGGTCTTGTGGCTGAAGCAGCACGGTATTGACCCGGTCAACGACGTAAAGATCGTGGAAACCGGTTTCCCGGCAGCGGCCGACGCCATTCGCTCGGGCCGGGTCGACATGGCCACCATGGTGCAGCCTTTTGGCCTTTTGGCTGACGAGAAGGGCGGCTTGCGCACCATCGGGTCTCAGGCCGAGGTCTTGTCTCCCATGGTGCAAATCTTCGAGGGCTGCACGCAGGAATACACGGACGCCAACCCCGAGGTGGTCAAGCTGTATCTGAAGGATCTGCAAAGCGCCATGCAAAAGGTCATTGCCGATCCCAAGCTGGCGGTGGCGGTAACTTCTGAAATCACCCGCGCACCGGCTGATCTTCTGGGCAAGTTCCTGATGACCAACAAAGACTTCGCACGCGACGAAGACATGAAGCCCAACCTGGAGGCTATCCAGAAGCAGTTCGTTCAATATCACGAAGCCGGATTCCTCAACAAGCAGTTGGATGTCAACGACTTCGTACGCAAAGACGTCATGGCCGGATCCCAATGATTGATATCGATGCTGTAAGCAAGACCTTTGAAACCGCGCGCGGCACGACGCACACCGCCGTGCGCGAGATCAAGCTGCAGGTGCCCCAGGGCGAGTTCGTCTCCATCCTGGGGCCCAGCGGCTGCGGCAAAAGTACCTTGCTGTATATGGTGGGCGGATTTGAACAGGTCTCCAGCGGGCAAATCCGGGTTAACGGAAAGGTGGTCAGCGCCCCCGGCCCCGACCGCGGACCGGTCTTCCAGGAGTACGCGTTATTCCCCTGGAAAACCGTGCTGGGCAATGTCGCCTACGGTTTACGAGAACAGGGTGTGCCCAAAGCCGAAGCCGAGGCGCGCGCTTTGCGCTGGCTGGAGAAGGTCAAGCTCAAGGACTACGCCCAGTTCTATCCCCGCGAGTTGTCCGGCGGCATGCGTCAGCGCGCCGCCATTGCCCGCACCCTGGCCTACGAGCCCAAGATTTTGCTTATGGACGAGCCCTTTGGGGCCCTGGACGCCCATACGCGCCTGGTGCTTCAGGCCGAATTGCTTACTTTGTGGGAGCAATTGCAAAACACCGTCCTGTTCGTCACACACAGTGTGGACGAAGCGGTGTATCTGTCGGACCGGGTCGTGGTATTAAGCGGAACCCCCGGCACCGTCCGGGAAATCATCAACATCGACCTGCCGCGACCGCGTGTGCGCGCCGAGCTGTTACGCAACACGGCCTATCAGGAATATGTCATCAAGCTGGAAAACCTGCTTGAGGGGGCTCACGCATGAAGTCGCCCAGCACCACCACATCGCCGGCCGCGTCGCCTCGCCCCGTACGCAACAGGGGCGCATCTGTGCCCTGGTACGAAAGGCCGGCGCTGACGCTGCTTGCCGCTGTGCTGTTGCTGGGGCTGTTATGGTCGCTGGCCTCCCGCGTATTGGGGTTCAGCTCGTTTCCGGGGCCCATTGTGGCCCTGCAGGAACTCCCCCATATCGTGTTCGATCCGCAAGCGTTGTGGGCCATCCTGCAGTCGCTGGGGCGTATGGCGGCCGGTTACGCCTGGGCGCTGGTGGTTGCCTTACCCCTTGGCCTGGCCATGGGCCGAAGCCGCGCCATATACGACTTTATGAACCCCCTGGTGTCATTGATATACCCGATGCCGAAGGCGGCGCTGATGCCTATTCTGATGCTGTGGTTTGGCCTGGGCAATTTCTCGAAGATTCTTGTCATTGCCATGGGCGTCAGCCTGCCCTTGCTGTATCACAGCTGCCTGGGCGCCAGCCGTATCGAGAACAAACTGGTGTGGACGGCTTCGGCCATGGGCATGGGTCCGGTGCGGCGCCTCTTTCGAGTCGTGCTGCCCGCCGCTTTGCCCGAGATCCTTATCGGGTGCCGGGTGGGCGTCGTCATGGCGCTTATTGTCATGGTGTCTTCGGAAATGATCGCCCGCCAGGAAGGGGTGGGCAACCTCTTGTTCACCGCCATGGATATGGCTCAGTACGCCACGGTCTACGCCGTCATCCTCATACTGGCCGTCATCGGCTTTGTGCTTGATTGGCTCTTTGAACGCGTGCGGCGTTACTTAATCCGCTGGTCTGACAGCGCCAGCTCGATGAGGGCTTTGCGATGATGCTTGGCAAGCGCCTTTTTTCTCCGGTTCTGGTGGTGCTCGTGTGGGAAGTCGTATGCCGCATGGGCGTCATAGAACCGCAATTGTTGCCCGCTCCAAGTGCCATTTTGATGCGCATGATAGAGCTGGCCATGCAGCCTCTGTTCTGGATTGACTTTGGCATTACGCTGTATCGCCTGGTGGTGGGGCTTAGCCTTGCCATTGTGTTGGGCGTGGCGCTGGGCCTTAGCGCCCAGTTGTCCCCTATTACTGCGGCCTTGCTTGATGCCATGGTGCGGCTGCTGGCGCCTATTCCCAAAATCGCTCTATATCCGGCGCTCATCCTTATTTTTGGTTTTGAAAACGCATCCAAGGTGGCGCTGATTGTGGCCGATGCCTTGTTCCCCGTGCTCATGGCCACCTGGGCCGCCGCGCGTGCCGTCGACTCAAAACTCATCTGGTCGGCACGGGCCGCCGGAACGCCCGTGGCCGCCTGCCTGTGGAAAATCACCTTGCCCTCTATACTGCCCACCGTATTGGCGGGTGTCCGAGTGGCCAGCGTCATCGCCTGCGTGGTCGTCTTTCTGGCCGAGATGATTGCCTCGACCGACGGCCTGGGCCATATGCTTACCGTTGCTGCTCGCGCCTATCGCACCCTGGACATGTTCGTGCCTTTGGTTTGGATTTGCGCACTCGGGCTGGGACTGAACTCGCTGATAGGATACGCGCAAAAGAAACTGAGTCACGAGTGAACAAACCCATGGCACGACAACCGGCAGACCCGCACGCCTACCTGGACCCCTGGGAGGCCTACCAAGGGCATGAAAGCTTCATGCCTTACCTGCTGAACCGGACAACATCCGCCCTGAACGCGGATTTTCACGCAGTGCTGCGCAAGCACGACATGACCTTGCTGCACTGGCGGGTGCTGGCATTTTTGACCGAACACGACGGGCTGGGCGTTAGCGCCCTGGCCAGCGTCACCGACGTGGACCAGGCCACGCTGTCGCGCGCATTGACGGTAATGGAAAATGCCGGCTACATCGCTCGCGAGCCCCACGGTCGCGACCAGCGCATGGTGGTGATACGCATACTGCCGGCCGGCAAGGCCCAGTTTCAACATGTGCTTCCGCTAGCCTGGGAGATTTACGACCGAGCGGTGGCAGGGTTGAGTGATGACGAGCAGGAAGTTTTGCACGGCTTGCTGAATCGGATTCGGGACAACTTGAGGGCTAAGTGACGAACTGACCGGGCCATGTACGTCTATTGTTAATGCTATTGCCCGCGTCCACTTTTATTCGCCCTAACGCCCTAACAATAGACTTATGCGGGCACTCCGTGTTCTAGGCGCCCAATCAGATCCAATACGGCGTCGGTCTGTACGGACGTCACGACCATATCAATGGGCCGCGCCCCGCCTAATCCCATTCTGGGTCGACGCAGCCACAGTCGTGCCGCTAGCACGTCGCCTTCAAAGAGCTCGAGCGTCGCAGAAAAAACTTGTGCAAGCCG
>JAJUGB010000221.1 GCA_029268595.1 Alcaligenaceae bacterium | reverse complement strand
GTTGCCGGGTTCGGCGCCGAGGGTGGCGAAGCGTGTCCGGATATCCTCCTGCGCAAGAATGCTGCTGACCTCAGCATGCATGCGTTTGATCACGTGCTCAGGAGTGCCGGCCGGGGCAAAGATGCCATACCAGGGGTTGACGTCGAAGCCCTCCATTCCCTTGGTTTCGGCCACAGGTGCGAGTTCCGGGGCGATGCTTGAACGTTCTTTGCTGGTCACGCCAAGCGCCTTCATCCTGCCCTCACGGGAATGGGGAAGTGCCGTCATGATGCTGCTGAACATGACGGTTACTTGCCCTCCGATTAGGCCGACTTCCGCCGGCGTGGCGCCCTTGAAGGGGACATGCATCATGTCCACGCCTGCCATACGTTTGAACAGTTCACCGGAAAGGTGGGTGGAATTACCTGTTCCGGCCGAAGAGAATGTCAGCTCACCCGGTTTGCTTTTCGCCAGATCGATCAGGTCCTGTACGGAATTGGCTGGAACACTGGGGTGGACCACAACCAGGAGGGGCGCCGAGGCAACCAGTGCGACCGGTATGAAGTCCTTGCGCGCGTCGTAGGACAATTTCTTGTATAGACCCGGATTGATCCCGTGTGTGCTGATGGCACCCATCATGAACGTATAGCCATCGCCGGCAGCGCGGGCGACATAGTCGGTTCCAATAACGCCCCCCGCGCCCGCCTTGTTTTCAACCACGACAGCTTGCCCGAGTTTCGGCTGCAGTCTGAGAGCTAGATCGCGTGCCAGGATGTCAGCTCCGCCGCCAGGGGCCTGTGGAACTATCATCTGTATCGGCTTGATCGGCCACTCCTGCGCCAGGGCGGGGGAAATGGCTGTCGCCGCCCATGCCCATGCCACTACCATGCAGTGAAGTGCGAGTTTCATGAATGTCTCCTCCATTTACTGTTTTTTTCTGTGTTGATCACGTTTTTGCGACGTAACTGGTGGTGTTGGATTGGTATTCCCGAGATTCGTGGCAGGCTTGTGAAGCCAGCATGTGATACATGCCGATCAAGCCGTCTGAAGAGGGTGGCTCGGGGTCAAGCGCACGTTTGATCAGGGTCAGCGCAATTGGGTTGTTCCGGGCAATTTCCTGCGCTAGCACCATGGCTTTGGGCATGAGTTCATCAAGGGGAAATACATGGTTGGCCAGGCCCGTGCGGTATGCCTCCTCGGCTGGGATGCGCCTGCCACTCATCGCCCACTCCTTGGCGATGCCCAGACCGACGATGCTGGGCAGACGCTGCAAGCCGCCAGCCCCTGGCAAAGTGCCCAGACGAACCTCCGGCAAGGAAAACAGGGTGTCTTGCGATATCACCCTGATATCGCAGGCCAGAGCCAGTTCGAATCCGCCGCCGGCCACGTGACCATGCAGCACTCCGATCACCGGCTTGGGGCACGTCGCGACACAGTGCTTGGTCTCAAAGTCCAGGCGGATGTAGGAGCGCGCCGAGTCACCCCGATACTGCCCAACTTCGCGCAGGTCCGAACCCGAGCAGAATGCCCGGCCCGCACCCTTCAGGATGATCACCTTGACGGCGCCATCTGCCGTCGCGCACGCGACGGCAGCCTGTATGGACCGGTGCAGATCACTGTTGCAGGCATTGAGAACCTCGGGGCGGTTGAGGGTCAGAACTGCAACCCCCGCATCGACGGCGTAATCTAGATGCGGGAAGCTGTCGCTCTCATTCATGCGGCCTCCTGCGCACCATAGTGATGTGTTCACCTTCCTGAACGACTTCACCTTTCTGGTTCACCAGGGAAACGTGCTCGGTGATGATGCCCATGCCCGGTTTGCTCTTGCTCTCACGCTTGGACACCACATGCCAGCGGACGCGCACGGTGTCTCCAATGAAGATGGGCAGTTTGAACGTCCATTTGTCCCATCCGAGTGAGGCCACGCCGGTGCCTTGGGTGTAGTTCGTGCGCCAGCAAAGGCCTTGGGCGATGGAAAGGCCCAACAAGCCATGCGCGATACGCGTACCGAACTCCGTGCGTTTGCAGAATTCTTCATCCGTGTGAACCTGGCTGAAGTCTCCTGTCAGGCCTGCGAAGACGACCAGATCGGTCTCAGTAATCGTACGTCCCGGAGAAAGGCGTTCCTCACCTACTTTGAAATCTTCAAACCACAATCCCAGAACCACCGGCTCCGGCTTTCCGACTTGAGTATCCATCACTGCTCCTCCTCGTTGAATTCGCATTCGAGACCCATGCTCTTTTGCGTGAAAATGCGTTCATCCATGGTTTTCAGATTCTCGGAAACGCGCAGAGGGAAACCGACCACCGCGGCGATCTCCTTCTGGACGTCAATGCCCGGTGCCACTTCGGTCAGCACCATGCCCTGTGCGTCGCGTTCGAAGACTGCCCGTTCGGTGATGTACATGACCCTTTGGCCACGCGACCACGCGCGATCTGCATTCAGGGTGATCTGTTCGACCTGCGGCACGAATTTGCGGAACTTGCCCTCTTTGAGTATTCGCAAGCGTCCTTCTTCCACGTTTACATTCAGGCCGCCGGATGTGAGGGAACCGCAGAAAACCAATGTGGGGGTGTTCTCGATGATGCTGGCAAACCCGCCTGGCCCGTTCCATTCCCGCCCAAATTTGCTCACATTGATATGGCCCCGAGCGTCAGCCTCGCCTATGCCCAGGAAGGTGATGTCAAGGCCGCCGGATTCGTAAAAATTGAACTGGAACGCTGAATCCATGATCGCGTCTGCATTCAGCGCAGGGACGAAAGACCCTCCGAGTGCAGTCGCCATGAGGCCACCAAAGATGCCGTGCTCATTGGTGAAGACGACTTTTTCCAGAATGCCTTCTTCAAGCGCTATGCGAGGCAACTGGGTGGCCACTCCGGCACCCAGGTTCACTACGTGCCAGGGCCGCAGTTCCAGAGCAGCGCGGCGCATCATGATGCGTTGCGCGGGGTCGCTCAAGGGAGGCAAGCCCCTGTAGCTCGCCTTGAGCGCACCGGCGAGAAACGGATTCCACCCATGCAGGGGGTCGGCCATGCTTTCGCACAGCTGCTTCTGTGCAGGATGCAACACAATGGCATCCACCAGGGCACCCGGAATGCGCACCAGCCGGGGGTCCAGGCTGCCCGCCCGAGCCAGACGCTTCACCTGAACTATGACGATTCCCCCGCTGGCCTTGACCGCCTGAGCGATCTCCAAGGCTCCCAGAGTATTGGGCTCTTCTTCGAAACTGATATAGCCATTCTCGTCGGCGGTCGTGCCCCGCAATAACGCAACGTCTACGGGAAAGACGGGGTAATGCAGCCATTCCTGACCATCCATATGAACCACCTTGGCCATGTCATCGCGGGACCGGGCATTCATGCGCCCGCCTTCCACTCTGGGGTCCAAAAAACTGCCTATACCCACCGTGGTCCATACTCCGGGCTTGCGCGAACCCAGTGCCGTCATCAGCTGCACCATGGTGCCCATTCCGATGATGTACCCTTCGCACTTTTCCGCGCGAATCAGATCCAGGAGCCGGGGATGACGGTAATTGCTGAAAGTGGCTCCGATGACGCGTTTGAGCATTCCTTCGTGGGCAAAGGCATTCAGGCCACCAACCCCGGCACGGGCACCGGGCAACATGGGTGAAACCAGGGTCAGGTCACGGGGCGAACCCGATACGATGAACCGCTGCTCGAGAGTATCGAGCAGAAGATCGGGTTCCAGCACAGGCCCAGTCCCACCAACTGCCACGCTGGCGCCGTCGGGGATCAGAGCAATGGCCTCCTCCGCAGTCATCAGCCTGGCGTGCTGCGGATTCTTTCTCGGAGCTACCCGTGCGTTCATGCCTTCAGCTCCTTGGCCAGGCTGGTCAGAGTTTGGGAGAAGACCGATGTCGTGGAGAAACAGATCATGCTGAAACCGCGCTCGACCAGTTTTCGGGCCTCCTGGCCGTTTCGGGCGAAGGTCGAGGCTGTCAGCCCGGCATTGCGGACATCGGCGGAAATACCGTCAATGACGCGAGCGACGTCAGGATGCTCGGGGTTACCCGGGTGCCCCAAAGAAAGGGAAAGATCCGCCGGGCCGACAAACAATGCATCGATGCCGTCCACGGCCGCGATGGCGCGTGTATGTGCCACCGCCTCTGCATCTTCTATCTGTGGGATGACAAGAATTTCGGACGAGGCATCTTCCAGATGCTGAGCCAGGCTCACCATGCCATGGCGGCCGGCCCTGGCTGTCGTTGCAATTCCACGGCGCCCGCGCGGCGGATAATGGGCCGACCTCACCAGGTCTTCTGCCTGAGTGGCATTCAGAACATGAGGAATGACTATGCCATTGGCGCCGGCATCAAGTGCATGCAGG
>JAJUGB010000220.1 GCA_029268595.1 Alcaligenaceae bacterium | reverse complement strand
GTACGAGCCAGGCCAAAGCCTTCGACATTGATCAGTCGCCGGATGCGTTCAGGGCAGATACCGGCGTAGATCATGGCGATATTGCCTCCCATGCTATGACCCAATAGATCTATCTGCGCGTTGGGAGAAACATGATCGGTTATCGCGTCGAGGTCGGCATAGTAATCGTAAAACCAATAACTGTCGCCGGGAGGTGCCTTGCTGCCGCCAAAGCCGCGCCAATCCAGCGCGACAATGTTACGCGTGAGGCTCAGGGAGTCGACGAATCGTTGAAACGATGCGCCGACATCCATCCAGCCATGGGCAATAAGGAGGGTCGGCGAGTCAACTTGCGCTACTTCTTGGGCCGGCCAGTGACGAAGACGGTACGACACACCGTTTCGTATCTGGACGTGTTCGACGATGGGGGCCCTGCACGGGGAATACATAGTGCTTGCGTTCATGGCGTAAGGCTACCACTGAGCGCAAACAAGAGCACGCCCCATCGTCTTGCCAAAGCTGCCTGGCGGGCGTCAACCCTGCTGTAGCACGGCAGAAAGAATGACGTCCGGAGTAAATGGCTGCGTTTGCGCGGTAACTCCCAATGGGCTCAACGCGTCGTAGATCGCAGTCCAGATTGCGCCGATCGCTCCAACTGTTCCAGCCTCGCCCACGCCCTTGGCCCCCAATCCAGTCTCCGGCTCAGGAGTTGTGATGTGGGAAACGTGAATGTCAGGCATTTCGGAGGCCATCGGCACCAGGTAATCAGCCAGCGAGGCATTCGTCATCTGACCGGTCTCGTCGTACACGCAATTTTCGTACAGCGCCGCACCGATGCCCTGGACCACCCCGCCTCGAATCTGCTCGTCGACCAATAGGGGATTCACGACTGTTCCACAGTCTTCAACGACCCAGAAATCCAGCACCTTGACTTGGCCGGTTTCGATGTCGACCTCGACTTCTGCCGCCTGAATACCGTTAGCAATGAAGTAGGGCTTTTTGGATGGGGTGAAGCTGCGCTCAACGCTAAGCGACGGAGGCGGCGACATTGGAAGGACGGTGGAATCATAATGCACGGCACGGGCCACCTGCTGCAACGAGCAAAGCACCTCGCCGTCTTTTATCGAGACCACACCATGATCGATTTCAAGTCGGTCGATATCCACAGACTTCCAGGCCGCCACCACTGACAGTACGGTACGTCGCAAATCGAGCGCCGCCAAGCGTGCTGCTTCTCCGCCTAAAGCCAGTCCACGAGAGGCCCAGGAGCCACCACCGACGGGATCGGATTGCGTGTCGCCCGTGCGGACGCAGATGGCGTCAAAGGGACATCCCAGGGTGTCTGCAATGATCTGGGCGAGCCCGGTGTGAACGCCTTGCCCACTTTCCGAGGCACTGGTATGGCATAGGACTTCACCCGACGCACTGAGTTCGAGCCGCACACTTTCTTTACTGGCCGCCGCGACGCCGTTACGCCCATACAGCCATGCGCCCACCCCCGTCTGTTCGACGAAGGTACACAGGCCTATGCCGCGATAGACTTGCTTAGCTCGGAGTTCTTCTTGTCTTTGCTTGAGCTGCGAGTAGTTTATTTCGGCCTGGATGGCATCCAGGCACTGATGCAACGACAAGCCTCGCAGCTTGGCATCTGAGTCTTCCATCAGATCCGCGTCAACAACATAATTCATACGTCGAATCTCGAAGCGGTCGATGCCAAGCTTGGCTGCCGCCTTATCCAGCAGTTGCTCCATCACCGCGGACCCAAGCGGTTGGCCAACGGCACGATACGCGCCGGTGGGCACCTTGTTGAGGAAGGCGCCACGCACCCTGCCTTGCAGGGCCGGAACCTTGTAAGCCATGCCGCACATTTCGAGCAACTGCAGGGCTTCGCCCACGCTACCGCGCGGGTAGAGCGAAACCGCACCAAATGAAAACAGACCCTCGAACGCCAGACCCAATACATGTCCACGCGCATCAAGTGCCAAACGTGCTGTTACCTGGGCATCACGAGCATGGGCGTCACTGACAAAAGACTCTAGGCGGTCAGCCTGATACTTGACAGGTACCGCCAGCAAACGCGCAATGGCGACTGCGGCCATTTCGTCGGCGTACGCATGAAGTTTGATTCCGAAAGCGCCACCCACATCGGGGCACAGAACCCGGACCTTGGACAGGGGCATAGAGAGCTGCTTGGCGTAGATCTCTTGCATCTGAAACGGAGCCTGATGCGACTGATGCACCACCAGCTCTTCAGTACGGGGGTCGAATCGCGCGACCACCCCACGCCCTTCCAGGGTTACCCCTGTTTGCCTGCCGAAAGAGAAGTCTTGCTCGACCACACATGCGGCTTGCTTGAATGCGGTGTCGATATCGCCGCGCACCAGCTTACGCTCCAGCGCCAAGTTGCTTTTGAGGGCGGGATGCGCCAGAGGAGAATCCGGCTCCAGGGCCAGCTTCGCGTCGGTGACAGGCTCAAGGTCTTCCCAATCGATCTCGATAGCGTCAAGAGCGTCCTCGGCTTGAGCGCGAGTCTTGGCGACCACTGCCACCACCGGCTCACCTTGCCAGTACACCTCGTCGATTGCGAGGGCATACTCGGGGGGCGACACGTGGTCGGGCAACATATCCAGACGCGTGACCCATGGGGAACAGACTTCAGCCAGTTCGGCACCCGTGACGATCCGATAAACGCCCGGACTGCTTGCGGCGGCAGTCAGATCGCCGAGCGTGAACTTGGCACGGGCAAAAGGACTGCGGTAGTAGGCGATATGGTAGACCTCGCCTCCGTGGATATCATCAAGGTAACGGCCACGTCCTGACACCAGACGACGAGCCGTTTCACGGGGCACCGAGCGCCCCACCAGATTTTGAGGGCTCGAATGCACTCGAGTCGGCACTTTCACTTCACTGCTCATGGTTTAGCGCGCTCCATGACATGCTCAACAGCGTCCACGATGGCGTGGTAACCCGTGCACCGACAAAAGTTTCCGGACAACTCTTCGCGAATTTCTTCGCGGCTAGCAGCTTTGCCGGATTGGACCAGCTCCAGACTGGTCATCAGCATTCCCGGCGTACAGTAGCCGCATTGCAAGGCATTGCGTTCCAAGAATGCTTGCTGCAGTTCGGCGGCCTCACCGCTTTCGGTGATGCCTTCTATGGTATCGACCTGACAGCCGTCGGCCTGCACCGCGAACATCAGGCAACCGCGCACGACCACACCGTCGACCCGCACGTTGCAGGCACCACAGATGCCCGATTCACAACCCACGTGAGAGCCAGTAAGACCGACATCGTGACGCAAGAAATCCACAAGATTCCGACGGACGGGCACGTTGAAGGAACGCTCTTGTCCGTTGATGGTAAGGGTGATGTCTCCCTCATTCTAGACTTGCATGGGCACACTCCTGAAACATTTGAATAAGGACCCGTCGCGCAATGGCCTCTGCCTGGCGGCGCTTTATTTCGATATTGGGTACGGTGTCGGGATCAATTTCACCAGCCACCAACACGGCCAGTTCCCGTGCCAACTCCTCGGTCGGCGACTGCCCAGCGGCGGCCTGAACCGACTGTTCCGATATCTGGGGTACCGGGCCGGTTCCGAAGGAAACCACGTCCAGGTGGTCAATACGCGCACCTGCCATATGGCACTGTGCCGCGACGCCGACCAGTGCAAAATCCCCTTGTCGCCGACTCAATTCATCGAAACCTGCAAACGAATCTTTACCGCTGCACGGCCAGCGCACTTCGATCAAAATTTCGTCTTCGCGAAGCGCTGTGTCGTAGAGCCCAAAGAAAAACTCTCGCGCCGGCACGGTGCGCACGCCGTCTTTTTTGCTCTGCATGACAAGAGTTGCGTTCAAGGTCATGGCGCAGGCCGGCATCTCGGCTGATGGGTCTGCCAGTGCCAAGCTGCCACAGCTTGTGCCACGATTGCGGACAGCTTGGTGCGCCACGTAGCGCATTGCCTTGTTTACCAGGGGAACATGCTGAGCGATCAAAGGGGATGCGGCGACTTCGGCATGTCGCGCCAGTGCACCCACCCGGACCCACTGACTATCTTCAGACAGACTTATGCCCTTGAGCGACTGAATTCGGTTGATATCGATCAGCAGATCAGCCGATGCCATACGCAGATTCATGGCGGGGACCAGGCTTTGGCCGCCAGCCAAGATTCGCGCATCAGAGCCCATGCTATCGAGAATCTCGCAAACTTCCTCGACGGTGTCAGGACAACAATAATTAAAGTTGGGCGCTTTCATACCAGACCCACTCCTAGCGTCAGTGCGCGGTAGAACGTAGTAATTAAGGGTTGGGTACGGCCGCGGCTTCGGCCTCGGTAAACGTGGCCGTAAACTTGGCGAAGAAATCGTCCGCCATCTTTT
>JAJUGB010000219.1 GCA_029268595.1 Alcaligenaceae bacterium | reverse complement strand
TCGTTGACCTGCGTTGCCGACAGCCAGGGCGAGTTTTCGCGCAGGCGGAACTGTTCATGCCGGTTGCAACGCCAGAGTGTTTCTTGCGGAGGCGGTTGCAACATGCTGGTGACCTGATTCATGAACCGCCATTTCATGTCGTCCGGCAGCTCGCCATAGTGGCCAAGAAAGCCTGTGAACTCCATCCATTTATTGGGGTTGACACGCGGCAGCTTGGGTGCCCGGATGCACAGGTCGACTTGAGCAGCGCCCGATTCGAGAGCCACACCGGCATTATCGAAGGCGGATGCCCCGCCGCCCAGCACGCCCACTCGCTTGCCCCGCAGTGCCTGAAAGTCGATATTGTCTTCCGTATGTGCGTATTGCGACCGAGAAAGTCCATTCGCTATCGAAGGAATGAACCACTTGCCCGAGCCATCAAGACCTGTGGCCATTATGATGCGGCGGGCATAGACCACCCGGCCGTCGCTGCACCTGACGGCGAGCACATCGCGTTGTGGCTCTATCTGCTCAACTTCAACCCCGTAGTCGACGGACAACCCGAGGGTGCGCCGGTACCATTCAAGGTATTCGTGCCATAGCTCGGTGGGCATCTTCCCCAGATCGTTCCATGCCGCTTCGCCAAACTTTGCTTCGTACCATGCTTGGGGCGTGAGCAAGGGATTGCCAAAATCAAGTCCACTGCCCCACTTTGGCGTGCGCAGGGTCTTCATGCGCGCAAAGGTGTTCCAGGGCCCTACCTTGCCGGGTTCGTTGCGTTCAAGAACCAGTACATTGCTGATGTTTTCCAGACGCAAGCCGAACGCCGCAGCCAGGCCACTTTGGCCCGCGCCTATTATGACAACGTCGAAAACCTTTGAGCCGTCATGCGTTTTTTGTACGACCCACTCTCTGCGCGGGAAACTGAGATACGCAAGCCCGCGATGCAGATGGCTTTCCAATTCGTTTAAATTCATAGGTGTCCTACTGAAGATTGTTTCGTACCGGGGCCCGTCCGCCGACTACTTCGGCGAGAATGGTCTGCTTGTCAAAAGGTCGTGAAACAAAAGCCTTGCGCAGTTCCCCTTGGTGCAAGACCAAAATGCGATGACTCATGCCCACGAGCTCTTCGATTTCCGAAGAGACAAATAAAATCGCTGCGCCATCCTGTGCGGCCTTGTGGATCAAACGGAAGATATCGACCTTCGCGCCTACATCCACGGCCTTGGTAGGGTCGTCCAGGAGCATCACGCTGGCTCCGGCAGCCACCCATTTGCCCACCACTACCTTCTGACGGTTTCCGCCTGACAGACGGTCTACACGGGCCGTAGGATCGGCGGGTCTGATTCCCAGTTCTTCGATCATCCTCAGCGCCACTTCCCTGGCCTTCTTCCGACGAATGACTCCACAGCTGGTCAACTGGCCGGACATCGAAAGCATGATGTTTTCTTCGATAGTCATGTTGGGGATCAATGCATCATGCAATGCATCCCCGGGCACGACACCGATGCCATGACCGATTCTCACTTCTTGTCGGGCGTTGCTCAGATCCTTGCCCTTCAGGGACAGGCTCATGCGGGGGACTCGTCGTGCACCTACCAGGCTGTCAAGCAGATCGTTTACCTGCGCGCCGATATACGTGGGCACCCCGACGATCTCGCCCTTGTGCAAGGACAAGTTTTCTTGAGTGCCTGCTGCGGTGGTGATGACGCCACTGGCAGTCAGCACCTTTTCGTCGGCAGGCGTCTGGCAAGACGGATATCCCTCGGCAAGCCTGCGGCCCATGATCAGGCCCACAAGCTCGTCGCGACAGACATCCGAACTGGATACTGTGTCTATCTTTTGACCGTTTCGCAAAATGGTGATGCGATCGGAAATGGCCAGCACTTCATCAAGGTTATGCGCGATCAAAATGATGCAAATACCCTCTTCGCGCATTCTTGCCATGACGGCAAACAGGCGCTCGGCCTCTTCGGCCCCCAGCGACGCGGTAGGCTCGTCAAAAATGACAACCCTGGAATCGCCTTGCAACGCCCGGATTATCTCAACCATTTGCCGCTCGGCGACAGTAAGATCGCCGACCAGCATGTCCGCTTTGCTTTCGAGGTCGAACAAAGCAAGATGCCGCAGCGCCGATTCGCGCATTTTCTTGCGGTCGAGGAATTTCACCCACCCCATGCCGCGCGTCGGGTAGGCGCCCATTGCCAGGTTCTCGATGACAGTCAGGGTATTCACAAGCTGGAAATGCTGGTGAACGACCCCGATCCCCCGCTTCTTCGCCTCTTTAGGCGAGCTCAGTGTGATGGGCTTTCCGTTCCAAAGGACCTGTCCGGAAGTGGCAGGCTCTTCGGCCGAAAGCACTCGCATCAGCGTCGACTTCCCTGCTCCGTTCTCACCTACTACCGCATGAACTTCGCCCGGAAAAAAATCTATCGAGACGTCACTGAGCGCCGTTAGTGCGCCGTACTTCATCCCTACGCCGCGCGCGGAGAGAAGCGGATTGTCATTGAGCATACCTGGCAACCTTCTACAAAACGAACTACTAGCGCTTCACACCCAGCTTTTCGCGCAGCGGTGGCGGGATGTGATCGTAAGCGTCCTGTTGAGTGACTACCTTGTGATCCATCGGCACGAACTTGGCGGGAACCTTCTTGTCGAGCAGGTAGTCGGCAACCGTGTTGGCAGCCGATTTCCCCCAGCCAACGGGATCAAGCAGCACTGTAGCTGTCAGGTCGCCCTTGTGGATGGCAGCCAATGCCGCCGGCGCACCGTTCAGTCCGATTACAGCGACTTTATCCTTAAGGCCGGCGACCCTGACTGCCTGAGCGGCACCGAGCGCCAGGTCATCGTTGGCCGCATAAATGCCTACCAGATCGGGATGTGCGACCAAGGCGTCTTCCGTGAGCTTGATTCCGTACTCGCGGGTCATGTTCGAAGTCTGTGAAAACACAACCTTGTAACCGGCCTCTTCAATTACTGATTTGAACCCGGCCTCTTGCTCGAGCATTGGCGCCGCGCCAGGCTGGCCGGTCAGCATCGCCACCTTGCCCACTTCAGTGTTTTCGATCATCCACTTTGCTTTATCGCGACCCACTGCAACGGCATCCATCCCGTTGAAGCTTTCCCAAATACCGGAATACTCGTCGGCCAGAGTACGGGCGTACATGAACACCGGGATGCCTGCATCCTTGGCACGCTGCAATGCGGCAGCAGGACCGTCGGCATTAAGCGGAGCGACCAGTATTGCGTCGACTTTGGCCGCCACCATGTCATCAATGTTGTTGATCTGGCCATTGATATCCGCGTTGGCCGACAGCAGCATCGGCTCGATTCCCCGTTCTTTCAGGGTCTCGGCGATAGTGCGGGACATCACCACATGAAATGGGTTCTGGGCTTCGGGACTGGAAATTCCGACGCGCAGGGTTTGGGCACTTGCAAGCGACGCGAACGCAATTGCTGCGACGCCCACCATTGCCCGGACAAATGAAGGTGCCTTAGGTCTAAATTGCATGTTTCCTCTCCGTTGAACAGCGTTATATTTGCTCTACCTGTTATGAACTTATTGATCCACTTAGCGATACCGCTTCATCGCATCAAGCGTTGCAGCAATCGTAAGAATTGCGCCAATCACAACACCTTTCCAGTGAGGGTGAACGCCGATGATATTCAGGCCGTTGGCCAATACCGCGAGAAGCAGAATGGCCATCATCGAACGCCACAACTTTCCTTCCCCTCCGCTAAGGGCCGCACCACCCAGAACAACCGCCGCAATCGCTTCAAGCTCGTACAGCATCCCGGATGTCGGGTCTCCGCCCCCTGACCGGACAGTCAACAGCACCCCCGCGATTCCGCAACATGCACCCGAAATCGCAAATGCCATCATCTTGATGCGTGGCACGGGTACACCCGACAGGCGGGCCGCCTTCGCGTTGCCGCCGCTGGCATACAGGTTCAGGCCGAACGGCGTGAACCGCAGCAAGGCGCTGACAAGTACGAACAGAATGATGGCGAGCCACGCCAGAGAAGGAATACCTAGAAATCGCAAGGCACCGAAATCGGTGTACCAGGAAGGAAAACTGTAAATGGCCCCGTCTTTGGCCAGCACCAGCGCCAGCCCTCTGCAAATGTTCAGCGCGCCCAGGGTGACAATAAGCGGCGACACATTGAAGTAGCCGACAAAAAACCCGTTCATGGACCCGATGAATGCCCCCGCGGCTATCCCCACGCTGACACCCAGCAGGACGTCTCCGGTAGCTTCCACAGTCATGGCGGCCAGGACTGCTGTAAGAGCCACGACCGCACCGGCAGACAGGTCGAATCCACCAGAGAAAATCACCACGCTTGCGCCGATGGTGACTATCGCCAAAATGGACACCTGAGTCAGCACGTTGGTCAGGTTTCCAACAGAGAGTG
>JAJUGB010000218.1 GCA_029268595.1 Alcaligenaceae bacterium | reverse complement strand
CAATCCGGATAGCACCGAATTGTTAGCCGGCTGCGGCTACGATTTCCTTATGCTGTGCGCAGAGCACGGCCCCAACGATTTGCGCAGCTTGCAAGCGCAGTTGCGGGCCGCCGCTCCGTATCCAGTTCAGTGCCTGATTCGTCCCCCAAGCCACGACCCCGCGTTCATCAAGCAACTGCTTGGCATTGGCGCCCAAACCTTGCTGGTTCCCATGGTGGATACGGCAACGCAAGCGCAATCTTTGGTCTCGGCCATGCGTTACCCGCCGCATGGCACACGCGGCGTCGGCACCGCCATGGAGCGTGCCTCGAACTGGAACGGACAGCCCGGTTATTTTCAGGCAGCCGACGCCAACACCTGCCTGATTGTCCAAATTGAGAGCCAAGAGGCGCTTCACAATATCGAGGCAATCGCCGCGGTTGAGGGCGTGGACGCCCTGTTTTTGGGCCCATCCGACTTGGCCGCCTCCCTGGGTTATCTGGGGCAGCCCCAACACCCCGCCGTGCGCCAAGCCATAGAACAGGCGCTGGGGCGCATTGCCGCCACCGGTAAAGCTGCCGGCGTGTATTGCGCCGATGCGGCCTACGCTCGTACTTGCAGTGCCGCCGGCGCGCACTTTATCGCGCTGGGCACCGACGCCGGTCTATTACGGCAAGCCGCCATCAGATTGGTGTCTGAGGTACGCTCAAGCGTCGTCCATCTTCCGCCCGTGAACGCGGAAACCTGACAGAACCAGAGAAAGCGAGGATATCGTCATGACCACATTTGATGTCGGACTGGCCGATAGAGATTTGTTGCGCACCCGGTGCTATATCGACGGGGGATGGGTTGAGGCCGATAGCGGCGCCCAGATTGACGTGAACAATCCCGCCACAGGCAAGTTGCTGGCGCGAGTACCCAAGGCAGGGGCAGACGAAACGCGGCGTGCCATCGAGGCTGCCGACCTGGCGCTTCCAGCGTGGCGCGCCATGACGGCCGCGGAGCGCAGCAAGTTGCTGCGGCGCTGGCATCAGTTGATGATGCTGCATCAGGACGACCTGGCCCGCCTCATGACCTTGGAGCAAGGTAAGCCCATTAGCGAGTCGCGCGGCGAGATTGCCTATGGCGCTTCCTTTATAGAGTGGTATGCCGAAGAAGCCAAGCGCGCCTATGGCGAAATCATTCCCACTCCCGGCCGCGACCGTCGTTTGCTGGTCCTTAAGCAGGCAGTGGGCGTTTGTGCAGCGATCACGCCCTGGAATTTTCCAAACGCCATGATCACCCGCAAAGCCGGCCCTGCCCTGGCCGCCGGCTGCACTATGGTTTTGAAGCCAGCCAGCGCCACACCTTTATCAGCGCTGGCGCTGGCCGAGCTCGCCCACAGAGCAGGCATCCCACGCGGCGTGTTCAATGTTTTGACTGGGTCCTCGAGCGAAATTGGCGGCGAGCTTACCCGCAACCCTCTCGTGCGTAAGCTGTCGTTTACCGGGTCTACCGAGGTGGGACGCGATCTCATGGCGCAATGCGCGCCCACAATCAAGAAGCTGTCGTTGGAACTTGGCGGGAACGCGCCGTTTATTGTGTTTGACGATGCTGACATCGACGCCGCGGTGCAAGGTGCGATTGCGTCCAAGTATCGCAACACGGGGCAAACTTGCGTCTGCACCAATCGTTTCATCGTACAGGCCGGAATCTACGACGAGTTCGCACGGAAGCTGGCCGAGGCCTCGGCCGCTTTAAAAGTCGGTGATGGCCTGGATGACGGAGTGGTCCAAGGCCCGCTGATCGACGAAGATGCCCTGGAAAAGGTCGAAACCTTGGTGGCCGACGCCCTGGACAAGGGCGCGTCTGTAGCCACGGGGGGCAAGCGGCACGCTTTGGGCGGGCTCTGGTATCAGCCCACGGTATTGCTCAACGTTACACGCTCGATGGACCTTGCTCAGCAGGAGATCTTCGGTCCCGTAGCGCCCCTTTTCCGTTTCGAGACCGAGGACGAGGCGGTTGCACTGGCCAACGATACAGAGTTTGGCCTGGCCGCCTACTTCTACACGCGCGACCTGTCACGGGCCTGGCGCGTTTCAGAAGCACTGGAATATGGCATGGTGGGTTTGAACACCGGCCTTATTTCCACCGAGGTGGCCCCGTTTGGGGGAATAAAAAGCTCCGGCCTGGGCCGCGAAGGATCGCGACACGGCCTGGATGAGTATATGGAGCTTAAGTACGTGGCCATGGCGGGTATATGACGACCTGCCGCGTGGCAGAAGGCTCTTAGCCGGCTTGCTGGACAAGCCAATGTTTGACTGCCCGGGCCGCGTCACTATGTAAGGAGTGGCGCGGCCACACCAAGTAGAAATCGCCCCCCGCCGCCATACTGCCTGCAAAAGCCAGAACCAGGCGCCCTTGCGTCAAGTCGTCCTCCACAAAACAACGCGGAGCCAGAGCTATGCCCTGCCCCGACAGGGCCGCATCAATTGCAAGACTGGTTTGGTTGAAGCGCAACGCCTTCATATTACGGGGCAGGTCCTTGTTTAGCACCTGCCTGTAGAACTCCGGCCAAAGATCGTGGGCGTCATGCAGCAAGTTTTTACTAGCCAAGCTGGAAGAGAAAGACGGGGCGCACACCGCCACCAATTCCTGGGGAAACAATTTCAAAGAGTCTAGCGTCTTGTCCGGGGGGAGGCGCGTTTGACGCACCGCCATATCGACCCCGTCCAGGTGAAAAGACACCAGCCTTTCGGAAGCTTGCACTCGTAGGTCAATGCCCGGGTGGGCGTCCACAAAGGCGGGTAAGCGAGGCATCAGCCACTTCGAAGCAAAGGTAGGTGTCACAGACAGGGTCACGCTATTGGGCGCTGGCAGCCGTACCGCTGTTGTCGCCAAGGCGATGCGTTCCAGCGCTTGGTGGATGTCGCGACTGTAGCCGAGGCCCCTGTCCGTCAGCGCCAGGCGGCGCGGCAGCCGCTCGAACAATTGCACGCCCAGCCACGCTTCGAGTCCCCGCACCTGTTGTGCCACCGCCGCCTGCGTCACGTGAAGTTCCTCAGCCGCCAAGCGAAAACTCAAGTGACGCGCAGCTGCTTCAAACGCGCGGAGCGACTTTAGGGGCGGGAGCGAATCAAGCGGCGAGTTCATGCACTAGTTTTTCTATTGTGTAGCCATAAAAAATATGACTCGATTGAAACACGAGTCGTCGGCATTATTACTGGGCTATCAGGATGATAACAAGCTACTCAAGGAAAGAAACATGTCTACTAATGCAATAGAAAAAGTCGCAATAATCACCGCCGGAGGCAGCGGCATGGGCGCCGCGTCTGCACGCGCGCTGGCGCAACAAGGCTACAGGGTGGCCGTACTATCGTCGTCTGGAAAAGGGGAAGCTTTAGCGCAAGAACTGCAAGGCATCGGTGTTACCGGGTCGAACCAGTCGCCCGACGACTTGCAGCGCCTGGTTGATTCAGCGGTCGACCGATGGGGTCGCGTCGATGTCCTGGTAAATAGCGCCGGCCATGGACCGCGTGGGCCCATCCTTGATATTACCGACGAAGACTGGCATAAGGGCATGGAGGTCTATTTTCTTAATGCGGTACGCCCGATTCGATTGGTTGCCCCCATTATGCAAAGGCAGAAGTCCGGGTCGATTATCAATATATCGACCTACGCCGCATTTGAACCGGAGGCAGCGTTTCCGACTTCCTGCGTATTTCGGGCGGGCCTGGCTTCGTTCACTAAACTGTTTGCCGACGCCTACGCTGGCGACAATATTCGCATCAACAATGTCTTGCCCGGCTTTATCGACAGCCTGCCCGAGAACGAAGCCTTCAAGAAGCGAATTCCCATGCAGCGCTACGGAAAAGTCGAAGAAATTGCGGCCACGGTGGCTTTTCTGGCCTCCGAGGCGGCGGGATACATTACCGGGCAAAATCTGCGGGTTGATGGGGGTATTACGCGGTCTGTGTAGCCGCCCAGCTTCGCGGACCGCATCTACGTCATTGAACGAGGCGAAATCGTGTTCCATGGGTCGCTGGACGAAGCCACACAACACCCGGAGACCATGAAGATCATCGCGGGCACTGGTTAAGCTTTCCTAAGTTTCCTGTGGGACGACGACCTCGAGGGTCGTCGACCACAGCGGCTCATTCGACAGTGACAGCCGGCGTCATGGCCTCGTCCACCAGCTCTATCCAATGCCGAACCGGCGTTCTGCCGGCCCCGCCCAAGTGCATCTGACAACCGATGTTGGCCGTCGCAATGACGTCGGGCTGGTGGGTTTCCAAAGCGTCCATTTTCTTATCGCGCAGTTGCCTGGATAACTCGGGCTGCGTTATGGAGTACGAGCCGGCCGAGCCGCAACACAAGTGGCCGTCGGGCACCGGCTGAACGTCAGCGCCCAGTGCCGAGAGCAGGCCCTCCACCTTGCCCCCCAGTTTTTGAGCAT
>JAJUGB010000217.1 GCA_029268595.1 Alcaligenaceae bacterium | reverse complement strand
TTTCCTCGACCATGACGGCGTTCCGTTCATTGCCGCTGGATAGACGGATGCGGGCATACAGGCCGGGCACAAGCATCCCGACGGTGTTGTCGAACACGGCCCGCAACCGGATGGTCCCCGATGTGGTGTCAAGGCGGTTGTCTACCGATGCGACACGGCCCTGGCGGGGGAATCCCTGCTCGTTGGTCAGCCCCATTGATACGGCCGTGGGTGTACCGCCTTCCAGGTGGGCCGGCTGGACAAAGGTCAGAAAACTTTGTTCGTCCACTTCGAATGATGCATACATCCTGTCCACCGATACCAGGGTCGTAAGGGGCGGCGAAGCGGCACCGGCGGCGACGAAATTGCCCTCGGTGACCTCAGCACGTGATACGCGTCCCGTAACCGGGGCGATGACTTGGGTGTGCTCCAGATCCAGCTCGGCCGAGGCGAGGGCGGCTTCGGCACCCTGCTCCTGCGCCGCAGCCACGCTAGCTGCGTTACGTTTTTCTTCGAACTCCTTTCGAGCGATGGCGTTCTGGGCCAGAAGGCGCTTCGCCCGGGCGAGCTCTGTTGCCGTATAGGCGGCGCGCGCCTTTGCCGCGGCCAGATCGGCACGGGCGCGGGCCACTGCGGCCCGGTAGGGCCTCGGGTCAATGGTGAACAGAACGTCTCCCTGCTTTACCAAAGCGCCGTCGGCAAAATGCACTTTCGTGACCGTGCCGGAAACCTGTGGCCGGATGGCGACGTGGTCCACGGCTTCCAGGCGGCCGGAATATTCCCGTTGGTCGGAGATACGGCGCTCCTGCACTTGCGTGACGTCAACAGCGGCCGCCTGAAGTGGCGCTTCTGCGTGTGCAGCTTCTGCGTCGGCAACATGAAAGTGAAACGCCGCGGAACTGGCCGCGGCAATGGTTATCAGCAGTGCACTGAGGGAATATCGGTTTACAGGGAATGACATGACAGGCTCTTTCGTGAAGTGCGTTATGCGTGTTCAGCGGGGTGTGCTGATCTGGCTCAGGCGAATGCAGCGGCGAAGGGGGTCGCCTTGCGCACCGCGATGGCGGAGAAGAACTACCGGGCCAGGGCCAACGGATGTATTATTGATTCTTTGCGCCGCAGGTTAAATAGCGTTTCTTTGGCAACACTATTCGTTCGCGGCGAACAATCAGGAGAGGCCCATGGATCGCTTCCAGGCCATGCAGATATTCACTCGCGTCGTGGAGGCCGACAGTTTCTCGCTGGCGGCCGATAGCCTTGGGCTGCCTCGGTCCACCGTGAGCACCACCGTTCAGAAGCTTGAACAAAGCCTGAAAGTGAGATTGCTGAACCGCACTACGCGGCGCTTGAGCCTTACGCCGGACGGTGCTTCGTATTACGAGCGGTGCAAGCAGCTACTTGCCGACCTCGAAGACATTGAGTCCTCCTTTCGCGATGTCACTCGCGGTCCGAGCGGGCGACTGCGCATCGAAATGAAGGCGTCCATCGGCCGGCTGATCCTTGTGCCGGCCCTATGCGACTTCCATACGCGTTACCCGGATATCGAACTGGCCATCGGCATGAGTGACCGTGCGGTCGATATGGTGCGTGAAGCCGTCGACTGTGCAATCCGGATCGGGGAACTCGAAGACTCCAGCCTGGTAGCGCGCCGGATCGGCACTTTCGAAAGCGTCACGTGCGCGGCGCCGTCGTACCTTGAGCGGCATGGGGAGCCGAAAACCATCGAGGAGCTGGAGCACCATCAGGCCGTGCACTACTTCTCGGATCGCACGGGCCGCATTATTGACTGGTCGTTTATGGTCGATGGCAAGCAACGTGATGTCCATGTAAAAGGCATGGTGTCGGTCAACGATGGCGAAGCCTATGTGAATTGCGGTGTGAAGGGCTTTGGCCTGATTCAGGCGCCCCGGTACATGGTGGTGCCCTATCTGCAGTCGGGCCAGTTGGTTGAAATCCTTTCCGATTGGACGCCGCCACCGCTACCCATTTCAGTGGTGTACCTGCACAACCGCCATTTGTCTCCGAAGGTCCGTGTCTTTGTGGACTGGGTGAGCGAACTGTTCCAGCAATGCCCGCTGCTGGGCGGCTGCCAATACGCCGAGCACGACACGGAATGTAATTTCGCCGGCAAGAAAGGCACAAAAATCACTGCCCGCGAATTCCTGGAAGGCAAGGAAGCGGCCGAGACCGTGGTGTAAGGGACTTATTGCGTGGTGAGCGCCGCCTAGCCCGTCTCTCCTGATACAGATCGCTTCACTTTCCCTGCTGCTTTGGGCAGACGGTGAAGCTAGTATGCCCGTAGTCAAAATGCATGCGAGGTGTAAGCACCGTACGCATTGCTTGGCTGCGAAGGCAACTAAAACGAGGAGACGACAATGCAAACAACAAAGGCCCGGAATCGCAGAGAGTTCTTGAAGCTGACCGCTGGCGCCGGCGCAGCCGCCATCAGCGGCAGCGCTTTCGCCCAGGTGTTCGAATTCATGCCCAACCAGCGCTACCCCGATCCCGCCATCAAAATACTCGACCCCAGCTTTGCCAAATACCGCATCTTCAGCAGTACGGTGGAACAGCTCGCTTCGGGAATGCGCTGGGCAGAAGGGCCGGTGTATTTCCCCGAAGACGGCGGCTATGTGCTGGTGAGCGATATTCCGAACAATCGGATCATGAAGTACAGCGAAAAGGACGGCAGCTTTGAAGTGTTCAAAGAACCGTCCAACTGGGCCAACGGCAATACGCGTGATCGGCAAGGCAGGCTCATCACCTGCGAGCACTCCGAGACTCGCCGCGTGGTGCGCACAGAAAAAGACGGTTCGCAGACGGTGCTGGCCGACGCCTTCGAGGGCAAAAAGCTTAATGCGCCCAACGACGTGGTGGTCAAGTCCGACGACACCATCTGGTTCACCGACCCCTTATTCGGCATCAATGGCGAATGGGAGGGCTATCGCGCGAAGCCGGAACAGCAAACGACCAACGTCTACCGCATCGACACCGAAGGCAAGCTGACGGCCGTCATCACGGATATCGTGAATCCCAACGGCCTGGCATTTTCGCCGGACGAAACCAAGCTGTATGTGGTGGAGTGGAAGGGCACGCCGAATCGCAGCATCTGGAGCTTTGACGTCAAGGATGATGGCACGGTCAGCAACAAGACCAAGCTGATCGATGCATCCGACTACGGGGCGCTTGATGGCTTCAAGGTCGACCGCGACGGCAACTTATGGTGCGGCTGGGGCAGCAATGGCGCCCTTAAGGAAGAACCGACCGAGCAGGGCGGCCGCAAAGTTTACGAACTCAAAGGCAAGCCCGAAGAGCTCGATGGCGTCATGGTGTTCAACGCCCAAGGCAAGCCGCTGGCGCATATTTCCCTGCCTGAGCGCTGCGCAAATTTGTGCTTCGGCGGCCCGAAGAACAACCGGCTCTATATGGCGAGCAGCCATTCCTTGTATGCGCTTTATGTAGAGGCGCACGGGGCGGTGTAAGGATTCGCTGTTTCTTTTTGCCGTGAGCCCGTAGCGTAAACGGGCGTCAAAATGAGGCGCCATCATGTCAATGCAACGCTTTTGGCACTCAATGCATTGGAGGGAAACCTTTAGAACAGTCCTCGATGATTGGCCCATAAAACTGTTGCCGCGATAGGCACCAGCTTAAGGACGAATAAGGAATATGAGATGGCCCCTGGCATTTCGAGTTCGCGATCAGTGCGACGTAGGTAGATTAATAAGTGGAGGCCCGAAATCCATACGTAAAACCAGAACGCCACGAAAGTCCCACGAAAAAGGAGACGCATCGATTCATCGAGGTCTTTGTAGGATAAAAGAGCGGCGAGCAGGAACAAAAGAAGCAGGGCGTCCACTATGAGCCAGGTGTATTCTCCGATGACCTTTCCTGTGGATTCCGAGAATTTTTCGGACATACGTCTCTCCCGCCACGAGCTGGTCCATCAATGAATATGTTGGAGCGCTGGCGCGCATTCAACCGATGATAGGGAAGGACTGTGAGGGAACCCATTCCGGTAAACGGCCCACCCACCTTGGTAGCGTAAGTAAATGTTCTTATTTCGCTGATGAGGAGCAACTGGAACGTGCAGATCCGTTCGCCTGTAGTCAGTTCTTCGCTATGAAGCGCGTAGCTATAGCGATTGTTGACTCATCTCCTGACCAATTAACACCAATTAACGCAATTTTGGTAGCACTTGCAGGGGTATACCTCAGAGACAAAGACCGAGAGCAGGCGATGCAGCGGTCATAACAACGAGATCCCGGAGGAGAGGCAATGCAGTTGGCTCTCGACACAATTACGAAACGGGTGGGGACAGAGGTCTGGCTGCAGGAAATGACATTGGCGCCGGAGCCGGGCCAGATTACGGTTCTGCTCGGCGCCACCCAGGCTGGTAAGACTTCGCTGATGCGTATCATGGCCGGCCTGGACACGCCCAGCAGCGGACGCGTGCTGGTGGAT
>JAJUGB010000216.1 GCA_029268595.1 Alcaligenaceae bacterium | reverse complement strand
AGCGATAATGCCCGGCGTGCCTCGGAACCCCATCGACATCATGAGGAGCTGGTTATCTTCAAGGGTTTTCTGTACCTCTTGGGACACGCTCTGAGCAGGGGTAATGCCTCCGCGATCAAACTTAAGCTCGTTTTCTTTCAGCGCTGCTGAAGGATCGGACGCGCTGAGAATGGCCGCGGCCTTGGTCGGACTATCCTCTTTAATGACCCCAACCATCAGGTGTCTAAGCTGGACCTTTCCGGAATCCACCCAGGGTCGAGCGGCTTCCCAGAACATATGGCAGTAGGGACAATTGGCATCGGTAAACGTGTAGATTATGCGCGGTGCATCGGCGGCCCCGTCTCGCACCCAGGTCGCGGATTCCAGCAACGCCCAATCTCGTTCGCTAGCAGGCTTGGCTACAAGGTTTTGCAGCGTTTCGGCGTCGATTATTTCCCCCTTGTCGTTAAGGCGCGTACCCGTAATCGCCGTGCCGTCAGGCAAAACGTACACGGCAATCGGCTTGCCCCCGGCCAGCCCTGCGAAAGCACGCAGATGCGCGCCCGCCTCAAATTCGTCCATGAATTCGACACCCCGGGTTTCCAATGACGAAATGACTGCTGGCTTGCTTGCGTCCTTTGCGCCGGCGTAGCCGGGCATCAGCATCAAGGGGCCGCTTGCAATAAGCGGTAAAAGCACTCGTTGAAACATGGTCCTTCCTTAATTTCCGTCTATACGGATCTTGAAACGGTTAGAAATTGCGCGATATCTTCTTTTCGAGTTCGGCCATGGTGATCTCGCCAAGATGTACATCAACCATGCGCCCCCCTTCATCGAAAAAGTAAGTCGTAGGCAAGCCGCCTGCTCGAAGAATGCCCATTGCTTCGGAATTCTTATCAAGCAACACATGCGTCAATTCGAGGCCTTCGTTCTGCAAAAAGTCCTTCGCCTGTTGCCCACTTTCGCCCTGGTTCACCAAAACGAAATACACATCGGAAAACACTGCCTGAGCCCGCTCGAGCACTGGCATTTCTCGGCGGCACGGGGGGCACCAGGTCGCCCAGAGGTTCAGCACAACCGGCCGACCCGCGTAGGAGCTTAGGGACACAGTGCCCCCGTCCAGCCCTGCCAGTGGCAAATCCGGCAACTGAATGGCCGCTTGCTCTGCAAGAGGAGCGTTCATCACTTGCCCGCCGGAAGACTTCTCGGCATTGCCGATTGGCTCGCATCCCGCAAGCAACAAGAGACCGAGCGCCCCAATAAAAGACGCTCGTGCGTACGCGGCGGATCTCATCATCATTGTTTGGTATCCGAATCCAGAGATTGGGTAAAGCGGCGGGCCAGCTTGTCTTTCAGACTAGGCATGGTGATCTCGCCCAGATGCGCATCCACCTGACGCCCCTCTGCATCAAAGAAAACCGTAGTGGGAAGACCGCGGGACCGTAAAGCCTGCATGGCTTGAGAAGACGGATCAAGCAGCACATCGCTTAACTTCAGGCCTTCGCTGTTTAAAAAATCCTGAGCTTGCTGCGCCGTCTCACCTTGGTTAATCATCACAAAGGCAACATCGGGAAATGCCGACTGAGCCTGTTCGAATACCGGCATCTCACGACGACAGGGCGGACACCAGCTGGCCCAGAGGTTTACCACCACGGGGCGTCCGGAATATGCCCCTAGCGTTACAGGGCGCTCGTCGAGGGTCGCCAACTGCAGATCCGGCATTGGAGGAGCCGATCGCAACATCACACTTAGTGCACTGTTTGCCAAGACCCAAACGGCAAAGCCGGCAGCGACGCCCGCAAGCGCTGGGCGACGCAACAGCTTGGTCGTGCGTGATCGCCACCATATGAAGGCAATCGCCACGGGGAGTCCTGCCCACCAGGCAAAGCCCCCGTCGCCGATAGCGATCATCGACAGCGGCGCGGCCGCGTATTCGGGCCACCACAAAGCGATGTATCCCAGGCGGGCAGCCACAAAACCCCAGAATGCGGCGTCGAAAAACAACCCACCGGCTGCCCGGTGAGAAGTGTCGGGCAGCATTCGGGCGACACCGCGGGCCACCAGCCATGCCAACAGTAAGGCTAGGCCGACAACAATTACTTGAATGGAGAATGGACCGACGCCGATCATGATATGCCTGCCGAATTGAGACGATCCATGAAGTCGGCCGCATTGATCTCGCCCACCACACGTAAATCTCTACGCTCGACACCGTCCGGACCGACGAGTATGAGGGTGGGCGGCCCCATGACGCCCCACTCCGAGAGGAGCTCGCGATCTATGGCGTCATTGCGCGTCACGTCGGGACGCAGCACCTGCATGTTCGCCATTCGTGCCGCCACGTCAGGGTCGCCGAATACGTTGCGTTCAATGATATGGCAGCTTACACACCAATCGGCATAGAAATCGATCAGTGTCCATTGACCGCGTCCAGCGGCTTCGGACAGCCGTGCCTGTACATCGGCCACAGACTTGGCCGGCACATAATCCGGGGTTGCCACCACAGTACTTGTAGCGCTTGCCGGACCAGCAAGGTGCGCAAGCGGCTGTGAAACGGAATAGCCACCTGAAGCAGCACCCACCAGCATCAGCACCGACCATAAGCCTGCGAATACTGCGCCAGAACGCAATGCCCAAGCCAACCGCTGTCTTGCTGCGACAGCTTGCGCCCAAGCGACCAAGCCAATGGCCACCGCCAGTATCCACGCGCCCCAAAGCAATAGGGCCAATGTGCCGGTAAGGAAGCGGGTCAACATCATGACCGCCATGCCCACCATGACATAACCGAACGCCACACGCACCCAGTCCATCCATGCGCCCGGCTTGGGCAGGACACGAGCGCCGAATACAGCGATGACCAGTAGTGGTACGCCCATGCCCAACCCCAGGGCAAACAAAGCTAATCCACCTTGGACCGCACTGCCTGTTTGTCCGATAAATAGCAGCGCGCCCGCCAAAGGTGCGGTCATGCACGGTCCCACCAACAACGCCGACAGAAAGCCCAGCCCTGCGGCACCCGCCACACTACCGCCCGAACGTCCCCGGCCTGCCGCTTCGACCCGGTTCATCAAAGCAGAGGGCAAACGCAACTCGAACAATCCGAACAAGGAGCTCGCAAGTACAAGGAATAGCACGGCAAACGCGCCCAGCAGACATGGCGACTGTAAGGTCGCTTGCAGGTTGGCGCCTGCCAGACCGGCTGCTACGCCCACCGCGGCATAGGTGCCGGCCATCGCCAGAACGTAGGACAGCGACATCACAAACGCGCGGCGGGGCTTGGCTTGGCTGCCGACCACCATGGTGGACACGATGGGAATCATTGGCAGTGTGCAAGGCGTGAATGCCAGCAGCAGGCCGAACCCCAAGAACAGCAGCGTGCCTGCGACGGGCCCAAGCGCCGCAAGCCGCTCGGCCGCTGCCTGGTCTTCACCCATGTTGCTGTTTGAAGATGACGCAGTGCTGTTTGAAGATGACGCAGTGCTGTTTGATGATGACGCAGTGCTGATTGATGATGACGCAACCGGGCTGGACTCGGCTCCGGGTATCGCCTCACCGCCCGACACGGCACTTGCCGACGCCACGTCGATACTTATCGTCTCGGGCGGATAGCAGATCCCCTCTTCCGCACACCCCTGCCAATGCAATGTGAGCGGTCCGGCAACCCCGGTAGGAAACGTCAAACGGGCTGCATCACCGGTATAGATGACAGTGTCGCCAAAGAACTCATCGTGTCGAGGCGTACCCGAAGGAAGCCCCAATTCGATGGCCTTCCCGGCGCTGTCGACCAGCTTTAAAGAATGGCGATAGACGTAGTAATTGTCGGCGACTTGCCCGACGACCACATAGTCATCTCCTTGTTGGCGCAGTTCTCCGAGTGTAAAGACTTCGGATGCCTCAAGGAACTCAGGTTGCGAACTAGATCCGAACAGGCTATTGCTCGCCCATGCATTTCCGATGGTCAAACAAAATAAGATTAAAGCCGCACCGGCTATTCGGTAGACAGACAAGATGGAATCCTCCAATCGAACGCATTGGATGATGACCCGGACCGATTAAGGGAACCTTAAGGGCCCAAACATTTCCTGACACTCAAGTAGACGTCTCAGTGTCTGCCATAGGAAGCGTGAGACGAGCTTCCAGTCCACCACCACTGCGCTCCAGAAGGTCGAGTTTTCCCCCGTACCGGCGGGCGATTGCGTTGACAATCGACAAGCCGAGGCCGTAGCCCGGCACCTTGGAATCACCACGCCAGAACCGGCCAATTGCCTGGCTACGCTCTTCCTCGCCTAGCCCTGAACCTTCGTCGAGCACGCTTATGGAAACGGTGCCGTCGCTTTGTGATCCGATCCTGACAAAAATGGGGCTATCCGATGGGCCGTACCGTATGGCGTTATCTATCAGGTTCTGAATAGCCGCGACGAGTAGTTGCTGTCCGGCCCGTACTGGCGAAGACAGCTCTGTGCCTTGAACCTGCACCCTGTTAGCCGAGATGGCATGAACATGTTT
>JAJUGB010000215.1 GCA_029268595.1 Alcaligenaceae bacterium | reverse complement strand
CTCGTCGATAAGATCTTCTCCCTTGAAGATGATCTTTCCGGTCGTGCGGTCGAGAAGCCCCATGATGCTTTTCAAGGTGGTGGTCTTGCCCGCCCCGTTGCGTCCAAGCAGGGCCACGACCTCACCCGTGTTTACCTGAAGCTCGATGTCTTGCAGGATGTGGCTCGACGCGTACCAGGCATTGAGTTTTTCGATGGATAACATGCCCTTGCTCCTAGTGTTGACCCAGATAAACGCGCTTGACGTCTTCGTTTCGCCGGATCTCGTCTGGAGTGCCAGAAGCGAGGAATTCGCCGTGATGCAGGACGATGACGCGATCACTGATTCCCATGATCATTTTCATTTTGTGTTCTACCAGAATGACAGTGCGCGTAGACGCTACCTGCACGATCAGGTCCATCATCGCCCGTGTTTCTTCGGGGCTCATGCCCGCGGTGGGTTCATCCATAAGCAACAGCTTTGGGTCGGAGGCCAACGCAATGGCGATCTCCAGCGCGCGTTGCTGACCGTGAGCCAGCTCGCGCGCCAGGCGCATGGCATGTTGTTCCATTCCGACCGTCCGAAGCAGATCCATCGCCTTGCCTTCGAGCTGCAGGCTGCTTTGGCGACGCCACAGGTTGTAGCGCGAAACATGCGATTGCAAGGCAATCTCGACGTTCTGCAGGGTGGTGAAGTTGGGAAAGATATTGGTAATCTGGAACGACTTTGAAATGCCGGCGTGAGAAAACTGATGGGGCTTGAGGCCGGACAGATCCTTACCTTCAAACACCACCTTGCCTTCGGAAGGCGGAAAGGCTCCGGAAAGTACATTGAAATAGGTACTTTTGCCTGCACCGTTCGGTCCGATTATTGACGTGAGCTTGCCACGCTCAAACTGGATCGAGACGTCCTTAAGGGCCGTGAATGCTCCAAAGCGTCGCGTGACGTTGTGCGTTTCAATGATGATGTCAGTTGACATGAAGCTTCTCCAGAATGGTTCCCCATACGCCTTTCGGGAAGAACAAGACGAAGAAAATGAAAATGGCGCCGACATATAGCTGCCAGTGTTCGGTCCACAGCGAGAAGACATCCTGAATCAGAAGGAACAGCAGCGCACCAACAATGGGGCCAAAGAATGTGCCCATACCGCCCAGCAGGCAGATCATCACGACGAGGCCGGACGTTTCGTAGTGAAGTGTCTCGATGGCCACGCTGGAAAGGTTGATGCCGTACAGCGCGCCTGCCAGCCCGCAGAATGCGCCGGACAACACAAAGGTGATGAGCTTGGTGTTTTCGACGTTGAAGCCGCAGGCGCGAGTGCGTGTTTCATTTTCGCGAATGGCACGAATCGCGTGGCCAAAGGGCGATGCCAGTATGCGCGAGATGATCCACAGTGCGAGAGCCACAAAGCAAAAGAAGAAGTAATACTTGTTGATGGGATTCAGGACGTCAATGTTCAGACCAAAGAGGGTGATCTCGGAAACATTGACGCCGCGAAGGCCGTTCTCGCCTCCCGATGCGGGCATCTGATAAATAATGAAATACACACATTGCGAAAGGGCAAGTGTCACCATTGCAAAGTAGATCCCTCGCGTGCGGATGGCAAGCGCGCCAATGGCTAGCGCTGCCAGAGCCGAGATGATGATTGCGGCGGGTATGGCCAGCCACCACGTGACGGAATGCTGCGCGATCAGGATGCCGGCAGCGTAGGCGCCGACGCCCAAAAAGGCAGAATGGCCGAATGACAGCATGCCCATGTAGCCGAATATCAGGTTATAGCCCAGGGCATACAGGCCAAAAATCAGGATATGGGATGCTACGGAATAGTTGGGCGTGAGCCAGGGCAGCGCAGCCAGGAACACTATGGTGGCCAGCACCCGGTGTCGTCGGATGGTTTCCAGGATCGAAGGCGCTTTGCTTTGGTCGATTGTCATGGTGCGAGTTTGAGTATTCATGGAATCAGCTCATCAAGCCGGCGCGGCCAAAGAGGCCCATGGGACGGATCAACAGCACAAGGGCCATGATGATGAACATCGAAACCTTGGCTGCCTCGGGATACAAGAACGCCGCCATACTTTCTACGATGCCCACCAGTAGGCCGGCCACGATAGCGCCCGATAGCGACCCCATGCCGCCGACCACAGTGACGACGAAGGCGACGATCAGCACATTGGTGCCCATCTCGGGGGCGATACCTTGCAATGGCGCAGACAGGTACCCGGCAAGCCCCGCTATGCCGGTACCGATAGCAAACACAATGAGCCAAATGCGCGAGATATCCACGCCCAGTACTCGAACGATCATCGGGTCTCTGGCGCCGGCGCGAATGATCAGGCCGAACGACGTGCGCTCAATGAACAGCCACAACGCCAGCAGCACCAGAACCGTGACAGCGATCACAAACAGGCGATACAGGGGGAAGGGGCCTACGAACAGATTGACGGCCCCCTGCAAAGCGTCCGGCGTTCCCACCGGCAGACCCTGCTTGCCAAAAATGATGCGCACCACTTCGACCATGACATAGCCCAGGCCAAATGTGAGCAGCAGCGGATAATCGATGCCGCGTCCATATAACGGTCGCACCAGGTAGCGTTCGACCACAATGCCGACCACGCCTGTGAGCAGGGGAACGGCAATCAGGCATACCCAGAAGTTGGGGAAGTATTGATACAGAAAATAGCCCACGTATGCGCCAACCATGAAAAAGGCGCCATGTGCGAAATTGACCACCGTCAACATTCCGAAGATGAGAGATAACCCGACCGCCATCAGGACATAGATTGCGCCCAGCGCCAGTCCGGTGAATAGCTGCAGTCCGAGCAGCTGGAGCATGAATGCATCCATGGTGTCTCCGTTATATTTTCATGACGCCGTGCTTCGCCCCGCCGCGAAAGCACGGCCATGTTGCTACTTGAACCCGAGCTCTTCGCAGCTGCGCAGGATGTCTTCGGTAGGTGCAACCACGTCCACGATTCTGAAGATGTCGTCCGGATTGTCGGCGGGCGCCTTCTTGGACTCGATGATGAGTACCGACTGTACGGCCTGGTGGTCACATTTTCGATAGTATTCTGGCCCTTTGTACGTGTCGTACTTGAGCGACTCGAGCGCGTCCACAACCTTCTCTGTGTCAGTAGTACCGGCCTCCTTGACCGCCATCAGCAGGGACTTCACGGCACCGTACGCCAGCGCTCCGTAATCAGAAGGGTAGCCGTCGTATTCCTTCTTGTACATGTCGTTCAGGTTTTTCGCCGTATCGAATTGGCTTTGCAGTTCCCAGTAATACGACGACGCGCCAAGGACCCCCTCGTATGCCTCGGCTCCGGCGGCTTGGCGTGCCGTGTACAGAAGAACGGGAGTGACGAACTGCATCTTGTCTTTAAGACCGAACTGGCCCGCCTGCTGAATCGAGACATGGTTATCGCGTCCGAAGTTGTTGAAAACCAGTACGTCCGGCCGCATGGCCGCCAACCGTGGCAAGAAAACCGAGTAGTCGGAAGTGCCAAGGGGATGGCGGATCTCGCCGACAATCTCTGCTCCAACTTCTTCAGCGACGCGGGTAAAGCCGCGCGCCATTTCGTGACCGTAGGCGTAGTCGGAGGTCAGGAACGCAATGCGCATCCCCTTCTTGAATACATGTCGCCCCACGGCCTGGGTCGTCATGTGGGGGTTGAGCGCTTCGTGGAAGGTGTAGCGCGACATGTCGGCGGCCTCGTTGATGGCATCCGACTGACTGATGGAAATATAGATGACCTTGCGTTGTTTTGTGACGTTGTTGGTCGAAAGCTGGGTCGATGCCGACAGGCCTCCTACAATGAAATTGACCTTGTCCTTGTCGATAAGGTCGAGCGCCCGGTTCGCCGCTTCACCCGGATTCAGTTTGTCGTCACGCACCAGCAGCTCGGCCAGGCGGCCATTCAGGCCTCCGGCTTCGTTGAACTCCTTGACGGCCAGTTCGGCGTTTCTTACCTGGTCTTTGGCTTCGGCTCCGTAGGGGCCGGTAAGGGGAACCGGCAGGCCTATTCGGATGGGATCGGTTTGTGCCAATGCGCTGGACACGCCAAATGCCGAAGCCAGGCACAAGACGAAAGTCCACATTTTAGTTGTCTTCATGTTGTCTCCTTTGGGTATAGAACTCCATGGTGCTGCAGACTTCGTTGTTGTTGTTATGGGGTGAGTGGTTGCTCGGGTAGTCGAAGAAGCCTCGCCAGAGCATGCGGCGCGGCGGCAACGAATGTGTCTATGGATATTTCCAGCATCTCGGGATTGATCTCATGATCGGCCGAGGTGCCGAAGGCGCAACGCCTGATACCGTGGTAGAAAATACCGCCATGGAACATCCAGACGTAATCGAGCTCATCAATGGTGATGGGCTTGATCTCGGGCGGCACCATGTGGAATTCGGCGCGTAGCTCGGCGCACAAAGGCAAAAGGAGTCGGGTCTCGATGAGCTGGAAGAACCGGCGGTTGATGGGCACGTCGGCCAGGCCGGCGTGAATATACAGGCGCAT
>JAJUGB010000214.1 GCA_029268595.1 Alcaligenaceae bacterium | reverse complement strand
GTGGATGGCAGCTTCGCCGCCTGCGCCTGAGCGCCTTCCGAAAACTCATGCGGCACACCGAACTTGCGCACGGCAATTTCGATCTCCATGCCCGGGTCGTCGATTTCGCCGAGCACTTCCACTACCCGCCCCAAGGGCTGCGAGTGCCGGGTGGGCTGCTGCACGATCTGCACCGAGACGACCTGCCCATGTTCAGCGTCGAAGGTGTCTCCGGACGGGATCAGAATGTCGTGCTTGATGCGCTGATCTTCGGGAACAACTATATTGGCGCCGCGTTCTCGCAAGAACCTTCCCACCAGCTTATTGGTGTGGCGTTCGATAACTTCCACGATGACCGCTTCCGGTTTGCCCCGAAACTCGCCATCCGGCTTCACCAGGACGCGATCGCCGTGCAAAACCTTGAGCATTTCGCGGGGCGCTAGAAAAAGATCGGGGCCGCCGTCGTCGCGCAACAAAAAGCCATAGCCATCACGGTGGCCTTGCACTTTGCCGGCGATAAATTCGGTCGAAGGCGCGGGCAGATATTGCCCTTTCTTATTGAGATGAAGTTGGCCGTCGCGCTGCATGGCGTCCAGCCGCCGCTCGAAGCCCACCGAGACCGGCACTTGGGCCTGTAAAGCTCGTGCGAGCGCCTCGGCCGAATGCGGCTTGCCCGACTTACGTAAGACCTGCAGAATTTCTTCACGACTTGGGACAGTGGGATCGAAGTCGGGCGGCAGGTTGGGCGCCCCGTTAGAGTCATCCGTGCCTGTGTCGTTGTTTTTGGATCGCTTGATCAAAGAATATTTCCATTTAATTAAAATCGCGCTATACTCACATTCTTGACTAAAATTTTAGCCCTGTGTTTAGTGTGTGCCGCTACGGATCAGTCCATTTGCGATACACCCTGCATAGCGCAGAAGCCAGCATAGCGTAAAAGCTTTTAGGCTGCTTCCTAGAACCTTAGTTCAATCGCTCTTTATGCTGCGAAATATTTTGGTTGACGTTGCAAGGCAACACTTTAAATGTGTGATAGCAACGCTTGCTAAATCGTGGGCAATAAACGTACCGAAAGACGTTTCCACGGTTTTGCAAAAAAGCCGAGATAGCAAAAAAACGTTTAAGTTTTCTTTGCAAAACGGCAGCAAAAAGTGCTATATTTACTCCTTACCTTAAGGGTAAGGCTTACAGTGCCCAGATGGCGGAATTGGTAGACGCGCATGGTTCAGGTCCATGTGCCGCAAGGTGTGGAGGTTCGAGTCCTCTTCTGGGCACCATCACTACACAGAAAACCCAGCTAAGTCGTAAGATTTAGCTGGGTTTTTTGCATTGGTTCTTTGGCCGTCCTTGGCGGCCTCGTTTAAGAGTCCGCGTTTGCTTTGGTGCTTGACTTTAAGCCTATTGTTCCGAAACCGCGCTCTTTAGGGGGCCACAGCGTTTCCCTGTGCTTGTTACGTATGGCGACGGATGGCGCTTGAATTTCAAGCTGCATGCTGGCAAAAATAGAATCGTGTCATCCCAAGGAGACGACTATGTCAGCAAAATCCCAAGCTCAGCAAAAAGCTGCAGGCGCTGCCCTTTCGGCCAAGCGCGGGGACGCGAAGGTGGGCGAGCTTAAGGGCGCGTCCAAGTCCATGTACAAGTCGATGGACGAAAAGGAACTTGAAGAGCTCGCCTCGACGAAGCGTAAAGGCAAGCCCGAGCACAAGTCCAAGTCTTAAATAGCTAGCAGTGCACTAAGGCCCGGCTGCGGCCCCGCGCGCCAACTTCAAGCCTTGCGCTTGATCGGGCGATGAGCGAGGTCGCCCGGGCAATCAGCTTGCCAGTTTCAGTCCGATACTGCCGGCCAGTATCAAGCCGACGCTAACCATTCGTCCCACGGACACAGGGTCTTGGAAAAGTATGATGCCAAGGATGACTGTACCTATGGCGCCAATTCCCACCCAGACAGCGTAACCGGTTCCCACCGGCAGGTATCGAAGCGCAATACCCAATAAGAACACGCTGATCGCCATGGCTAAAACTGTGAGCACAGAGGGAATAAGGCGAGTAAAGCCTTCGGTGTACTTCAAACCTATGGCCCAACCGGTCTCGAACAGGCCGGCAATAAACAAAATGATCCACGCTTGCGAGGACACCATTGTCTAACTCCACACTTTTTCGAGGCCGTCCTCGGTGCAAGGAAAGCAGTCAGGGTCGTCCCTGGCGCCGGTCGGGAAGAAAGTCTAGCACGGGGTTCGGACAAGGGTAAACCCCAGCTTGTCAGCCAAGAAAGACGGGTCTATCGTGAACTCACTGCCCGCAATTGAGGCATAAGAACCCCGTCAGGGTAATTCTTCACGCTGCGTCCATCGCAAGCGTCTTCGCCCAGCAGGCAGTAAGGCCCCGCCAGAAGGCGGGGCCTTCCATTTTGTACTCGGGCCACCCTCACAACAAGGCGCCTTTCCCCTTACAGCCCCGAACGAATCTGGCTCGCTATCTCGTACGACCTGAGACGCGCCTTATGGTCGTACATATTGCAAGTCAACATCAGCTCGTCGGCGCCCGTACGCGCGATGAAGTCACCAATCTGCCGCTTCACCGTTTCCGGCGATCCGACCGCAGCGCATGAAAGCACGGTTTCCAATAGCATCACAGCTTGCGGGGGCAACTGAGCCATATAGTCCTCGACCGGAGGCGGCAGTTTCGAAGGCCGCCCACTTCGCAAGTTGACAAAGGACTGCTGCCAGGAACTGGCAAGGTATTGCGCTTCGTCGTCCGTATCAGCGGCAAACACGTTAAAGCCCAGCATAATGTAGGGCTTACTCAGATGCTTGGATGGCTTGAACATCGTCCGATACACCTCGATGGCCTGCATAAGCTGTTGAGGCGCAAAGTGCGAGGCGAAGGCATAGGGCAAACCAAGATGGGCAGCCAGCTGCGCCCCAAACAGGCTGGAGCCAAGGATCCAGATGGGCACATTGCTACCCATGCCGGGCACAGCCTTCACGGGGTTGCGGGGCTCACTGGATAAATAATCCATCAGCTCCACGACGTCTTGCGGAAATTCGTCAGCGCTGGCCGCCAAATTTCGACGTAAGGCGCGAGCCGTCGCTTGGTCTGACCCCGGCGCTCGGCCCAGACCCAGCTCTACTCGGCCGGGAAACAGCGCCTCCAACGTGCCAAACTGTTCAGCAATAACCAACGGCGAATGATTGGGCAGCATGATGCCGCCCGCGCCGACCTTGATCGTGGACGTCTGGCCAGCCACGTGCGCCAATAGGACAGAAGTGGCCGCACTGGCAATACCCGGCATACCATGGTGCTCTGCCATCCAATACCGGTTGTAGCCCCACTTCTCGGCATGCTGCGCGAGGTCTACCGTGTTCTTGAAGGAATGTGCCGCAGTACTGCCTTCGTTAATAGGAGCTAAATCGAGAACCGAAAAGGGAAAAGTCATTGTCTATCCATGCCAGCCAGCAAGGTGGCGCAAGCGATCTGCAGGTGAAACGATACATAGTACATGGGGACGGATGCCGGATTCTAAAGTGGCGGCAAGCACATGGTGTTCCGGGCACCAAATCGACCGGACAACTGCAATGCTTCAGGCGCGCTGTGCAAGCAACGCCACGCGCTTTTCTTCGCAAAATTTTTCTGGTATAGTTTCGGTCTTTGGCGCATTAGCTCAGCCGGTTAGAGCGACGGAATCATAATCCGCAGGTCCCCTGTTCGAATCAGGGATGCGCCACCAGAGAATACAAACTGCCCCGAGTCCGAAAGGCTCGGGGCAGTTTTTTTTGTTTGGAATATCACGAGGGGCCTAGAGAATCGAGCGTCTTCACAGGCTGGGGGCGTTGCCCAGCGTTGGAATGGGCTCATGAGTGGCCTCATATGGACCGCTGATTCACACGCTTGGAGAGCTCTGCGGCACTCTCCTTGCGTTCACTATAACGGTCTACGAGGTACGAGTTGTTGTCGCGCGTGAGCAGTGTGAACTTAACGAGCTCCTCCATCACGTCGACGACCCGGTCGTAGTAACTGGATGGCTTCATGCGACCGTCTTCATCAAACTCGATGAACGCCTTCGCGACGGATGACTGATTAGGGATGGTCACCATCCGCATCCAGCGACCGAGCACACGCATTTGGTTTACGGCGTTGAAGGACTGCGACCCTCCCGACACCTGCATGACCGCCAATGTCTTGCCCTGTGTCGGGCGGACGGCTCCCATCGCTAACGGAATCCAATCAATCTGTGCTTTCATGATGCCGGTCATCGCACCATGGCGCTCGGGAGACGTCCAAACCATCCCTTCGGCCCACTGCACCAGCTCGCGCAGTTCCTTGACTTTAGGATGAGTATCCGGCGCGTCATCGGGTAGCGGCAAGCCGCTGGGATTAAATACTTTGACCTCGCCGCCCATCGCCTCAAGGAGGCGAGCGGCCTCGAACGTCAACAGTCGACTGTATGAGCGCTCCCGAACCGAGCCATAAAGCATTAGAAAGCGCGGTTTGTGCCGAGACCGTTCGT
>JAJUGB010000213.1 GCA_029268595.1 Alcaligenaceae bacterium | reverse complement strand
TTGTACGCGAGACGTTTTTGCCTCTCCCAGCCACCCCTATACTGCCAAGCTTCTGGCCGCCGCGCCCGGACGAAACTTTTCGTTCGCGCGCGCCAACCTTACCGAGCCTTACCATGTCCAAGCGTCCTGACCATTATCTCGATTACATGACTCGGCGCGCCGAAGAAATCACTATGCTGCGGCGCGATATTCACCACCACCCTGAGTTGGGCTTCGAAGAATTCCGCACCAGTGACCTGGTCGCTGAACGCCTGCAAGCCTGGGGATACCAGGTAGAGCGCGGCATTGGCGGCACTGGCGTGGTGGGACAGTTGAAGCGCGGCGAAGGCGCCCGCCGGCTTGGCATTCGCGCCGATATGGACGCCCTGCCCATAACCGAAGAAACCGGCCTGCCCTACGCAAGCAGCCGTGCGGGCGTCATGCACGCCTGCGGCCACGACGGTCATACGGCCATGTTGTTGGGCGCCGCCCAATACCTGGCGGAGCACGGCAAATTTTCCGGCACCTTGAATCTTATCTTTCAGCCCGCAGAAGAAAGCCTGGGCGGCGCCAAGCGCATGATAGAAGAAGGGCTTTTCGACAAATACCCCTGCGACGCGGTCTTTGCCATGCACAACAACCCGGGGGTGCCTCAAGGGCGGCTGCAGTTTCGTCAGGGGCCAGCCATGGCCTCTTCAGACTACGTCACCATTACTTTGACAGGAAAAGGCGGACATAGCGCCATGCCGCACCTGGCAGTGGACCCTGTGGTGGCAGCAGCCAGCATCGTCATGGCCTTGCAAACCATAGTCTCTCGCAATGCCGATCCACAAGAGGTTGCCGTGGTCACCGTCGCTGCCATCAAGGCCGGCAAGGCCAACAACGTCATTCCCAATACAGCTGTCATGGAGTTAAGCGTGCGCTCGCTTAGCCGCGAGCTGCGCAAGCTGCTCGAGCAACGCATCCACGACATCGTGTCGGCACAAGCACAAAGCTTCGGCGTGCACGCCGCCGTTGACTACCGTGAAGGATATGCGGTGCTGGTGAATACGCCGGAAGAAACCGAGTTCGCCCGCCAGATCGGTCGCCAGCTTGTAGGCGAGAATAATATTGAAGCGCAATGCGCCGCCCTGACGGCCAGCGAAGACTTCGCCTTCATGCTCGAAAAAGTGCCCGGCTCGTATCTATTTATTGGCAACGGCGAACGCGGGCAACCGGGCGGCTGCGACGTGCATAACCCTACTTACGACTTCAATGATCACAATTTGCCGATTGGATCCGCGTATTGGGCCATGCTGACCGAGCAATTCCTTCAGTAGATGGCGTTCTCAGCAGCTCAAGCCAGACTTCGTCTGAACTTCCTGGTAAAAGCGTCGCGGGCTTAATGAATTGACTGCCTCTGACGCCTTCACCGTCCATCAAGATAATCGGCGATGCCGCTGCGATGGACCAGCGTGGTGTCACTTCGCCTCGTCTGGCTGGTCCACGGCGCCGAAAAAACGCTCCATGAAGTCTAGTTGCGGGCGGCGCCAATCCGTTCCGGGCGCGATACGGTCACCGAACTCCAGGAAATTGTCTCGCGCCGGATCAAAGCGCTCCCACTGCGGGATGGCCGGGTTATTGGGATCTCCGGTCTTGGCGAACGCTAGCCACGTCTTCAACATGGCGTTTGACAACTGGTGATCGGTGTCATCGTAGACCGGGTCATTAGGTTGCGGCGCCGATAGGTTGCCGAACACATAGGCGGTTTCCTGCCCATGCATGGGCCCTTCTGTGCGCCCGGGATAACGGCGGGTAAAGACATAACGCCAAGTCGGCGCTTTGCTGGCCATTGCTTGGCCCAATAAGCGGGCGCCGTAGTTGAATTGGGTGTCCGCAAACAGCTCGGCCACCCTGCCCCGCACGTGCTCGTCATTGCTTGCCGGATAAAGCTTCCGCGCTTCGTCCGCAAATTGACCAAAGCTTTGTTCGACAAGGTCTTCGTACTGATCAAGCGCCCGGATTGGCCAACCCTTGGTCAGGTCACTGCCCTCGTCGGTGTTGGTGCCCACGATAATGGGCACAGCGGGCAAACGGCCACTGGTAAAGACGGCCCGCTCGTTTTCGGGAATGACCCAGCCGTCGCAAATGGGCCGCAACATGCGTGGAGTCGTGAGCCCGCGAACTTTAGGCCCCAAGTCGGGCATACGGGCCAGCAGCTCTTCAGGGCTCATGCGGCGCAAAGCTTCGATGTCGTCGCCCAGTATGAGCCCGTTCTCTTCGGCCTGTTGCAATGATGCCAGGCGGCGCGCCGCCCCAGGACTGTGCAATATGGCGCGCTGGAACAGCTGATTTGCCAAGGGCGAAGTCAACAGCAAAGACAGAGACGCAGAACCGGCCGATACACCGAAGGCCGTAACGTTTTGCGGATCGCCCCCAAAGGCAGCAATATTGTCGCGTATCCACTCAAACGCCAGAATCTGATCCAGCAGACCGTAATTGCTGGACGAATGGTTGGGCGACTCTTTAGTCAGACCGGGGTGGGCCAAGAAGCCAATAATGCCCAGGCGGTAATTCAGAGTCACCACCACCACGCCTTCGCGCGCCAGTTTCACACCGTCAAACAAGGGTTCAGAACCACTTCCCATACTGTAGCTGCCACCATGCACCCAGACCATGACGGGCAGTGAACCGGGCTCGGCGTCGGCGGGAGTCCATACGTTCAAGTAAAGGCAGTCTTCGCTTTCGCGACCGGCACGACGGGCCAGGTCGGTAACCTGCGGGCAATCCGGCCCAAACTCCATGGCCGGGCGAACCCCCTCCCACGGTTGCACCGGCTGAGGCGGCCGCCAGCGCAGTGATCCAACGGGGGGTGTGGCATATGGGACGCCTCTGAAAACCCGGATGCGGTCGTCCGCCATGGTGCCTGCGAGGGCTCCGCTTTTCGTCTCGATCTGTGGTGTAGATAGGGTGTCCAAACTGACGTCTCCAGAATGAGTTCTCGCAATAGTATAAGGAAATCGATATTTCGCCACGCCACAAGGCGGGCCCCGGCGCCCATTACGATTCCGCCTGCCTTCGCCGGATGGACAGGCTCATGTGTCAACTGCTCGGCAACTTATATCGCTGCCAACTCAGGTGCAATGTTTGCATAGGCACTTCGCCTGCTGCCGACTACACTTGCCTCCCTAACTCAAAGCAGAAAGTAAAAGCAGAAAGGAAAGCCTATCGATGCATAACCACGCCGCCCATCAGGATGAACGCGCCGCCGCGCTGCGGCGTATGAAAATTGGCGCAGCCGTTTTGTTGGTCGCCATGATCAGCGGATTCATCACGAGCCACGTCATGGGCGGCCAAGGCGTATGGGCGTGGGTGCGAGCGTTTTGTGAAGCCGCCACCGTCGGCGCCCTGGCAGACTGGTTTGCCGTGGTGGCGTTGTTCCGAAGGCCGCTGGGGCTACCCATACCCCATACTGCCGTCATTCCTTCTAACAAAGATCGTATTGCCGACAGCCTGGCGGTATTCGTTCGCGACCACTTCCTGGAGCCGGCAACCCTGCTCGAGAAGCTACGTGTCCTGGATCCGGCCGCTCGCTTGGCAGAGTGGCTCAGTCAGCCGGAACAGGCGCGGGCCCTGGCACAGGGCGCCCGAGAAGTGGCATCGCGCATGCTGGACTTGCTGGACGAGTCGGCCGTGCGTAGCGTCATACAGTCCTTCTTTGTGTCCACGCTTCAGCGCTGGGATGCCGCAGGGACCGCCGGCGATGTGCTTACCCTCATGACGCGAAACGGACGGCACCAGAAGCTGCTGGACGAAGCGCTGAAGCGTCTGGCCGGCTACCTCGAGAATGAGGAACTGAAAGAGCGGGTCTCTGGTGTCCTGGTCAAGCACGCGCGAAAAGAATGGCCGCGCATAGTCAGAACCGTCAATATGGTCTCACCGGTGGAGGGCATGGGCGATCGGCTGGCCGATAGGCTGGCTCGCGCTCTCGTCGACGAACTGCAAGACGTGCTTTCACAGCCCGAGCACCCCGTTCGACTCAACTATGAAGCATGGGTCATCGACTACATAGACCGGCTACGAGGTGATCCCGAGGTGGCCGCACAGGTAGAACAGATGAAGCAGCGCCTGATTCAACACCCGCAAGTGCAAGACTATGTGCAAAAGTTGTGGGACGACATCCATGCCGCCTTACGTGCGGATCTGGCTTCAGATGATTCCGCGCTTACCCGCCATCTGGAACATGCCATGTTGGCCATAGGCAGAAACCTGGGCAGCGACAAACGCTTGCGCGACGCGATAAACAACCATGTTTTGTCCAGCGCCGAAAAGTTGACGGAAACCTTGCGCAGCGGGGTGACGGACCACATATCCCGCACCGTCAAGAACTGGGACGAACGTCATTTGGTTCGCGAGCTCGAGCTAAGCGTGGGCCGCGACCTGCAATACATACGTTTCAACGGCACCCTGGTGGGCGGCCTGATTGGCTTGGCTCTGCACGCATTGGTTCTCGCGCTGACCTCGGCCTAAAT
>JAJUGB010000212.1 GCA_029268595.1 Alcaligenaceae bacterium | reverse complement strand
TCACGGCCACCGAGGCCGGCATGCAGCTTGCTCTAGATACTCCGTCCCCGCTTCAAAAGAAGCTGGAGGACGCTTTAAAAGCACTACCTGAACTGGAACAAGCCACAATCACCTTATCCCTCGAGCGCATAGTCGATCTGATGGAATCGGACGGCGTGGCACCTGTCGACGCCGCCGAGGAGCTTGGTTCCCCATTATTAGAGGTTCCCGAAGGGCGCGTGCCGCCTGAATCGGGTTTAGCGGTTTGAACGAAGAAACAGACTCTCTCCCATATATTCCCAAGTCCTTGGGTACTGTCGAAGTGGCCAAGGACTCCTCCACCTACCACGGCGAGCTGGGCCAGCCCATCAATAGTGAAGCTGCTGCCATTCACGAGCTCATCAAGAATTGCCCGCCGCTGGATCTCAATTCCATCTACGCCTACCTGCTCCTGACCCAACATTTCTCCGAGACATGTGTGGTCGCACGAGGTGAGCAAGGCATTGATGGCTTCGTCTCGGGCTATGTGCCGCCCAATCAACCCGATGTGCTCTTCATCTGGCAAGTCGCTGTGCACTCGCGCGCGCGGGGTCAAGGATTGGGACGCGCCATGCTCAATCACTTGTTGCAACGGCCGAAGCTGGCCGACATCGCGCATATCGAAACAACCATCGGGCCGGACAACCTCGCTTCGCGAGGCATGTTTGCAAGCCTCGCTCGCGAGCACAACGCGAGCCTGACCGAGCATGCGTTTTTTGATTGTCACTTGTTTGGCTCCTCGGGCCACGAGGAAGAACGATTGATACGCGTCAAGCTACCAGCGCGTCATCCTGATGGAAGGCGTGTCGATAACTCAGAAGCGGCCCATGCCTCGGCTGCCGGTACCGCTTCGTAACTAAAGAGGAAGACGACAATGGACTTAAATATTTTTGACCGGATGGAGTCGGAGGTTCGCGGCTACGTCCGGTCGTTCCCCGTAATTTTTAATCAAGCCCGTGGCTCCATACTGATCGACGAAGACGGTAAGGAGTACATCGACTTTTTCAGCGGGGCCGGAACCCTCAACTACGGCCACAATAATCCGGTACTCAAAGAGAAAATCATTGAGTACATCCAGAGCGACGGCGTCGTTCATGGTCTGGATATGGCCACGAGCGCCAAAAAGTACTTTCTGGAAACGGTGGATCGGGTGCTTCTCAAGCCGCGAGGTTGGGAGTACACCCTTCAGTTCACCGGCCCGACCGGCACTAACGCCGTTGAAGCAGCCCTGAAACTTGCACGTCAGGTCAAGGGGCGCCAGAACGTCATTTCGTTTACTCATGGTTTTCATGGTGTAAGCGGTGGCTCTTTGGCAGTAACCGCCAACGCTAAGTTCAGAGACGCAGCAGGCGTTGCCTTGGCCAACACCACCTTCATGCCCTACGACGGATACTTCGGTGCCGATGTCAACACCATGAGTTATCTCGAGCGCATGCTGGAAGACCCCAGCAGCGGTATGGATCGTCCCGCTGCAGTCATCGTTGAGACCATCCAGGGCGAGGGAGGCGTCAACGTCGCCACCGTTCGTTGGTTGAAGGAACTCGAGCGACTCTGCCGTCAGCACGACATGCTGCTTATCGTGGACGATATCCAGGTCGGTTGCGGCCGCACTGGCACGTTCTTCAGCTTCGAAGCGGCAGGCATCAGCCCCGACATCATCACTTTGTCGAAGTCGCTATCGGGCTTCGGTTTGCCTATGTCCCTGGTCTTGCTCAAGCCTGAGCTCGATGTGTGGAAGCCAGGCGCCCATAGTGGTACGTTCCGCGGCAACAACCTTGCATTCGTTACTGCTGCTCAGGCATTGGATAGTTACTGGGCCGACGACGCCTTCACCGCCGAAATCCGGCGCAAGGAAGGCATGGTCCGTGATTGGCTCGAGAATCTTGTTCAGAGCTATCCCATGGCTGAGATGAGCGTGCGTGGCAGAGGGCTGATCCAGGGCCTCGTCACGCCGGCTGGCGACGACACGGCTAACCGTATCGCCAGGGCGGCTTTCGAAGAGGGTGTCGTCATCGAAACGTCCGGCGCGCAGGACGAAGTGCTTAAGGTGCTGCCAGCGCTGACCATTCCGGTGGAACAGCTGAAGCAGGGGCTTGAAGTTATCGAACGCAGTGTAGCTAAAGTGCTGGCCGAAAAAGGAGTCAGCGCCCACGTATTGAAGTTTGGAGGTAATCGTAGATGATAGTCAGGAATGTGAAGGATGTAATCGGCACGGAAAACGAGATCGTCACTGAAAATTGGCTCAGTCGCCGTGTGCTGCTGAAGAAAGATGGTATGGGTTTCTCATTCCACGAAACTGTCATTTTTCCAGGCACTGAAACTCACATCCACTATCAGAACCATCTCGAAGCCGTGTGGTGCATTGAAGGCGACGGCGAGATCGAAACTATCGCTGACGGCAAAAAGTATGCACTTGGCCCAGGTGTTGTTTACGCTCTCGACCAGCACGACGAGCACTGGCTGCGGGGGGGCAAAGAGCCGCTACGCGTCATATGCGTATTCAATCCCCCTCTGACCGGCTTCGAAGTCCATGACGAAAAGGGTGTGTATCCGCTGGAAACGGATGCGGCCTGATTAATCAGTAAATGAGGCGGGAGCCGAACTGTCGGCCACCCGCCGCAAGGAGCAAGTAATGAGTATTTCCATGAGCGATTTGTACGAATCCCGGACGGACCGCGGGTCGGCGATCATTGCCCGCCAGGACCCGGTGGTATACGAAGGGGGTACTTACGCCGATGCGTTGAGCACGGAGCAGGTATGCGACTACAACCGCGACGGATTCATCTTGCTGGAAAATGTATTCAGTGAGGAAGAGGTTGAAAGCCTGCTTGATGAAGTCAAGCGTCTGAGCGTCGATGGAGACATCACGAAACGCGAGGAAGCCATCAAGGAACCCGGTAGTGATGCGGTACGATCCATTTTTCGGGTGCATGCCCTGAGCCAAAAGGTGAATCAGCTCAGCCGCGACCCGCGACTAATCCATGTGGCACGACAAATCCTCGGATCCGAGGTCTACATCCACCAGTCGCGCGCCAATATGAAACCCGGCTTCAAGGGTAAAGAGTTTTATTGGCATTCGGACTTTGAAACCTGGCATGTGGAAGACGGTATGCCATCCATGCGCGCCCTCAGCTGCTCGGTCCTTCTGACTGACAATAACGAGTGCAATGGGCCGTTGATGCTTATGCCCGGGTCGCATTTGCAGTTCATCTCGTGCCAGGGCCAGACGCCGGACGAGCACTACAAGCAGTCGCTGCGCAAGCAAGAGTATGGCGTCCCCGATCCATTGAGCCTGCAACTGCTGGCCGAGCAGGGCGGTATACGCTCTGTGACAGCCAAGGCTGGTTCGGTCGTGTTCTTCGATTGCAACACCATGCACGGGTCGGCAAGCAATATCTCACCATGGCCGCGTGCGAACGTCTTTATGGTTTACAACAGTGTTCACAATACGCTGAACCCGCCCAAGTACGGTTTGACGCCGCGGCCGGACTATATTGCGAATCGCAGCGACTTCACGGCGCTCGAGCCGCTCGAGACTCCCATGACTGCAGAAGCTTGAATTTAGTTCAGGCAAGCTGCAGTAGTACACAGGCTGGATCCTTTTTGGGTGCCAGCCTGTTTTTTTGTCTTAGAAGTGGGCCTGGCCCTGCGCTGGCGCCTTGTCCGGTTGATGGCGACTGGCGGCCGGCTACGCCTGATTAAGGAAAGTATCGAGGAATTCGCGCGTGCGTTGCTCGCGTGGTTCGGTAAAGAGTTGCTCGGGTGGTCCTTCTTCGACGATGCGCCCTTTGTCGAAAAAACACACCCTGTCTGAAATCTGCTTGGCGAACTGCATTTCGTGAGTGACCAGCAACATGGTCAAGTCGTGCTCCTCGGCCAGCCGTTGGATGACGCTCAGTACTTCTCCGACAAGCTCGGGATCCAGCGCGGAGGTCGGCTCGTCAAACAACATGATTTTGGGTCGCATGGCTAAAGCGCGCGCGATTCCCACTCGCTGCTGCTGGCCGCCCGAAAGCTGCCGGGGGAATTTATCGGCATGCTCAGACAAACCGACCAGGTCGAGATACTCCTGCGCTCGTTCGTTGGCCTCTGCTTTGGACAAGCCCAATACATGGATAGGCGCCTCGGTGATATTGCGCCGGACCGTCATGTGCGGAAATAGGTTGAACTGCTGAAAGACCATTCCCATTTTCTTGCGCATGGCGCGCAAATGGGCCTCGCTGGCCGGCGCGAGCTGTTCATTGCGCCGCTCATGCCAAAGCGGTTCGCCGTCGACGTAGATGACACCTTCGTCTATGTTCTCCAGGGTCATCAAGATGCGGAGCACCGTGGACTTTCCCGAGCCCGAGGGCCCAATGATGGTGACTTTTTCGCCGCGTCTTACGTGGAAATTCAAGGAGTCCAGCACGGTGACTTCGCCGAATCGCTTGACCACGTTTTCGAACTGAATGACTGTTTCGCTCATCGTAGGGGCAGTCCTTGTTTGGGCAAGCTCTGGTCCAAGCGTCGCACACCATACGAGGCGACTAAAGTCAGGATCAGGT
>JAJUGB010000211.1 GCA_029268595.1 Alcaligenaceae bacterium | reverse complement strand
GATTGTTTTTATTATAGAAAGCCAATTCAGGGTTCGTCGTTTTGCGCTTCTGAAGAAAGCCTGGAGTATGTCGCGGCACGCAGCCCACGGGTTCACTTGCCTCTTCGTTTCCCATGCGCTTTCTCTATCCCTTATTAATTTTTCGGATCTTTTATGGCTATTGAACGCACCCTCTCAATTATCAAGCCCGACGCAGTTGCCAAGAACGTAATCGGCCAAATAGTTTCCCGATTCGAAAACGCTGGCCTGAAGGTCATCGCTGCCCGTATGCAGCAGCTGTCCCGCAACGACGCCGAACGCTTCTATGCGGTGCACAAAGAGCGTCCTTTCTTCAAGGACCTGGTTGACTTCATGGTGTCTGGTCCTGTGTTCGTGCAAGTGCTTGAGGGCGAAAACGCCATTCAGAAGAACCGCGATCTCATGGGTGCGACCGACCCCAAGAAAGCCGAGCCAGGTACCATCCGTGCCGATTTTGCCGACAGCATCGACGCTAATGCCGTCCACGGTTCCGATGCGCCCGAAACTGCTGCGGTCGAAATTGCATTCTTTTTCCCCGAAAGCAACATCCATAGCCGTTAATAACGGCAAGTAGTCAGTCATTCATGTCTCTAGTCGAAGAACCCGTCAATCTCCTGGGCTTTAGTGGTCCCGAACTTGCCGCCCTCGTTGCACAGTGGGGCGGCAAGCCCTTCCGTGCGCGCCAGTTGCAACGGTGGATGCATCAGCGCGGAGTAGACGTCTTCGACGACATGACCGACTTGGCGCGGGATTTTCGTCAACGTCTTGGCGAAAATTGCCAGGTCGCTGGCCCGCGCCCTCTGTCAGAACACCGCTCCGCCGACGGCACACGTAAGTGGCTGTTCGATGTGGGGCGCGACAATGCCGTGGAAACGGTGTTTATCCCCGAAGACGACCGCGGCACCTTGTGCATTTCGAGTCAGGCCGGTTGCACTGTTGCCTGCCCGTTCTGCTCGACGGGATATCAAGGTTTTAATCGCAACCTCACCACGGCCGAAATTATCGGCCAGCTTTGGCATGCGCGTCGCGTCTTGCAAGCAGACGCCTCTAGCGCGCGGCTCGGCGGCGAGGCGGCCGAACCGTCGCGCGTCATAAGTAATGTGGTCATGATGGGTATGGGCGAGCCCCTGCTCAACTACGACCAGGTGCTCGGCGCCTTGCGTCTCATGTTGGATGACAATGCCTACGGCTTGTCTCGCCGGCGGGTCACCGTGTCAACGTCGGGCGTGGTGCCCATGATGGATCGACTGGCCCGCGATTGCCCCGTCGCTCTGGCCGTATCGCTACATGCGCCTAACGACGCCTTGCGCGACAAGCTGGTTCCGCTCAACCGAAAGCACCCGCTGTCTGAGCTTCTGGATGCTTGCAATCGATATCTTGAGCACGCACCGCGCGACTTCATCACATTCGAATACATCATGCTCGACGGCGTGAACGACAGCGACGAGAACGCCAAGGAACTCATTGCTATCTCGCGCCGCGTGCGTTGCAAGTTCAATCTTATTCCTTTCAATCCTTTTCCACAGTCCGGCCTGAAGCGCTCGTCGGCGGCGCGCGTGCGTTTATTTGCTCAGCAGCTGATGGATGCAGGCGTGGTTACAACGGTACGCAAGACGCGTGGCGACGATATCGCTGCGGCTTGCGGTCAGTTGGCGGGCGAGGTCCAAGATCGCACCCGCATCAACGAGCGTTTGCCGGACCGTGGCACAATAATTCTTAAACAGGAGCGGGTATGACTCAGCCTTTGCTGAAGTCTGTTCGATCTGAAGAGGCCCAGGACCCGCATGATCTGCATACGGCGCTCGATCCGAACGCTGGTTTGGGGTTGTCGTTGCAAACCTTACGTAAGGCCCGTCGTCTCACATTGGCCGATGTCTCGGTCCGCCTCAAGTTTTCTGCACGCCAGCTCGATGCTCTCGAGAATGAGCGCTGGGACGAACTTCCCAAAGGCTTGCCATTACGCGGGCTGGTAAAAAACTACGCACGATTCCTCGATGCGGATCCGGAGCCGCTCATGCATATGCTGGAGGCGCAAGCGGGAGACGTTGCAGCACGGCCGGCCGCTGCCCCCACTCATCCTCGTCGGGGCGCGGTGGATGTATCCCTCGACGCCGAACCGCGCCAGGGTTCTTGGGGTTGGCTTATCGTCATATTGATCGTGCTCCTCGTCGGTGGCTTCTATGCCATCGATCGCGGGCTTATCCCCGACTCCTGGCTATTCGCAGAGTGGCTAAAATCCATAAGGCAATGACACTAAATCCAGACGCGCCACAGCGCGATCGCTCCTCCTTGCAGCCGAGTGCATCGGCTCGCCGCTCCACGCGCCCGGTCCAGGTGGCATGGCAGCACAGGATCGTTCAGGTGGGCGGCGGGGCGCCCGTCGTGGTTCAGTCGATGACCAACACCGACACCGCCGATGCGGTGGCTACCGCCATACAGGTCAAGCAGCTGGCGCAGGCAGGCTCCGAGCTCGTGCGTATCACTGTGAACACCCCCGAGGCGGCTCGCGAGGTACCGGCCATACGCGAACAATTGGACCGCATGGGCGTGGACGTGCCGCTTGTGGGCGATTTTCATTACAACGGGCATAAACTGCTGACGCAGTTTCCCGACTGTGCGCAAGCCTTGTCCAAATATCGCATCAACCCCGGAAATATGGGCGGGGGCAAAAAGCGAGACGACAATTTTGCCCAAATGATTGAAGTGGCGTGCCGGTACGACAAGCCAGTGCGCATAGGAGTCAACTGGGGCAGTCTCGATCACGAGCTCATGGCCCGCATGATGGATGAAAACAACCGTCGGCCAGAACCGTGGCCGGCACAGGCTGTCATGCGCGAAGCCTTGGTTGTTTCTGCCATCAGCAACGCCCGACGGGCCGAAGAACTGGGCCTTGACCCAAATGCCATAGTGCTTTCCTGCAAGGTCAGTCACGTGCAAGATCTTATCGCCGTCTACCAAGACCTGGCCGCCCGCTGCGACTATCCCTTGCACCTGGGCTTGACTGAGGCCGGTATGGGCAGCAAAGGCATCGTGGCATCAACTGCCGCTTTAGCTGTCTTATTGCAGCAGGGCATAGGCGATACCATTCGTATTTCTCTCACCCCCGAGCCGGGCGGCGACCGGACCCGCGAAGTGGTCGTTGCCCAAGAAATTCTTCAGACCATGGGCCTTCGGGCGTTCACTCCCATGGTGGTGGCGTGCCCCGGCTGTGGCCGGACCAGCAGCACGGTATTTCAAGAGTTGGCCGATAGCATTCAGGGCTATTTGAGATCACAAATGCCTGTATGGAAGACGCGCTACCCCGGGGTGGAAACCATGAACGTGGCCGTGATGGGCTGCGTGGTGAACGGACCTGGCGAGAGCCGCCATGCAGATATCGGCATCAGCTTGCCCGGTACAGGCGAGATCCCCTCAGCGCCCGTATACATCGACGGAGAGCGCACTGTAACGCTCAAGGGCGACCACATCGCCCAGGAATTTCAGGCCATCGTACAAAGTTACGTCGAAAGGCGTTACGGCACAAACCGCTCATAATTTGCCGGTATCGGCAGTCAAAGCAAAAAACAGAGTATTTATGTCGCAGTCGTTCAAGAAGGTCCATGCCATTACGGGCATGAAAGATATTCTGCCCGATACCAGCGGGCAATGGGAGCAGCTGGAAGATATCGTGAGACGGTGGCTGGCCTCGTACGGCTACCGCAACATGCGCACTCCTGTACTCGAGCATACCCGCCTGTTTGCCCGGGGAATTGGCGAAGTCACCGATATCGTCGAGAAAGAAATGTACTCCTTTACGGACGCATTGAACGGCGAGCAGCTCACCATGCGGCCCGAGTTCACGGCCGGCATGGTCCGCGCCACTATCGAACATAACCTTCTTTACGATCGGCCCCACCGCGTCTATGCCATGGGGCCCGTATTTCGTCACGAGAAGCCGCAGCGCGGCCGTTATCGGCAATTCCATCAAATCGATGTCGAAGCTTTGGGTTTTGCCGGCCCGGATGTCGATGCAGAACTGATTATCATGCTGGCCCGACTGTGGAAGACACTCGGCCTTACAGATATCCGGCTAGAGCTCAATTCTTTGGGGCAGGCGGACGAACGGGCTGCGCATCGCGAGGCGCTGATCGCTTACCTGGAGCAACATACGGAAGTGCTGGACGAAGAAGCCCGTCGGCGCATGTACTCCAACCCGCTTCGAGTGCTGGACACCAAGAACCCGGCTATGCAGGATATGGCCAACAATGCTCCGCGTTTGTACGATTTCTTGGGTGCCGCCTCATTGGAACACTTTGACGGTGTGCGACAACGGCTGGACGACGCGGGAATCCCTTACCGCTTGAATCCGCGTCTGGTCCGGGGCCTCGATTACTACAACTTGACTGTGTTCGAGTGGGTCACGGACAGGTTGGGCGCGCAGGGAACCGTATGCGGCGGGGGACGGTATGACGGACTGCTGGAGCTGCTGGGTGGAAAGCCGGCGCCGGCGGTCGGCTTTGCCATCGGGATGGAGCGCCTTCTGGACCTTTGCGAGCAGTCCTCCGCCTTTGCGGCGGCGCCCGAATGCCAGATTTATCTCATTCACCAGTCTGCCGCTGCCCAGCGCCAGGCTGCGAAAACGGCTGAGCTCCTGCGCGATTTCGGTTTTGCGGTTATCGTTCACGCCGGCTCCAGCGGCTTTAAGTCTCAGTTCAAACGTGCTGACGCCAGCGGAG
>JAJUGB010000210.1 GCA_029268595.1 Alcaligenaceae bacterium | reverse complement strand
GTCGCGTCACGACGCTGCACAGCGGCCTTTACGCCAGTCCCGACTATTTAAAATCGAGCGGCACCCCGCAGGAGCCCTCAGACTTGTTTCAACATAGCGGCCTTATGCTTCTGGGCAGTAACGGTGAAGGCCAGCCTTGGCAGTTAACTCGAGGAAAGGAACGATGGGAAGGGGTGCCGGCCCAAGCCATCTGGGCCAATTCCCTCGGTCTGCAACAGTCTCTTGCAGCAAAAGGCCTGGGAATAGTGGGATTGTCGGAACGGTTCGCTGAAGGGCTGGAACAAGAAGGCAAACTAAAACGGATATTGCCCGATTGGAGTCTGCCGCCCACGGCCATATGGTGTGTGACCCCCGGCAGACGCCTGCTGCCTCAACGGACTCTCGCCTTCATGGAGGTGCTAAAGACGGTGCTGACAGACGTCTGGAGGGAACAATAGCAAGCTTATACCGCACGCATCAAAGCAAGAAGTTTATGGCGGCCTCAGGCCACCAGAACCTTCATAGAGCCAATGCCTTCAATGTCGGCCTGCATCACATCACCGGGGACTACTGGGCCGACCCCTTCACAGGTTCCCGTCATGATGACATCGCCCGGCTCGAGCGTATAGAACCGCGACGCCCAGGCAATTTGCTCCGCAACAAAGATGATCATTTCCGATGTGTTGGCTACTTGCCTGTCGACGCCATTTACCTGAAGACGCATCTGAAGCTTCTGGGGGTCGGCAATTTCATCGGCGGTCACAAGCCAGGGTCCGAGCACCGAATACGTGTCAACAGATTTGCGCATGGACCGGTCTTCAGCGCCGCGAACAGTCATGTCCAGGGCGATGGAATAGCCGGCAACGTATGACAAGGCGTCAGCTTCCGACACGTCCTTGGCCCGCTTGCCGATGATGGCGGCCAGTTCTATTTCGTGGTGGGTGAGCCGCTCGGGCATGGAGATGCGCACTGATTCCGCGCAACCAATGAGCGAGCTGGTGGCCTTCAAGAACAGCCCCTGCTCGATCACGGTGCCCGTTTCGCGGTTGGTGAAGGTCGCCACATCGGCCCGCGCTTCTTCCACATGCTTTTGATAGTTGACCGGCACCCCGATGATTTTGCCCGGATTGGCCACCGGGCTGAGGAAACGTACGGAGTCTGCAGAGTAGGACGGGGCTTGGGATAACTGAGTCCTGATAGCCTCTTGCAACAACGGCAAGTTCGCCAAAGCCAGATCGCCCGAACGGTTTGGGTAAGTGGGCGCCGGGAGGGCCTTCAGGGCGTCGGTAACATCCCATACGGCGCCCTCTTGAACCACACCCAACCGATCATCATTGAACCAACAAATCTTCACTTTCTTATCCTGTGACAACCGTTCCACACTTTTTCGGTGGGGGGACGGCTTTTCAAGTTTCTTGCACGACCAAAGCGCAGTCGTGCCTGGCCGCCCTTGGGACGGACGGTGGGACCCGTCACTGACGCGCCGCCTTATTCGTCTTTGACTGACTCGGTCAACACGTTCAGTCGGCGCAACACATCAGCATCCGACACGACAAACAGCCGGGCGTCCCCGCCTACAGCCGTGTGACTGGCCCAGTTATGCTGGGGCACCGTGAAAACGTCCCGCGCTTTCCAGGTGAAACGCTGGTCGCCGACCTGGCTTTCACCATGGCCTTCCACGACCGCCACGACCAGGTTGGCATTCGTCATCATCGGTTTGCTCGTGACCCCGGCATCGAGTTCCATCATGGAGGTGTCGAGCAAGGGCATCGCACCCTGACCTGTCAGGGGGTTCACGTAACGGATTCGGCGGATGCCGTCCGGCGAAGGCGGGGCGTGACGAAGCGCCCGCACGGCGTCTTCGTAGGGATAGCGAAATACCGGCGAGCGATCCAGTGCACCATAGGTGACCGCAGGTGCAATATTGGGCGACGCAAATGCGGCATCGGGCATGGTTTCTGGCTTGGGTTCCATAGGCCCGGGCTGGAATACCGCTGTGCCCAAATACATATGTAAAGGCACGTCCAGCACGTCCAACCAAACCACGGGAGCATCGCCATCGTGGCGATGCTCGTGCCACGCCATGCCCGGGGTCAGCACAAGATCTCCATAGGCCATGGGACACTCCTTGCCATCAACCAGGGTGACAGCTCCGGCCCCTTCCAACATGAAGCGCAGAGCGTTCATGGTATGGCGATGAGGGCGCGCCGTTTCGCCGGGTAGCAGGCACTGGAAGGCGGCCAGCACATTGCCGCAGGTGTACTCGTCGGCAAGAGACGCCGACTGTGGACTCAACATCTGCAACACTCGTCGCTGTACCGCCTCCGGCGAAGTCTCGTTGAAGGCCAGCTCAATAAGCGGCCGGGTGTCCTCCCATCGCCAGATATGGCTGTGGACAATGTGATCGAGCTGCTTGTGGGCGTTCGGGCTTTCCCATAGTGGGGCCAGCTTGGCCTCATGCCAACGGCTACGGATTTCTTCGCTGCTTGACGCCATGTCGGGTCCTCAGAGGCTGAAACTTTCGAAAGTGCCCGGGTGGAACAGGTCCTCCACGCTCACGAGTCGAGATGACAAACCTTGTTCGTGGTGATGACGGAAGAAGTGCTCCAGCACATGGCGGTTGGCCGCTATACCGTAGGACCAGTAGTCCTCACCCATGAGATCGCGGGCCTCCTTCAGTCGCTCCTCCGCAAACGGCAGGGTGATTTTCGTGGCCGAGGTATCGGACAGATGCTCAATCGCCTTGCGCTTTGACTCCTCGAAGGCTTTGTAAATGGCGCCGGGCAGCCAAGGGTGCTGTTCGGCCAACTCGCGTCGGACACCCAAGATATGCATGATGGGGAAGATCTGGGTACGGCGATAAAAATCCTTTGCTGCTTCCACCGGGTCACGGAAAAGCCATCCAATGTTGGGAGTGCCGGCGGGCACGTCGGGCGGGCGCGGTGCGATATACCCGTCGATTTCGCCTTTAGCCAACAAACTGGAGATGGTCTCGCCAGGGGGCGCATCTTCCAGTTTGACGTTGTCGGGCAAATTGATTTTGATCTTCTCGGGTCGACCGGCATGCGAGATACCGCCCCGTACCCATGTCACGTCCGATGGCGCCACGCCGTGATCATCTTGCAAGATCGCGCGGGCCCATACGTTGGCAGTAAGCTGATATTCGGGAAGGCCGATTTTGCGGCCGCGCAGATCGGCCGGGTTCTGGATTCGGTCCGTGCGGCAGTACATCGAAGTATGTCGAAACGCCCGAGATAAAAACACCGGTATCCCGACATACGGGAAGTTGCCTTGGGCCGTTTGCACCGTGGAACTGGATAGCGACAACTCGCAGATGTCGAACTCTTGACCTCGAAAAGCGCGGAAGAAGATCTCTTCGGGCGGCAGAGTCATGAAGACAGGATCGACGCCGTCGATCTGTACGGCGCCATCGATAAGGGGCCGGCACCGATCATAATTGCCAATGGCCACCGACAAATTCAGTTTGCTCATGATGTATGTATGGTTGCCGAGAGGAGCCGGTCACTGGACGCGTCCCCCACGGTAGTTATTCAGGAAGATAGGCCAAACTCGCTGCGTATGGCCTCTGAGTGTTCGCCCAGTACGGGTGCGGCCTTATCAGTGGGGCCGCGTTCGCCATTGATGCGCACCGGACGGTGAATGGCGGTCATCGTGCCTTGTTGCGGGTGCTCGACCTCGTAAAAGACGTTCAGATGCTGCACTTGCGGGTCTTTCATGACTTCAGGCACGTTGTTGACCGGTGCAAACGGTACGTCATGGGTTTCCAGCCGCTGGCACCACTCCGCGCGCGGACGGGTCTGGAAGGTTTCGCCGACGGTCGCGGCTAACTGAAGATAGTTCTTGGCGCGGTCCGCGGGGGTGGCAAAGCGCTCGTCCTCCAGGAGGTCCCGCCGGTCAATGGCGCTGACAAAACCCTGCCAGAACTTTTCCACGGACGACAAGTGGACGGACACCAGCCGGCCATCCGCGCAGCGGAAGGCATATGACTGAGAAACCGACACACGGGAAAGAGGATGAGGCACCAGGCCAAGGCGGGTGTACTGCGAAAACCCTTCGGGCGAGAAGGCAATGGAGGCTTCCAGCATGCTCACTTCCACACGCGCGCCTTCATCAGTACGTGCTCGCTTGTGCAGCGCAGACAAGATGCCGTAAGCCGCATACATGCCGGTGATATTGTCCGAAAGTGACGGCCCATTCAGTCCGGGCTGCTCCGGGTCTATCATCTGGCTGGCGACCCCTGAAATAGCCATCGCCACCGCGTCATAGCAGGGACGATCGCGGTAGGGGCCGTCGGCGCCAAAACCTGTGATCGAGCAGTGAATAAGACGCGGATTCAGGCTTTTCAGCTTGGCATCATCGAAACCCAGACGCGGCATTACGCCTGATCGGTAGTTGTCCAGTAATACGTCGGCCTTGACCAGCAGCTTTTCCAGGTCGGCCTTGCCCTGCTCCGTCTGCAGATTGAGCTGGATACTTTCTTTATTGCGGTTATAGGCCGAAAAGTGCGGGCTATAGAGCTTACCCGCGTGGCGACGAAATGGGTCGCCTCCTTCCGGGTGCTCGACCTTGATGACTCGGGCTCCCATGTCGGCCAGCATCATGCCAGCCAAAGGAGCGGTCAATACCGTGCCAAGTTCAATAACCAGGATATCGCTTAATGCGTCTTTCATTACGCGCCTTTACTTAGCTGTAGTGCTTGAGAATCTGACGAGCCAAAGTGGTACGCAGCACTTCAGTTGGGCCTTCAGTGATTCGGTAACTGCGTAAGTCACGCCAGAACCGCTCGATGGGCGTGTCCTCGGTC
>JAJUGB010000209.1 GCA_029268595.1 Alcaligenaceae bacterium | reverse complement strand
CCTTAATCTCGACTTGCACTTCAGCCGCATAGGGAGTGGCGGAGCTGCCAGGACTGGTCGCGGCAAAGGTTAGAGACAGCGGATACTTTGACTTTGCTGCCTTGAAAGCGTCCGACTCATCCTTTCCGATACCGCCACTGACATACTCCACCCCGTTGGCAGTCTGCGCCGCCGGCAGCTGGGCATGAGCGTTCGCAAAAACTCCAGCCGCAGCTATCACTAGCCCAGCCATCATCAGGGCGCGCGCCATCTTGGCTCGTTGCTGCGAGGGGGAGGTCTTCTGCCCGTGAACACTTCCCTTCGACGAAAGACCGACAGCACGGGTAGAAGCGGTCATCGGTCCATACGCATTGTGCCTGGCGATGATTCTTTGTCGTTTCTGCATTGTTATCTCCGAGTAAGGGGCGGCCTCAAGACCAGTTCGCTGTGACAGCACCAGATGGCTGTCACAGCCCAGCTCAAACAAACAATGAACGCGTCTTGAACACGCCGGTTAATCACGCAAAGAGTCAGGTCGAGCTTCCTAGCAGAGGGCGTGCCCGCTGTCATCAAAGCTTCATCCGCTAGTAACCCCGCTGTCATGGGGCCTGCGTAATCTATTTCGCAACGCAATCCAAACGCGGGAGAAATTACTTATGCCTATACATGACAGCCTACCCAATGACCCGGGCGTCATGCTGCGTGTTGAGAACCTGAGTGTCACTTACCCCTCGGGCAACACCGCTTTACGCAACGCGAGCGTGAATTTTCATCGAGGTGAATTCACGGTTTTGCTGGGCCTGTCCGGCGCCGGCAAATCCACCTTGTTGCGCTCCCTCAACCATCTGACCGTGCCCACCGGGGGTGAGGTCGTGTCGTCGTCCTTGGGCAGCTTGCGCAGCCGCCAAGCGTTGCGCCAACATCGGCGCCGCACGGCCATGGTGTTCCAGCATCATCAGCTGATAGAACGGCGTAGCGCCTTGGCTAACGTCATGACCGGACGCCTCGGCTACTACTCCACCTGGCGCAGCTTGTTCCCCTTGAAAAGCCAGGATCTGGAGCTTGGACTGCGCTGCCTGGAACGCGTCGGCATGCTGGAAAGAGCGCTCTACCGCGTTGACCAGCTTTCCGGAGGTCAGCAACAGCGCGTGGGCATCGCCCGCGCCTTGGCTCAGCAACCCGACATGATTCTGGCCGACGAGCCGGTTGCAAGCCTGGACCCGGCCACATCCGAGAAAGTGCTTTCACTGCTGCAGAACATCTGCCGTCAAGACGGCATTGCCGCAGTGGTCTCTTTACACCAGCTGGAGTACGCCCGCCGGTTCGCCGACCGCATCGTAGGCCTGGCTAATTCCCAAGTGGTCTTTGACGGGCCGCCTGCAGCGCTCACCGAAGAAGTGCTCAACCTTATCTATGCATCTGCCCCGGCTTCGCCTGCCACGCCAGCCCGGTCAGTTGCCCCGACCTTACCTGCCACATCACCGGCCGCCGCCGCGGCGCCTGTGGCCCTTACCCCTTCCCTGGAGATTTCCCGATGAAACGATTCCTGCGTACGCTTTGCACCGTGGCCCTGAGCCTGGGCCTGACCGGCCCCGCCTTTGCCGCCGACGCGAATCCCGACACACTGAAAGTGGCCTTGCTGCCTGACGAGAACGCATCCGAACTGATCAAACGCAACGAGCCTCTGAAGAAGCTCTTGACCGAAAAACTGGACAAAAAGATCCAGCTTGTCGTGACAACGGATTATTCCAGCATGATTGAGGCCATGCGCTTTGGCCGCATCGACCTGGCTTACTTCGGCCCCATGTCTTATGTGCTGGCCAAGAGCAAGGCCGACATCGAGCCCTTCGCAGCGATGATTACCGGCGGCAAACCCACCTACCGCTCGGTGCTGATCGCCAATGCCGATTCGGGCATCAACGACTATGCGGACGTCAAAGGCAAGAAGGTGGCCTTCGGCGACCAGGCGTCCACTTCCAGTCATTTGATTCCCAAAACCATCCTGGCCCAGAACGGCCTGAAGCATGACGCCGATTACTCGCAGCACTTCGTCGGTTCACACGATGCTGTGGCGGTGAACGTCGCCAACGGCAACGCCGACGCGGGTGGCCTGTCGGAAGAAATCTTCAAGCACATCAGCGATCGCAAGCTGATTGATCCGGCTAAGGTGAAGGTGGTTGGCTACAGCGCTGAATACCCACAATACCCCTGGACCATGCGCTCGGATCTCGCACCTGAACTGAAGGAAAAAATTCGCCAGACCTTTCTTAGCATGAACGACCCCGAAGTGCTGAAGAACTTCAAAGCCGAAGGATTTGCGCCCGCCTCCGACTCGGATTACGACGTGATCCGTGAAATGGGCAGCGTGTTGAATCTGGACCTGGCTTCCATGTAAGAAGAAAGCGCGCGGCAAGCCCGCGCGTTCATCACAGGACCCCTCATGAGTCAAGAACTGACCCAGGCTATGACGCCTGAACATCACACCCGCATGCTGAATCAGTACGCGGGTGCCTGGAAATCGAACCTGTGGCAGGCCGTCGCGGTGTTAGCGATTGTCCTGACCGCCGGCTGGTACGTAAACCTTTTCGATCTGGAGACACTGTCTGATGGCGTACCGGCTATTGCTACCCTTCTGGGCGAATCCCTACCGCCGGACTTCAGCAATTATCGGCAGTGGTTTGCGCCTTTGGCCGATACGCTGGCGATGAGCATTGCCGGCACTGCCCTCGCGGTCATTGTGTCGGTCTTCGTCGCGTTCCTGGCGGCTAGAAACACCTCGCCCCACCCCCTTGTGTACCACTTCGCTCGGACGGTGCTGAATGCATTGCGCTCGGTGCCGGAGCTGATGATGGGCATTGTCTTTGTGGCCGCCGTGGGCTTTGGCGCCTTACCGGGCGTCCTGGCATTGGGCTTACACAGCATAGGCATGGTCGGCAAGTTTTTCGCCGAGGCCATCGAGCACGTGGACGAAGCACCTGTGGAGGCCGCGCGTGCAGCAGGGGCAAGCCCCTTGCAAGTCATTGTCCACGCGGTGCTTCCTCAGGTGTTGCCTCAGTTTGCCGACGTTTCCATCTACCGGTGGGAATATAACTTTCGCGCTTCCACGGTCATGGGCATGGTGGGGGCGGGCGGCATCGGCTTCGAGCTGATGGGCTCACTGCGCATCATGCAATACCAGGAAGTCGCTGCCCTGTTACTAGTCATTTTGGCCATGGTCACCCTGGTCGACGCTTTAAGCGGTCTTTTGCGCCGCAAATTCAAATAATCCGCATGAAACCAACTGTCGTCATTACACACAAGGTCCACACGTCCACGCTCGACCTGCTCGCGCCGCACTGCAATCTGGTCACCAACCAGACCCTCGACACCTTGCCGCGCGAGGAAATCAGCCGCCGCGCCGCCCAGGCCAATGCGCTCATGGCCTTCATGCCGGATCGCGTCGACGCCGACTTCCTGGCGCAATGCCCGAACCTGAAGATTGTCGGCGCGGCACTTAAGGGCTATGACAACTTCGACGTGGATGCCTGCACGCGTCGCGGGGTGTGGTTGAGCTTTGTGCCGGACTTGCTCACCGCCCCCACCGCCGAGCTGGCTGTTGGGCTGACTATCTGCCTGGCTCGCCAGGTGCGCAAGGCTGACGCCTGGGTGCGCAGCGGAAACTTCCAAGGATGGCGCCCAGAGTTCTACGGCTTGGGAGTAGAAGGGTCCAATATTGGCATCTATGGCATGGGCGCCATCGGCAAAGCCGTGGCTCAACGCTTCCAGGGCTGGGGGGCAAACCTGCTTTATACCGACCGCGTTCGCCTGGCAGCTGAAGAGGAAAGCGCCATGTCGCTGCAATGGCGTAGCCAGGAGGCGTTATTGGCCGAGTCGGACATTTTGATTCTGGCGCTGGCGCTCAACGCCGACACTCTGCACCGCATCAATTCCGAGGCTTTAGACCAGTTGAAGCCGGGCGCGTTCTTGGTGAATCCCTGCAGAGGCTCGGTCGTGGACGAGCAGGCGGTACTGACAGCGCTGCAATCAGGAAAACTGGCCGGATACGCCGCCGACGTATTTGAAATGGAAGACTGGGCCCGGCATGACCGCCCCCGCCATATCGACCCAGCGCTGCTTGCCCACCCCAACACACTACTTACTGCGCACATCGGTTCGGCCGTGCACCGGGTCAGAGAAGCGATCGAGCACTGCGCCGCCCGCAATATCTTGCAAGCCCTGCGCGGCGAACGACCTGAGGACGCCATCAACGACATTTCGCTTGCTGCCTAGGGCCGGGGGCTGGATTGGACACACCTATGATGAACCTGGTGTGGTTGCGCTCGCTATTGATGGTGATGGAACACGGCAGCTTTCAAGCCGCGGCCCAAGCCTTGCAGCTGGCTCAGCCCACCATCACCCAGCATATCCAGAAACTGGAGAACGACTTGGGTGTGTTGCTGATACGGCGATCTCGCGCCGGTTGCCTTCCGACCGAAGCGGCCCTGAAACTGAAGCCGTACGCCCTCAGTCTCATGAGGGTCAGCCAACGCGCCCTCAACGCTTTGGGGCGCGGCGGTCAGCACCCCTGCCGGGTGGGCGCGAGCTCGAACATCGGCATCTATATGCTGCCACCTTACGTGCAGAACTTCCTGCATCAGAACGCTGCGCATAATCTGGACCTTGTCATTGATCGTAATCCGGCCATCGCCCAGCAGCTGGATGACGGCGAACTGGATATCGCCCTCATGGAGTGGTGGGATGATCGGCCGGGCCTCACTGCTCGGTGCTGGCGAGTGGAGCCCATGGTGCTGATCGTTTCGCCGGAACACCCCTGGGCCGGGCGCGACATCATTACGCGTGAAGAGTTGGCCGCCGCGACCTT
>JAJUGB010000208.1 GCA_029268595.1 Alcaligenaceae bacterium | reverse complement strand
CGGTGTGGACGTCGCCATGCAGTGGAACGACGGCTATTCCGAAACCGTGCTGTGCTTCACCAACAATATTCCGCAACGCGACGGTGGTACCCACCTGACCGGCCTGCGAGCCGCGATGACCCGGGTGCTGAATAAGTACATTGCCGACAACGAGCTGGCGAAGCGTGCCAAGGTCGACACCACCGGTGACGACATGCGCGAAGGCCTGGTGTGCGTGCTTTCGGTGAAGGTGCCGGAGCCCAAGTTCAGCAGCCAGACCAAGGACAAGCTCGTTTCCAGCGAAGTGCGCCCGGCCGTGGAAGAAGCGGTGGCCCGCACCCTGGAAACCTGGCTGCTCGAGCATCCCAACGATGCCAAGGCGCTATGCAACAAGATCATCGAGGCCGCCCGTGCCCGCGACGCCGCCCGCCGTGCGCGTGAAATGACGCGCCGCAAGAGCGTGTTGGAAGGCGCAGGCCTGCCCGGCAAGCTGGCGGACTGCCAAGAGAAAGACCCCGCTCTTTCCGAGCTGTACATTGTTGAAGGGGACTCCGCCGGCGGTTCGGCCAAGCAGGGCCGTGACCGTAAGTTCCAGGCGATCCTGCCGCTGCGCGGCAAGGTGCTGAACGTCGAGCGAGCCCGTTTTGACCGTCTGATCTCCAGCGACCAGATCGCCACGCTCATCACGGCGCTGGGCACCAGCATCGGCCCGGACTTCAACATCGACAAGCTGCGCTATCACCGCATCATCATCATGACTGACGCCGACGTCGACGGCGCACACATCCGTACGTTGCTGCTCACGCTGTTCTATCGTCAGATGCCGGAGCTGATCGAGCGCGGATACGTCTATATCGCCCAGCCGCCGCTTTACAAGGTGAAGGTCGGCCGCGACGAACGCTATCTGAAGGACGAGGTCGAGGAAGCGCAATTCATGCTGCAGCTGGCGCTCAAGGATGCGGCCGTTGTGCCGTCTGAAGGGGCGGCCCCGCTGGAAGGCGATACGCTGGCTGACCTGGCCGGCCAATATGTCCTGGCCGACAACATCATCCGTCGCCTCTGTCGCTACCTGGACGAAGCCTCGCTTTCAGCGATGGCCCAAGGCGTGCAGATTGACCTTGAAAGCGCTGCATCGGCGGAGGCCTCGGCGCGCGCACTTGAAGCCGCTTTGCGCGACCCGGCCGATCCGGCCGCCGTCAAGGTGGTGTGCGAAGCTAACGAAGCCGGCGACTCCTGGCGCCTGGTGGTGCAGCGCCTGCACCATGGCAACATCCGCGTCAGCATCTTCGACCGCGCCTTCGTACGTGGCGCGGACTACGCCGCGCTGGCCAAGGCCGGCGCCACCTTCTCCGGCCTGATCGGCGAAGGCGCAAAGGTTATGCGTGGTGAAGGCGACCGCCGCAAGGAAAAGCCGGTGGAGGACTTCCGCGAAGCCATGCAGTGGCTGCACTCCGAAGCGGAGCGCACCGTCAGCAAGCAGCGCTACAAGGGCCTGGGCGAAATGAACCCCGACCAGTTGTGGGAAACCACCATGGACCCCACGGTACGCCGCCTCTTGCGCGTGCAGATCGAAGACGCCATTGCTGCGGACGAAATCTTCACGACGCTGATGGGCGATAACGTTGAACCGCGCAGGGCGTTTATTGAAGAGCACGCGCTGCAGGCGGGGAATATTGATGTTTGAGTTTGTGTAGCGACTCTCATAAGGTGAGAATCCGAGGGCCATAACTTGAGAAGGTTATGGCCCTCGTTCGTTTTGATAGCTCGGCTAGCCTTTCGGCCGCCGCTATTTCAAGCGCTACCCCTCCAGCCTAATCAGGCGCTCAGACCCATCGTCTCCAAATGGCGTTTCAGCCAGGTTTTGGTATCCGTGGTTGGAAGCGAGCGATTCTCGTTGTATGTATGGGCTTTGTCCCACCACATCCCGTCGCCACGCGCGAAGGCTATGCGATACCGTGCCATAACATCTTCAGGATTTTTCGCTAATGCATCGTTCAGCCGTGCATGCGTAAGCAGCTCGCGCTTAAATTCGCGTTGTGTCGTGCCTTCCACGATATCGGCAAGCGTTGCATACGAGAGGGTGTCGCTGGCTATGTAAACGATTTGATTGGCGATACGTGGTTTCTCCAGCAGGATTTCTGTAGTGAGACGGCCGATATCCTCTGGAGTAGTGACTGTGACCTTGGTATCCCAAGTGCCCAGGCCACGCACTGTCCTGGTGGTGAAATCAACCACGCCGAACGTCGGTTCAAATAGAAAGCTGGTGAACATTCCCGTAGAAACAATCACCCATTCGGTCCTGTTCTGCGATCGAAGCAATCTTCTAACGTCATACTGTTCATCGAAGACCGGTTGCCCGCTGCCCTTTCCGACGACGTCATAGTCGACCCCAAACTGCCATGGAAAATATCTGTGGACCCCTGCACCGAGCGCGGCGCGCGTTAACTTCATCTGAGTGCCCGGACCTGCGACGAATCCGGTGCAACTAATCACGGTCCGAAATCGCCGGAACAGGTCAGTCAGCTCTTCAGTCGTGCAGGCGGACAAGTCGAACGGCAGCAGTTCAGCACCCAGGCCGAGAATCTCGGCTTTCGACTGCTCGTCCAGTGCGTTTGGCGAGTCCAATGATTTGGGCGAAATCAGAACAGTCAGTGGCGTTTTCGCATTTTGGCGACGAGGCGCAAGCTCTCTCAGCACTGCCATACCTAACTGACCAGCGCCCAGTACAAGCATGTGTTCAATATCGACTTCGCTGTGCTGCGGCTTCATGAATATATCTCTCTTGTGTTGAATGTTTGTCATAGGAAAGCTCGATGTGGTTAGACCGGCAGAAAATCCCATCCGGCATTCAGGCGCATTGGTGAGGAGGCGGGGGTGTGGATTTTTATAATGTTGAATTGCTGCATAATCTTTCGCAGTCCGCGATCTGCAGTTTTTCTATGATCGCTACGCCCATGGTGCTGTCAATTTAGTCGCCTGGGATTCCATGCCACTACCCGTGCCCCTATTTCTGCGGCTTGACGTGCATGTGGCAGCCACGTCGTGCGCTGATTCTCACTTGCCTATGGGCGAGTATAGGAAGGGGCATATGGCTGAATAAAGCCACCTCTTTTATTTTTTGTCTTGCAGAAAATGGAATAATGCGGCGATCAAGGCCGAGTCCAGCCTGCGCCCATAGCAGTCTGCAGTTTGGCGCAGAGTATGAGAACACCGTCTGGAAAAGAAAGATGAACAAACTTCGCGCCATGCAGGTCTTTGTACGCGTTGTGGAAATGAACGGATTCGCAAGTGCCGCGATGGGTCTTTCAATGCCGCCGTCAACGGTGAGCAGGCTGATAAAGGACCTGGAAGCTCACCTTGGTGTTCGGCTGCTGCAGCGAACTACCCGAACGATCAGCCTGACACCGGACGGCATTCTTTATTACGATCATTGCCAGAGAATTCTGAGGGACGTCGATGCGGCTGAGTCTTCGCTATCGGGGAGCACTGTGCCGCCGCGCGGGAGGCTGCGTGTCGACATGCCTCCGTCGTTCGCACGTGTAGTTATTCTGCCTGCCATCAGGGACTTCCAGGACCGCTATCCCGACATCGATCTGACCCTGACCTTGGGAGATCGTCCCGTCGATCTGGTGCAGGAGGGAATCGATTGCGTATTGCGAGCCGGTATTCCCGAGTCTTCTGCAACACTGGTGGCAAGGCAGATCGGCAGCTTTGAATGGGTGACATGCGCGTCGCCCGAATACCTGAGGGAACACGGCGAGCCGAAATCACTCGAAGACCTGGAGTCTCACCGACTGGTTCAGTTCCTCTCAGGCAAAAGCGGACGCTCCATGGACTGGCCGTTTCTCGTCAATGGTGAGACGCGGAACGTCCGAATATCTGGAAACCTTGCGGTGAACGATACGGGCTCGTATGTCACGTGCGGTCTAGAAGGGCTGGGCTTGATCCGGATCGCGAACTTTGTTGCCCGGCCATATCTTCAGGCCGGGCGGCTGATAAGAATTCTTCAGGCTTATGGGTCGCCTGAAGTGCCCCTATCGGTCATGTATCCCCAGAATCGCCAGCTTTCTCCAGCCGTGCGCGCATTTGTGAGTTGGGTCAGCTTGTTGGTACGGGAAGCCGAACCGACATGGCGCGTGTAATAGCATGAGGGCTGACTTATCAGCCAGGACCGTTTTTTCAACTGTTCAGCGAACCCTAACGTACTATTCGGCGCGCTATTGCTTCAGACGCTCCGTCTATCCTTAAGCGGCCTTGCGCGCCAGCAGCGTCGCGAACCGCAACCGGGCGCCGTTGTGCATGGTTCCCACGTCTTCGTTGTACTTCACCAGCTCCCAGCCCTCATACGCTGAGCTCAACTCGCCTGGTTGGAAAGTGAACGGAAAATTGATTGGGCAGGGATAGTCGGGGCTGTCCATGGCACAGACGATCAGGTTGTATCCCCCCGCCCTGGTGTGCTGCTGCATGTCGGCCAGCACGGCATCGACCCTGGATGGATCGATGAACATCAGTGTCACCGTGCAGGCAATGAAATTGTAATCGGCATCCAGGCGCGCATCGCTGATGTCGTACAGGCAAGGCGTAATGGTATTGATGCCTTCCTTCTGAATGATGCCCTGCAGTTGGCCCAGCGCATTCGGGTTGATGTCTACCGCTGTGACTTGGAAGCCTTGCTGAGCCAGGTACAGCGAGTTCCGACCATTGGAACACCCCATATCGAGGGCATCACCTGGGGGGACAGCATGGCAGGCCGAGACGACTTCGCTATGGGCCGGGTTCAATCGGTATTGTTGATTCAAATCTGCAGACACTGGTGGGGCTCCTTCTTCCATACCGGACAAGTGTAGAGCGCGACTGTCTGAGGAAGCCGGAAAACCCTGCGCG
>JAJUGB010000207.1 GCA_029268595.1 Alcaligenaceae bacterium | reverse complement strand
TCCTCAGCTTGTGGCCTGCGGCGAATGGGAGTCCGACGAGTTCCACCGTCAATCCGACCTCTACACAGCACGGTTCAATAGCGGCGCCCACCAACCTGAGCGCTATAGCGTCGAGCAGTGCAATCATTTCGACGTGGTGGACCGCCTGGCGGATCCAGAAGCTGCGCTGTTTCAAAAAGTGCTGGGATTGATTCGCTCTACCCGTTAAGGTGCGAAGAGCCAGGCTTAACGCCGGGCTCTTCTAACTTCGCGCGACTTCTAACTTCGTGCCGCTTCTGTTCCGATGCCAGTCGCCGAATTACCACGACCGACACGGAAAGATTCAATCAGACTTCTACCTTACGCTCTTGAAACCACTGGAACACCTCTGAAGTGGAGGCTACAGTGCCAATATTATTTCGTACTGTCGCCAATGTACCTTCGTGGCCGGCTTGGCTGTTGCTGCCTACTGCGTCATCAACGAGAACGATGCGATAGCCGCGGAAGAAGCCGTCGCGTAAGGTAGAGTCCACACAAACGTTGGTGGCGACACCGCTGACAATCAAGTTTTTGATCCCATGCTCGCGCAAGGTCGCGTCCAACTCGGTCTCGTAGAAGCCACTGAAGGTGTGCTTGTCGACGACGATATCGCCTTCGGCAGGACGCTCTTCATAAAAGTCAGCCCCCCATGTGCCTTCAATGCAGCAACCTTCTTCGCCGCGCTTATCTTGAAAGACTTCGTTGATGTATTTGAAGTCGTAACGCGAACGGATCCAAACGACCCGCATGTTCTGCGCTCTAGCCAGCTCCAGCAGCCGCCGGATGTTGGCCAAGACGTCGTTCACGAAGCCAACCTTGTAGCCGCGGCGTTTGGCGAGGTAGCCTTCCGGCGAGCAGAAGTCGTTTTGCAAGTCGATGACCAGCAAGGCGGTCTGCTCGGGCTGTAAGTACGCACCGCCTGGGGTAGTAGTTTGCATGTTGCTGTCTTCGATTTTTAGTCTCGGCCCGGGGCAACGGTGCCGCACTTCTTGCAGGTGCGATGCTCGAGCGAGTTAAAGAAATTATCGTAGGCCCGGCCCACCGGGTCGTTTGTGTAATGCGAAACGATGTAGGTTTCTTCGTGCAGGAAGTTATCGCAATTGGGACAAAACCAATGGAAGGTGTCAATTTCGCCGGGCTGGCGCGGACGCTCAATGACCAACTGGAAGGCGTCCGGAGCAAAGCGGGGCGAGTGCGGCACTAGCGGCGGCTGAAACAGGCACGAACCTTCGGGCACATAGGCGATTTTTTCGACGCCATCTTCCCGATAGTGCAGGTTCAGGTCGCCTTTGAGCGAGTATTGAATCTCGTAGCTGGGGTTGATGTGGAACTCGCTGCGGTATTCGCGACCGCGCGCAATGAAGGCCAAAGAGTCTTCGTTAAGCCACAACTGATGAGTGCGCTTGCCGGTTTCGGTCAAGTGCCGCATGATCTCTTCAAGATCAATATTGGGCATCTCAAAGCTTTTTGCAATAAGCATGGTGTTCTCCTGGAGCTGACAGGGTGAAAGCGGTACTCTACGAATCCATTCTGTCACGGCCTTGCTTGGTGCGCTGACTAAAACAGTTTTATCACCCACTAAAGAACTTATAGGTCCAACCTTTACCCGCTTATTCACTGCACGCCGGACGCCCGTGCGGCAACGAATTACCATGACATCGCAGCGAAACCTCATCCCACCCACCAAACACCTGCGCGTGTTCTATACCGTCGCGCAGCAGGCCAGCATGTCCAAAGCCGCGGAAGAGCTGCGTCGGGCGCCTTCGGCGGTGGCTAATTCCATTCACCAGCTGGAAGCTTCGCTGCAGGTGACTTTGTTCGAGCGCACCACTCGCGGAGTCATCCTCACGGAAGCCGGCAAAATACTGGCTCGCCGTGTGGAATATGCCTTCGAAGAGATGCAGACCGTCCGCGCCAAACTGGACGAGGTGCACGCGCGTAATGGCACCACGCCGCTGCGCAATCCGCCTATTTACTCGCTGGCTGTCAACGAGCGTCGACTGGCTGTGTGGATCGCTTTTGCCGAGCGCAAGCATATGGGTGAAGTGGCCAAACAGATGCAGATCTCGCAGCCCGCTGTCAGCATGGCGCTGCGCGATTTAGAGGACAGTACGGGGCTGACGTTGTTCGACCGTTCAACGTCTGTGGTGCGGCTCACTTCCGTGGGCGAGTTGCTGCTCATGCATGTCAAACGGGCGCTGGCTCAACTGGGCTTGGCCCTGTCAGAAATTGCGGCGCTGAACGGGGTAATGGAAGGCCAGGTCACAATAGGGGCTTTGCCCTTTGGGCGCGCGTATATCTTGCCTATGGCCATTGCCCGCATTCATCAGAAGTATCCCCTCCTGCGGTTCACAACTGTGGAAGGTCCGTTCGAAAATTTGGTGAACGGGCTCTGGTGCGGCGACCTGGATCTGGTTCTGGGCCCCCTGCCGCCAGTGGAGCAATATGCGGACTTGCTACGCGAAGACATTTTCAACGACCGGATAGCCGTCATAGCTCGGGCCGGCCACCCGCTGGCGCAAGACCATACGCGTTTGCAAGACCTGGCGGCTGCGCATTGGGTATTGCCCACCGCCGGCACACCTACCCGAGAAAGCCTCCAATTTGCCTTCCAGTCCATGGGTGTGCCCGAGCCCCATGTCACTGTGGAATCGTCCGATCTATCGATGATACGGGGACTGCTACTGAACAGCGACCTGATTACCGCCGCATCGCGGCACTTGTTCGAGCCCGAAATTCGATCAGGCTCGCTGGTCGTACTGCCCATGGAGCTGCCGCAAACACGGCGTCATATCGGGATTTTGCGGCGCAAGCAAGAACACTCTTCGCCTGGCGCCCAGTTATTAATTGAAGAGATACGCGCGACGCGCATGGCCGGTGTCGACGCTGCCGACGCTACCTGCCCACACACGCTGGTGATCAATCCATCCTGAACAGCTCACGATGCTCGCGTATGGCGTAGCGATCGGTCATGCCGGCGATATAGTCGGCGATCGCCCGGGCCTGCTCGACAGGATCTTCACGTCGGTATTCCGCCGACAGCAGCCGGGGCTCGTCCAGATAAGCCTGGAACAGATCGCGCACTATGCGACGCGCCTTGATCGTCATACGCATGACGCGCGAGTGCCGGTACAGGTTGTTCAACAGAAAGTGCTTGAGCTCGTCGGCCTCGGCCCGCATTTCAGAGGAGAAGGCGGCCAGCAAAGGCAAGCGGCGCACGTCGTCCACGGTGGACGGCTGATGCTTGCGTATATTGCCCAGGGTGGTTTCCGTTAAATCTAGCACCAGGCTGTTAATCATGGCGCGTATGGTCTCGGCAACGGCACGGCGCCGCTCCAGCTTGGGGTGCGCCCGCATGACAGCCACATAATGCCGAGCAAAGATTTCAACACTTTGCAGCTGCTCTATATCGATCAGGCCGGACCGTAAACCGTCATCGACATCGTGATTGTTGTAGGCGATTTCATCTGCCAGATTCGCAATTTGCGCCTCCAGCGAGGGTTGGGTGCGCTCGATGAACCGCACGCCCACATCGCCCAACTGGCGTGCATGGCGTAAGGCGCAATGTTTGAGGATACCCTCGCGCGTCTCAAAACACAGATTCAAGCCATTGAATCGCGCGTAGCGCTCTTCCAGCTCGTCGACCACGCGCAGGCTTTGCAAATTATGTTCGAAGCCGCCTGCTTCGGGCGCCAACTCGCGCATACAGGCATTAAGCTCGTCTTGTCCGGCATGACCAAAGGGCGTATGACCCAAGTCGTGGGCCAGCGAAATGGCTTCGGTCAGGTCTTCGTGTAGACCGAGGTTGCGGGCCAGGGTACGGCCAATCTGTGCGACTTCCAGGCTATGGGTGAGACGCGTGCGAAATAAGTCGCCCTCATGGTTAACAAAGACCTGTGTCTTGTATTCCAGGCGGCGGAATGCAGTGCAGTGAATGATGCGATCGCGGTCGCGTTGAAACTCGTTACGGCTGGAGGGCGGCGGCTCTGGGTACCGCCTTCCGTGGGTAGTATCGGGGTTGCATGCGTACACCGCCAATGCCGTCATTGTCATCCTTTAAATAATGGTCGGGGCGGGCGCCTGAAGCACCTTGCGCACAGCTTCAATGGGGGCCGCCTGAACGACCGCCTGTCCTATCCAGGGCAGCAATACAAAGCGCAGTTGGCCACCCTCTGTCTTCTTATCGACCTGCATCAGCTCAAGCCAGCGATCCTCGGGAATTTGCGGAGGTGTGACTGGGCACCCTATGGCTTGCACCAGCGCCCGGACCCGCTCGACGTCTTCTACTGGAAACCCCAATATGACGGTAGATAGCTGAGCCGCTTGCACCATGCCACAACCTACGGCCTCGCCGTGCAACCACTGGCCATAGCCCAGACCCGCTTCAATCGCATGGCCAAAGGTGTGGCCAAAATTGAGTATGGCCCGCAGTCCGGCTTCACGCTCGTCCTGCGATACAACGTGGGCCTTGAGCTCGCACGAGCGTTGAATAGCGTAATTAACCGCGTCTTCGTCCAGAGCCGTCAGTTTTTCAGCATTGAGTTCACACCATTCGAAAAACGCCGTGTCTATGATCAGGCCGTATTTGACCACCTCGGCCAACCCGGCCGAGATCTCTCGAGCGGGCAGCGTCTTGAGCACGTCGGTGTCAATTTCAACCGCTATGGGTTGATAGAAGGCGCCAATCATGTTTTTGCCCAGCGGGTGATTGATCGCTGTCTTTCCGCCCACAGAGGAATCTACCTGAGCCAGCAAAGTGGTGGGCACCTGGATGAAACGCACGCCCCTCATGTATGCCGCGGCAGCGTAACCGACCATATCGCCGATAACCCCGCCACCAAGAGCGACAAGCACCGCCTT
>JAJUGB010000206.1 GCA_029268595.1 Alcaligenaceae bacterium | reverse complement strand
AGAGTCATCAACCAAACCTTATCTGATCCGCGCCTTGCACGAGTGGTGCACGGATAACGGCTACACGCCCCATATCGTGGTGGCCGTTGACGACAACACCGTGGTGCCACCTGCGCATATCCAAAACGGGCAAATTACACTAAACGTCAGCTCGCTCGCCACCAACCGTCTGGTTTTGGGGAACGAGTACATCGAGTTCCAAACGCGGTTTGGCGGGGTCACCGAAAACATTGTGGTGCCGGTGGCTGCCGTATCCGCCATTTACGCCCGCGAAACCGGTGCAGGTATGGGCTTTGAAGTTCACGAATCGCAGCCCTACCCCGGCGCGCCCTTGCCCGACTCTGACCGCTCCGGGGCGGCCGACGCAACCCGACCTGACCCGTCCGATGACCCGGACGACAATGGCCCGCGGCCGTCGCATCTGAAAATCGTCAAATAAAACCATCGCTCTGAAAAGCGGCCGGCGGTTATCCCCACGGATAACCCCACCATCCGCAAGAGCGTTCACCTCTCTCGCCTGGAACCATAGCCACTCCTGCGTTACTTATCCCTGCACAAGGCGCCGTTATTTTACATATACCCTTGCACAGGAAAACGCTATGGCTATGCACAACGTGGGTGCCGGCAACACCAACCCTCTCTTGAACCGCGACTTTGGCCATGCGCCAATCGGGAACCTCAACGGACGGCGTGTCCAACAAGTAGCGCCTGAGCAGCCGCGCTCCGGTCTGATCGAATCCATCCGCACTGGCTTCACGAACCTGACGGCGCGCATCGCTTCGGCCTTCAGCTCGGAAAGCGCCCGAACTGACCGAGAAATCCGGCGTGGTGTTGAGTCGAGCAGCCACCATGTGGCCAATATGCTGGCCGCCCTGTCGGCAGGCCCCAACGGTCCGGATGGCATGGCGCTGGAGGACATGCTGGATGAACTCCCCAATGTGACCGCACCCGTCACCCGGCACGGTATCGCCATGGACGACGTGGTTACCCAACGCGTCGCCATCCATATCGCCAACATGAGCCCCGCCCAACGCGCAGATCTTGTCGAAGGCATGGCAATTATGGAACAAGGGTCTCCCCAAGCTCGCGAATTTGCGGCAACGGTGCGCGGGGTGCTGAACCAATACATCGTTGACGCCGCGCCCTCGCAGGTACTTGGCGCGCTTGACCATGCGATGGGCCGCGCTGATCAAATCTGGGAGATTGAGCGCGCCATGGCCGCGCATCTGCAGGCGGTTGAGGCCGATGACCAAGACGCCATTCAGCAGCTAAGTGCACAAATCGCTGACCAGCAGGCGCGAAGTTATGATCTGCTTGCCCCCGCCAAAGCCGCCGTCCATCAGGTGCTAAGCGAATACGGCATGGACCGGCTGCCACCAGAGCAACACGAACAGCTCGCCATGGCGATAATCCGGCACAGCATGAACCAAATGGTTGCCGACGGCACGCCCAATGTTTCGCTTAGCCAAATGCTAGTGCTTCTTCCTAACCAAGATGTGGCGCAGCTCTTCTCCATAGAGCAAAGCGATGTACTGGATGTAGCGCCCTCAGAACTTGCACTTCAAAGCTCCGTGCTCGGGGCGGTAAGCATGCGTGCCGACCGTATGGCCACGGCACTTCACCACCATGCTGCCCAGCTGGATGCCTTGGAGCAAAACGCCGAAGTCCGCGACGCCTACCTGGACAAGCTTGGAAACACCGAAACATTACTACGCGGCTTCGAGCGCTTTCATCAACGGCTCAATATGAATGTCGATCCTGACGTAGCACCCGTTCTTGCCGCTTTGAACCAGCGCATCGAAACTGCCCGGAATGAACTGATAAATAGTGCAACCGCCGCCATGGATGCGCCATTACAGGCCTTACAAGCAGGTGATCTCGGCGACGCCCTGGTTCTGTTGGGCCAGGCACACGAAACGGGCGACACCCTAGTCACTCAGCTGGGCCACCTTGGGGCAGGGCTTGAGGGCGCTGACGACTTGATGGCCTTTCGCGAAGCCCGTATCCAAACATTGCTTCAGCCACTAAGCAACCAAGAGCTTCAGGCTTTGAGCCGACAACTTGAAAGCCCCGCAGCGCAATCGCTAAGCCACGTCCTGGCAGAGGCCGGTTCAAACCTTATCGCCAATGGCCCGGACAACCAGCATGAAAAAACCGGCCTGATTTTGCTGAACCGAGCCACCGACCTTGAGCTTATCCGCATCACCACGGCCGGAGCGCTAGCGGCGCGCAACCTGCCTGCTCCGGAACAGGCCCAAATTCCTGATCTGCCCGACCCCGCCACGCTTCTAACCATCCGCCAAGCGCTGGGTGTCCAGCTTAGCGTAGACAATGGTCAAATACGGGTTGACGGCCTTCCCGTGCAGCAAGAACTGCAAAATGAGATCAACGCCGGCGTCTTGAAGTTAATTGATGACATCAAGCAACGGCTCGACAACGGCAGCGACAACGTCGTGCCCATTAACCTGCAAAATGCGCACGGTGCCCAACAGGTTTACGTTGCAAGCACCTTTATGGCCGACCTGGGACGCGCCACGTATATTGTGATTGACAGGGACAACGGGCGCGGCCTTACGGTAAGCCGCTCGACCGAAAATGACGATGCACAGAAACTGCAAGCCGCGCAGACAATATTTGAGAACGTCGCAAACCGAAACCCGGCAATGCTGCGCCTGCTTTCACACCTTGCACACCAAGGTACCTTAGCCGTGCTGCCCGAAATTTTGGCCATGCACAGGCCAGATCTATCGCCCATACGCACCCCGGATGGCGCGGCCGGGATGATCCCCGGAGGGCACAGCAATACACGGTATTACCTAAGCCCAGATGCCGATGGCGGCATAACCCTGCATTGCGAGGTAGACCAATTCAAGCCCAACGTGATGGTACGCCTGGCGCCAAACCCCGGCGAGGATGACGCGGTCGATGGTGATTTGCCCGGTCAATATCTGCTTGATGAGCAAAACAGCCATCAGCGTTATTCCTACACCATTCATATTGACGCTGACTTGAACGCCACTCCCACAGGGGTTGCTACCTACGACGTGCATTACACCTTCGGACAATAAAAATTGGAATGCGAGAGACGAAATGAGTGCAAAGCAACTGCTTAACGCAATCGGCAACGCATGTGGCCTCGATAACCTGCAGTTCGACGCTCAAGGATGCGCCAAACTGCTGATCGACGGAAAACTGGGAATTCAGCTTGAACACAACGACACCGATGAACGGATCTATATTTACAGCTCGCTGGGCACGATACCGGTGACAGATCGCGAAACCGTCTTTCGGCGTTTACTGGAATCTAACCTGTTTGGCCACGACACGGGCGGAGCCACCCTTGCCATCGACAAACTGCAGAACGACTTCATTCTTTGGCAGGCCATCGCCATCAACCAGACGACACCGGAAGATATGTCCGCCATCGTGGAGCGTTTCATCAATGCTGCAGAGACTTGGCAAGCCCGGCTGAACGATTTGCCTGTACCCGATACCTTGGACACTACGCATTCACGCGCCGGGATGTCCGCTGCGCTGCGTGTGTAATTGGAAAGCGCCCTAAAAATAGGGTAGAATCTTGTGTCTTGCCGGCTTAGCTCAGTTGGTAGAGCAGCGCACTTGTAATGCGAAGGTCGGGGGTTCGACTCCTCTAGCCGGCACCAAGGATTCATGCGGGTTTCCGCGGGTAATGGCCTCTAAAACGGGAGGCCATTTTTATTTCTAGGGCACAACTAGGGCACAATCTGCAGAAATTTTGGGCACAATTGTGCCCTCGCCATGCTCCTGCCGGTACCACTAGGCAGGTAACGAAGGCGTAAAGATCATCAAAAAATGAAGGAAAGACGTTAGCGTTCGTCTCCCAGGGCCTGTCCGCTCGGACTGTGAATCGAGATAGCCGAGGCTTACAGATCGCCGCCCACACCTTTGAATTTCTCGACAAAGGCAGCGATCTTTTGAAAGACCGTCTGCTTCTTCGTCAGGTACTGTGGGTTCAACGGACTCATCCGCGGCAGCACACTGTTGAGTTCTGTCCCCTTATCGCTCGCAAACTCGCGCTTCAACGAAACGGTGATGTAACGCTTTGCCGCTTCGGCATTCAAAGCTTCGGACTCAATGAGCTTTTGAGCTTCACGCTTCTGCTTTTCTCGTGCATAAGTAAAGAATGCCTCGATGATAGCGGCCTTGTCCGGAATAGCATCCAAATCAGCCTGATTAATGAAGTCCACCACCAGGCTTTCTTTGGCGCGATTGCCAAGACTCGCACGAATGAGGCGTCGGATCTCGTCAATCAGCGTAGATTTATCTTTGGATTTTTTGTTGTGCTCAAAAATCAGCTCAAGAATGTAGTCGAGGTTGATTTCCTGTGACTTGAGCAGATCCACTTCAAACACGACGTCATCCCAGTCAATGGTGGACTGATCTTTCTCGTCACCAGCTTTTTGTTGCCGCAGCCAGTCGCGTATATCGTTGTAAGTCGATTTGTAGTCCTGGAGCTGACGGTCAGATGGGATGCGCACCGCTTGCAGCGCTTCGAAATCCTCGTCACTCAGATAATGCTCGGCCTTGAAGGCTTCGATGGCAGCCGCGTCTTCCGTGTTGATCTGCTGCAACGCTTTCAAGCTGGCGAATTCGTCATAGTTCTGCAAAATGTTCTCAACGCGCAGATATTCGCCAAACAGCTTCACAAAATCCTTCTTGTCTTTCTCCGTAACAATGGAGGTCGGATCGGGGAAGCGTTGATCCAGCTCGGCCACCACCTCCCGCAGTCCCCGACGGGCCTCACCGGTGACGACGTCCGTGAAGCCTTCCAAGTATTCCTTGTAGCTCTTTTCCAGGACCACATTTTTGGTGTTTTTGTCACCGAAAAGCGTGATGGCATCGATGGT
>JAJUGB010000205.1 GCA_029268595.1 Alcaligenaceae bacterium | reverse complement strand
CAGCGGCAACGCGCTTATTTCCGCCCCAACACGACGGCGCCGGTTAATACAAAAGCGGTGCCGACCAGTTGCACCGTGGTGATGGGCTCGTGCAAGAACCACGCTGCCAGGAATAGTACGGAGACGGGGCCTATAAGCCCCAATTGTGCCGTCATTGGGGCGCCAATACGGGCAACCGCCCACATGATCATGAAGGTCGGGGCGACAGTGTTAACCACCGCATGTATCGCCGACAAGCTGTAAACCTGCTGCGGAACGTACAGGCCATGCCAACCATGCACCCAAAAGAATTGCACCGTGGTGAACACGGCTGACACCGACATCGCATAGGCCACCAGCCGAGTTGCTCCGATTCGCTTGATCAATTCCCCAGAACCGATCAGGTAAAACGAGTAGGACAGTGCGGCACCTAATACGAACGCCGCCCCCAGACCCACCTTCTCGCCGCTGAACGACAAGTCTTCCAGAAAGACCAGAATCACGCCGGCATACGAAAGCAACAAGGCCAACCACTGCTTGGGCAAGATGGCTTGCTTCAACAGCAGTGCCGACAACAGCAAGACGAAGGTCGGCGACAGAAACAATATCAGCCGGCCCAGGCCTGCGGTAATGTACTGAAGCCCGAGAAAATCAAGAAAGCTAGACAGGTAATAACCGATAAACCCAAGGACGACGAGCTGCACCTTGTGTTTAGTGAGGAGAGGTGGAATCTCGCCCCGTGAGGCTTTGCGGGCCTGATACCAAGCGATGGCCAGAAAGAACGGCAAGGCAAGCATCATGCGAAAGCCGATGATACTTACCGCATCAACGCCATAGCGATAAGTCAGTTTGACGACAACAGTTTTGGCCGAAAAAAGTACAGCTCCCAGCGTGGCCAGTAAAAATCCCGTCCAAAAATCATTTGGACGGGATGACAGCAGAGAGCGGAAATGAACAGCCACGCAGGCAATGAGCTATAGAAGAGAAAAAGGGCAATATCAGAAGCTTATTGAGAGCGAGAGAGCCTTTATAGGGCAGCCTTAATCCGCTCTGCCATGGCCTGCAAATCGGCCTGGTCAGCCATCACCGCTGCGTGAGGCCGCCACACGGTGCCGGTGTTGTGAGGAATGACGTGGAAATGGCAGTGCGGCACGCTTTGCCCCGCTGCGGCGCCATTCAGTTGCGCCACATGCACGCCATCTACATTCAGGGCTTTGCGCACAGCGATAACCATACGCTTTGTCGTACGTATGCAGGCTTCGGCCGCCTCTTCAGACAGATCGATGAGATTCACAGCGGGCTCTTTGGGAATGACAAGAAGATGCCCATCGGCCTGTGGCATGAGGTCCATGAAGACGAGGGTCTTGTCGTCTTCGTATACGCGCACACAAGGAGCCTCGCCCCGCAGTATCTTGGCAAAAATATTGTTGGTGTCGTAGGCCACAGTCTTACCTCTTTCTTCGTATCGTTGATTGAAGCGCTTGCTCCGCGGCGCAGGCCGAAGTGAGCAGGCAATGCCATACATCATAGCGTCGCAGCCGCCAATCGGCATAGACCCGGCATGCACCTTGCTGTACATGGAGCACCTTCAACCCGATTCTAAAAGGAGAATCCTATGAAGAAACTGCTTGCTACCGCATTGTGTTCTTTGCCGCTGGCGCTGGCCTCTACGGCGTATGCCCAAGGTGGCACAACCACGCCGGAAAACCGCCTGCCCGGTGAAGAGTCGGCTGACAGCTCCAAGAACATGGGATCGACGTTCGGCGGTGCCGGTGATACGAATCGCACGCAGCAAGAAAACCGTATCGAACGCATGGATCGCGCTACGGGTAACGATAACGTGCCATCCAGAATGCAAGATGGCAGCCCCAAAGAGATTGAGCGAGACCGAGACCGCGACGGCGAACAGGACATCAAGCCAGCCGGCACTGACAACAATCGCAGCGGCATGTCAGGCAGCACATCCGGCGGCACCACCGGCGCCACGTCGGGCGGCATGACCGGCTCAGGCACACGCTAAGCGATTACGCTGACTGTGGTGTGTTGACGGCCAGAGGGCACTGCGGCGCCCGTGTTACGTTGCGCCGCCGCATACATGCCAGTGTCACGGCACATGGCCCGGCCTCACGGCACAACGCCAGCCTGTCCAAGGCTGGCGTTTTACTTGATTGCTTTGGCCAATAGCGACACGCAGGGCGGCGCCTCACCGAACACTTACCGCAGAAAGACAAACGGCCTCCCGAAAAACCTCGGAAAGCCGCATGAATACTGGTGCCGATGAGAGGAGTCGAACCCCCGACCTTCTCATTACGAATGAGCTGCTCTACCGACTGAGCTACATCGGCCTACCGCCCCGGAACGAGCCGGTTCGGTCAAGCCAAAAATTATACACGATTTCTTTCGGTGCCCCGGTGCCGACCTTCAAAAGCCTAACGTACAGCCACTCCGGCTAGTGCCCAATTTCTGTCTTAAGCAAAGCCGCGCTTGCGAGCGATTTCTTCGCGTTGAAGTTTGGTGACGTAACGCTGTACGTAGTTGGTTGCCAAGCCGGTGGGCGACACAAATGAGCACCCAAGCCGGTAGCGCACGCGACCGTTGGAAAGCGTGATTTCTTTGGCGTGAGCAACACGCAGTGTGACTGTGATGGTTCCGACTTCCGGAAGGTCTATGGTGCAGTCTTCGTACACCACACCTATGGTGTGATCCAGGCCGATGGAGTCATCGAAAATGGAAATACCACCGGCGCTAATATCGTCGAGCGGCAGGCTGTGGGTTTTGCCCTCTACCTTGATCTTGCACATGACGGGGCGAGTGACTGGCGTAGCAATACGGAAGTAGTCGCGCCGTTGAACGCGTATGACCTGGATGGGCATTGGCGTCCGCACAGCGGGCGCGCCCTCATATGTGCACGTGCTGGCCGAGCCGGTCTGAAAACTGACATGTACGCTGTCAACAGAGGCTTCGAAATGTAGCCGAGGGGCGGAGACAATTCGCTCGGTAAGAACCTGCGTCGGAGCGCTGTCGAATATAAGCGCATTATTTTCCACGTCTACATGCAGCAGGGTTGTCACAATGGACCCGGACGCCGGCTGAACGCGCAGCTGAAGCAATGCGTTGCGCGTTTGGATGTTGCGCAAGACGCTGACGATTTCCAGATTGCTGGTAAGAGCATACGGGTGATCGAAGTCTTGCGTTGGCGAGGTTGCTTGAGTGTCCATGATTATGCGTAAGTCCAACGTAAGAAAATATTACTTGAGAAGCACGTCCCTCGCCACCCGAAACCGCGCTCAACCTTCATTTAGATGCCCACTCACCGACAAAACGACGCTTGCATACGCAGACCCTTGCCAGCGGCTAGTCCGGGTCTTGTAGACGTGCTTGAGTGGCCGCCGGAAACAAATCCCAAGTGGCCATGAACAGCGCCGCAATCAGGGGACCGATCACGAAGCCGTTGATGCCGAAAGCCGCGAGCCCGCCCAAGGTGGAAATAAGCACAACGTAATCCGGAATTTTCGTATCCTTGCCCACCAGCAAAGGGCGAAGTATGTTGTCGACCAGCCCGATGACCATGACACCATACGTGGTCAATATGACACCATCCCACACCGCTCCGGTCACAAAGAAATACACGGCGACCGGAAACCAGATAATGGCCGCGCCTACAGCCGGCAAGAGGGACAAGAACGCCATAATGGTTCCCCAGAACAGTGCCCCCTCAATTCCCAATATCCAAAAAATGAGCCCGCCCAGCGCACCTTGAGTAGCGGCTACGACCATGTTTCCTTTGATGGTGGCACGCACCACAGTAATAAATTTGCGGATAAGCAGTATTTTGTGTTGCTCATCAAGCGGCACCAGGGCGTTAATTCGCCGGCCAAGGAATGGCCCATCGCGAAGCAAAAAGAACAATAAATACAGCATGATCGCCAGTCCGATCAGGAACTGGAAGGTGTTCTGGCCAATGTTGACTGCCTGGCCAGCGAGAAATTTACTTCCTTGCAAAGCGGCATCCGAGAACCGCTGCTGGATACTGAACATGTCAGTCAGGCCGAACTGATTGAGTACTTCGTGTGCGCCGGGCGGGAGAGCGTCCAGCACTTGCTGGACATAACCGCCGAGATTGAAGCGGCCCGATTCCATGCGCTTATACAGGTTCGTCCCTTCTCGAATCAGGGAGCCGGCCAGGAGGATAAGCGGGAGAATGACGATGAACAGGCAAACTAACAGCGTGGTCAGCGCCGCGATGTTGCGGTGTCGTGGCATCCGTGCCAGGAACCAACGGTGCATGGGCGCAAAACTGATCGCAAATACCGCAGCCCAAAAGACGGCTCCATAGTATGGCAATAACACCGCCGTAAAGGCCAAGGTGACTATCACCAGCAGGACTATAAAAGTGCGGTAATGCAAACTGCTTTCGTTCATCGCAACTCCATTTCATGGGGCTTGTACTGTTTTGCTTCCAGGACCACAGTTGGCCAGGCACACAAACGCCGGGCGAAACGCATTTCGTCCGGCGTACATTTACGGCAGTTATAAACTGCCTTTGCTTTGCGTCAGATGTCGCCCCAGACTTCTTGCGCGGTCTCGATAACCAAGCGCAATTTATTGCGTTGGTCCTCAACAGCAATATTGTTGCCATGCACCGTGCTGGAAAATCCGCACTGCGGTGAAAGCGCCAATTGCTCTAAAGGAACGTACTTGGCCGCCTCATCTATGCGCCGCTTCAAGTCGTCCTTAGATTCCATCTGGCCGAATTTTGTCGTGACCAGGCCCAGCACAACCAATTTGCCCTTGGGCAGATACCGCAAGGGACGGAAGTCACCGCTACGCTCGTCGTCGTACTCCAGGAAATAGGTGTCGACTTTCATTTCCGACAACAGCGCTTCTGCCACGGGCTCGTAGTTGCCTGACGCCGCGTG
>JAJUGB010000204.1 GCA_029268595.1 Alcaligenaceae bacterium | reverse complement strand
TCCAGGCCGAGCAAGGCGTGGATGCGTTGGTTGATTTCATTCCTTGATGCGTTGGTGCCGGTCACGACAATGGTGTTGACCTGTTGGGCGGCAGTGAGCCCGGTGTAGGTTTTGGCGATGGCCTCATAACGGGCTGAGCTGTCGCGGGTCTTTCTGCCATGTTCGTCCGTGGTGAATTGGTCTGGAATCACGCGGATGGTATCCAGCAATGGCAGGGACTGGCTGGCTTGGCCTGTGGCCGCAAGTTCCACCGCCTGGCGCAGCCGCGCCGACCGTTGACGCTGGATGTCTCCCATCAATACGGTTTTCATTCCATGCTCCTGCAGCATGGCGAAGGCGCGGCCCGCCTCGATGGCCTTGGTCTGGGCCGTGTCGCCCAGTAGCACCACCTTGGCACCGGTCGGTTGGATGAGGGCCAGCAGCTTGTCCATCTGCCGCACTGGCACCACCCCAGCCTCATCAATAACCACCACGGATGTCGGCCCCAGGGAGTCCAGGAACGGGCGTTTGTCGGCTGCGGCAAGAATAGAGGCAATGGTATTGGCCGGAATGCCTTCGTCGCGCAGGTTGCGCACCATGTTTCCGTAGGGCGCGAGTGCTGTCATGGTGTGACTTTGTTCATGCAGAATGGACTGGGCGTTTTGCAGGGCGAAGGACTTCCCGGTGCCGGCCAGCCCCTGGATGCCGGCTACCTGATCGCTGCCGGTGGTAATCAGCATGACCGCTTCCCGCTGGCCGGGTGTGAGAAGGGTGTCCAGGGCGTTTTCAGCGTCGGCGGCATTGATCGTGGATTGCCAGGCCCCCCGGCCAGCCTGTTCAACTGCCAATATGTTGGATTCGGCTTCATGGGCCTTGCAGGTGGCGTATCGCGGGCTTTCCATCAACAGGCGGCCCTGGGCAATGGCGTCATCAACCAGCTGCAGGGCAGTGTCCTGGTTCAATCCAGCCAGCCGGGTGACTTCAGCAGCCCATCCTTCGCGGGTCATGGGCTGGGCGTTCTTGTCCTGTGTGCTGCTGTAGTGCGGCGCTTCCTGGATCAGCGCACCGGATGCGACACGGCCCTGGATGGCTGCCTGAATGGCTGTGATGTTGGTATGGCCCCCGGCATGGCGTACGGCGCTGTGCAGCAGATCGGCCAGGGGCATGACGGACTCGCGTTCAGCCAAGTGCTGGATGGCCCAGTCCAGCGAAGCCTGTGCGACAAGATCGGCAGATATTTCCCGTGCTTCTGGTGCCTGTCGTTCAGCGTCGTGGCGTGCTTGGTCAAACTGCATTCCGATGGTTGCTGCCGCTTCCCGCCACTGCTGATGCAGTTCCGCGCGGCTGAAAACCTGGGTTTTCTCCTGGCGGTGTGCCAGATTGATACCCTGGCGCAGCGCATGAGGGGCGTTGTCGCGGGTCGTGCCGCGAGCCGTCAGTTCAGCCGTGATGCCGGCGCTGCGCTTACTGAAAAACTCGATCTGTTCACGGGTGATATGGGCCAGTTCGATATGGTTCTTTTCATGGCGAACGGCATACCCCAGGGCGCGGACATGACGTTCCAGCTCAGCCTGATAGATGGAGTCTGTCACCCGCAGCAGCTTGAAAATCGCCTCGTTCGAGAGCGACACCCAGTTGCCGTCGGCGCGCTGAGTCAGGTTCATCAGCAGGGCGTGAACATGCAGGTGAGGGTCAGGCGCTGCATCTTCCGTAGGGCGGGAAGTTTCGTGCCGGAACTTGGCAATGATGAGATTGCCAGTCTGTTCCACCCGAGACTTACCGTTTTCCTTGCGCCGGCCCATGGTCAGATGTTGTTCAACATAGGCCAAGGCCGTAGCCACCGCCTGATCGTTGGCGTGAATCAGGCGCTCATCTCCGCCGATCAGTGCCTGCAGCGTGATGCTCTTGGGCGCACCAAAGGTCAGATCAAGCGCGGCACGGGCCTTGGCATCCTTGCGGATCGACCGGCCAGCCGTTACATTACGGCCAAAGTCGCCCTGCAGCATGGCTTTGAAACGGGCTGGGTCGATCTCACCGACCGCGCCCAGGCGCCGGGCGCCTTCGCCTTGCCAGGTCGCGGCACTACCGTCGCGGCTGTAGTAATCGTCGGCCTGGTCAGCGTAGTAATGGGTGGCAAGGGATGCGCGGGCGCGATAGATCTGGCTGTGCGAGATCATTGGGGCTCCGGGAGGGGAAGGGTGCTGAAAAATTGGCCAGCCCGGCGGAAACCCGCTTCAGCGCTGGTTTTGAGGAGGAAGAAAAGCCGATCTACACATGGATATCCACTGGTTCTGTGGATGAGAGCGGGACCTAATGTCGTCAGGCGTGGCTGGAGGTCTCTTGCTCAGGCACCACTGAGGATAGATGCAAGCGTAGCTTTTGCGAGAGCCTTCACAGTGTCGAAGGTGAGTTCGATACCTTTTTCATGCGCTGTGGTCTTGATACGCTCCCACACCGCCTTGCTTCGGATCGTCTCTAATAGGTCATGGCCAGCCCAAGTCAGGCTTTGAGCCAGGACCGCGTCTCCGTCCATGCAACCGGCGTCGGCTCCTTCAAGGAAGCCCGCTTTCCACAGCAAAATGCCGTGAAGGTCTTTTTCTGGTTGTTCACTTTCGCTAGCAGGACCGTATTGAATCGTCTCGAACTGCGTACTGTTCAGTGCTTCAACTTCGATCAGAACATCGCGGATAACGTCCCAGTTTCTTTTCATTCGGTTTCCGTATGAGGTGGTTTGTTTTTACAAGCATTTTTCAAGGCGAGCAGTCGCTTTTTTAACGGTGCTGCTTTACCCGGATGAAACCGTTCCAAATGTCTTACCAGCCCCATTGTTTGGGGGTATGCGCCTTTGTTAAATGAGAGGGTTTCTCCGAGTGCAACACGTTTCTCAATGGCCTGTACTGCTGCTCGTATTCGGCTGCGCGTGGTTCGGTCCAAGCCGGGCTTTGAATTAACCGCGAGCTTTGTGACCGCCATGCGCTCCGATGAAGTGGTAATGTCATGCTTGATGCGCTTTGGCTGATATCCATGTTTAAGCAACATGCCGTACACCTGCCGGATGACCTCTGATTTCCCCTCGTCGGTCAGAAAGGATCTGGATGATACAGCGATGTCATCAACGTAGCGCGAGTAGATAAGCCCTGCGGCTGCAAGCCTGGCGTGCAATATTGGCTCGTCCTGCCAGAACACGAGGTTTGCAAGAAATGAGCTGGTAATTGCGCCTTGCGGGAGCTCACCCTGCCGGGTAGTCAGCTTTGTAAGGCATTGCGCCACAGATCCACTGAATCCGAAAAAACTGTGCCAAACGTTGAATACGCGATCTGCCGATGTCGATGGGAAGAAGCCGCTGATATCCTCGTTGATAACAATTCGTGAGTGAGCATGAAGTGTGGCATTAGTCTTGTAGTCGCAACCTTTGATGCTTCCGGTCAGATAGGTGGGAAAGCTCACCTGATCGAGGATCTGATTTTTGATTCTCCGATGAATTTCTTTTAGTGGTTCCCGTGCGTCGTAGGTATTACGTATGCTGCCGTCGGGCTTGGTTATGGATTTAGCGAGACGGTATAAGGAATCGGCGCGTTCGCTGAGCGTGAGTAAGTCACTAGCAGGCATTCCCAGTGGGATACGTAGTGCTTGCAACGTACCGATTCGTCGTTGCCTATAGAAGGGCGCGTTGGTTGCTGAGGGGTTCATTGAGCAATTCCAATGCTGTGCGGGCTAGTTCTCCCTGCAGCGATTTGTCTATACCAGTTAGATCACCGCCTTCTGCTCCCAGGAAAAAGAGGATGCCAATGGGTACGCGTAGCGCTTGGGCAATTTTATTCATGGTGGAGAGTGTCGGGTCGCGCTTGTTGTTCTCCAGCATGGACAAGTAGGACACCGAGCACTCAGCTTTCCGGGCAAGATCAGCTTGGGAAAATCCTCGCCGAGTCCGGCACAGCTTGATGGCCTGTCCAACGTTCATAAATGACTCCGATAAGCAAATATTGGGCTTGCTGCGTCTTGGCTCACTTTCATCAATTCATCCAGTCAGTAATGTTGCTTACCGCACGGATGACGATGTCGATTATGCGCAGAACCCGAAACACAAGGTCGTTGTGTTCGAACCCCCGCCGTTCAGAACCTTCCAACGTGTTGCGAAGCTGTTGCAGCACGTCATCCAGCTCTGCCAGAGCGCTAGCATCGAGTTGGCTGTAATGAGCATCGCGCAGCCTTTGAAGCGTTGCGATGGTGTTCTTTAAAGTCTGGTGTTGCATAAAATGCTCCTGTCGAATCCGGCACAACGCCGAAGCCCCGTAACAAGGCGATAGGCCGAAAGGAGCCAACTCGATGCGCAAGCCCAACACCAGTCTTCGCGGCTATGAAGCCCCGTCCATACTGATCGCTCTGCACGAGTCACAATTAGCTGATTGGTACTCGCTAACTGGGGTCGCGCGGGGCGGTGCGAGGGCGGACCTTCGCGGCTGACCGATTGCTGCCCGGTCTGCCTCACCTCAAAATCTCCAACACTGGATGAAGGAGCGGCCTGAATCACTTCAGGCAATACACACTAACCTTTCGCTTCTACGGTAAGAGCACTACTTCAAAGAACGATACCTAGGCGATACGCCTAGCCGACTTCATTCGACCATACTTACGCTTTTGAGTCAATAAAAATTGACTATTGGTGAAATATTGTATTGGCACAAGCAGCTATTTTGTTCGTTCACGTGATTGCGTTGGGATCATCGTCGAAAACTCGAAATTCCACTACAGCGCGCTTGTGCCACCTGATTGGCAATGTCACCCGCGCGACCGGATAATCCCCCGCCAAAGCTACATACCCATCTAACGTCGGCAACGCCTGTATCTGCGCCGCCGTCACCACTTCCTCCGTCACCCGTTCCATGTTGTCCGACGTGTTGCGGTTATCCGCACTGCGGCTGATGCTGAACTTGGGTCT
>JAJUGB010000203.1 GCA_029268595.1 Alcaligenaceae bacterium | reverse complement strand
CAGTATCAAAGGGTGCATATTGCCGTCGCCCGCATGAAACACGTTGGCCACCGGCAGACCATATTCTGCCGACAGGGAGGCGATGTCGCGCAGAACCTGCGCGAGCGCGCGCCGGGGAATGGTGCCGTCCATGCAGTAGTAGTCCGGCGAGACCCGCCCTACGGCGGGAAACGCGTTCTTACGCCCCGCCCAGAACCGCTGGCGGTCGGCTTCGTTCGCTGCCAGCCGAATATCATTTGCCCCCGAAGCACTTAATATGCGTTGTACCGCCTGCATGTCCTCGGCCACATCCAGCTCCGAGCCGTCCAGCTCACACAGAAGAATGGCGGCCGCCTCAACCGGATAGCCCGCATGCACGAAGTCTTCGGCCGCTCGTATGGCGAGGTTATCCATCATTTCGAGCCCGGCGGGAATGATGCCCGCCGCGATGATATCTCCGACCGCATTGCCGGCTTTACCCACATCGTCGAAGCTGGCCAGCAGCACTTGCGTAACCGGTGGACGAGGCAACAGGCGCACCGTGACCTCTACCACAATGCCCAGCATGCCTTCGGAACCCACGAAGACAGGCAGTAGATCGAGGCCAGGTGTGTCCAAGGCCATGCTACCCAGCGTGACGGGCTCGCCTTCCATAGTAAGGATCTTGATCTGGAGCACGTTATGCACTGTGAGGCCGTATTTGAGGCAGTGCACGCCGCCGGCGTTCTCCGCCACGTTGCCGCCTATGGAACAGGCAATTTGCGAGGACGGGTCGGGCGCGTAATACATGTCCCAGGCCGAAGCGGCTTGCGAAATCGCCAGGTTTCGAACCCCCGGTTGCACCACCGCGATGGCCTGATCCGGGTCAATGTGCAGGATGCGATTGAACCGCGACATGACCAGCAAGATTCCTTTCTCGAGCGGTAAGGCTCCGCCCGACAGGCCGGTGCCCGCGCCCCGGGCGACCAGGGGCACGTGCTGGGCGTTCGCGTATCGCAATATGGCAGCCACCTGCTCTACCGTTTCCGGCAACACGACAAGCAAGGGCACCGTGCGATATGCCGCCAGGCCGTCACACTCGTAGGGCCGTAGGTCTTCCGCCTCGTGCAGAATGCGCAGATCGGGAACAGCTTCGCGTAGCCCGCGCAGAACTGTCAGCTTATCCACGTCCGGCAATACGCCGTCTACCGATTCGTCATACAAATTGTTCAAAAGTCTGCCTCCACCGCTAGATGTTTTTTTGCGGTGAGCTTAGCGTGCTTCACCGTTCTTTTTTCAAACTTAGACCGTGGTCTGCCTAGTGTCCAGAGGTTGAATAAGTGGTCGGACCAGTTTTTCGCCCCACTCCGGGCTTCCATAACAAAGCACTTTGTTTATAAGGAGTTATGGTGCACAATCGTTGACAGCGCCAACCCATGTAACTGGTCAGACCAGTACACGCTCATGAATCGCACAAGTAAGAACGAGGAGCCTCGGCCCAACACCGCAGCGAACTCTGCCGCACGCCTCGAACAATGGATAGTGGACAACGCATTACGGCCGGGTCAGCGTCTGCCTTCAGAACGACAATTAATCGAGCGCCTTGGGGTGTCGCGCAGCGCCCTTCGAGAAGGCCTGCAAAGCCTGCGTACCCGCGGCGTTATAGAGACCCTGCATGGCAAAGGCTCTTTCGTGGCGAATCATGTGCGCCCAGCGTCCACCCGCCCGTTGTTGCACATGATGCAGACGCAGCCCCGGACGCTGTACGACCTGCTGGAAGTAAGGGAATTTCTAGAAAGCGAAGCCGCGCGATTAGCGGCAGAGCGCGGCACCCTGGCCGACTATGCTCGCATCACCCGGTGCTACGAGGATTTGGTTTCAGCACAAAAGCAGAACACCGACACCGCAGCTCATGCCCGGCTGGATCATGCATTCCACATGGCCATTTGCGAGGCCTCACACAATCCAGTGCTGGTTCATATGCTGGACACGCTAAACGACCTGATGCTGAATTCCGTCTTTGCGACGCTTAGCAATCTGTACCACCGAAAGCCGCAAAAAAGCCGTATCGACAGGCACCACGCCCGACTCTACAACGCCGTTACGCAGAAAATGCCGCAGCAAGCTTTCCGAGCGGCACAGGCTCATGTACGCGGAGTGCGCGCCGATCTATTAGCTATTGAGCAGGAAGAGCAGCGCATCATGCCCTCGGTGCTAAGCCTATGAACCCTATAATGAAGTAGGGGCCAAGCCTGAACCAGCAGAGATTGCGCCGAAGATAACGACAGGGACTGAGAAATGTGGAGCGGGTGATGGGAATCGAACCCACGCTGTCGGCTTGGGAAGCCGAAGTTCTCCCAGTGAACTACACCCGCTTTGAGCTTGCTGATGCCGCCACTTCCATTCAATTTTGCGTGGCTATGAAGGTCGCAGCAGCAGAAGTAGCGGAAGGCTCTGAAAAAGAGAGCGTAAAGTTTGCTCCTTTCGCATTTCGCTGTCAAGGCGGCTTTGTCAGCCCGGCTCGCAATTCACCTAGTCCACGTGCAGACCCACTCAAGTCCAAAACCGGACATTTCTACTTGGGGGGAAAAACGGACATTTCTATTTAGCCTTGACAGGCGGCTTTCTCGGCCTTTGATTCTCTCGCTCGGCAGCATTGCCACTTCGGTGTAGCCGTGTTGCCACTTCGTTCAGCGGGGCGAGAGCCCGATACAGGAGGCGGCGGATCTTTTCACGGCTCACCAGCTCGAGTCACAGCCCGTAGAGCAGAGCAACACAATTCTCTTGCTCGGGGCGAACGGCGGGCAGATCGCGCAACGATAATTACTATAATTCGGGGATGAACACCTCGCCCTCTTCCCTGCCAACCGACGAACCGGATTCGATGCACCCCCATACCCCTACAGATACCGATGCGGCAACCGCGCATGGGCATATTCGCAGCTTCGTGCATCGTCGGGGTCATATCACCGCGCGTCAGCAAGAGGCGCTAGACCGGTTTTTAAGCAAGTGGTCCATTCCTTACCGTCCTCAGCCGATTGATTTTGAAGCGGCCTTTGGTCGGCAAGCGCCGACTGTATTGGAAATTGGCTTTGGCATGGGCGAGACCACAGAGAAAATTGCGCTGGCCAGGCCGGGCGATAACTTCCTGGGCATTGAAGTTTTCAATGCCGGCGTGGGCGCCATGCTGAATCGCATTGAAGAAAGCGGCTTGCAGAATATGCGCATCATTCAGCACGACGCCGTGGAAGTAGTGCGCGACATGATTCCGCCCAATAGTTTGGCGGGTGTGCATATTTATTTTCCTGACCCTTGGCCAAAGAAACGGCACCATAAGCGACGGCTCATACAGCCGCCCTTCGTGCAGTTGCTGGCAAGCCGCCTGGTTGAGGGCGGCTACATCCATTGCGCCACCGACTGGCAAAACTACGCCGAACAGATGCTGGACGTGTTGGGCGCCGAACCGCTGCTTGAAAACACCTGTGAAGACTACGCTCCCCGCCCAGACTTCCGTCCGCAAACCAAATTCGAAACTCGAGGGTTGCGGCTTGGGCATGGCGTGTGGGATTTGATTTTCAAGCGCAAGAGCTCGTAGACAAGAAAGCCCACCTGGCCGTGCAAGATTGGCCAGGCCTGCTACCAACACTTAGGTTTATAGAACCCTATGCGGACTCTTTATCCGGACATCCAGCCTTACGCCCAGGGACACCTGGACACGGGCGACGGCCACCACATTTACTGGGAACTTTGCGGTAACCCGCAAGGTAAGCCCGCCGTATTCCTGCATGGCGGCCCGGGCAGCGGCTGCTCGCCCATGCATCGGCGTTTGTTCGACCCGCAAAAATACAAGGTCTTGCTGTTTGACCAGCGCGGTTGCGGGCGATCGTTGCCCCACGCCAGCCTGGACAACAACACCACCTGGCATCTGGTCGCCGATATAGAGCGCCTGCGCAGCGAAATTCTGCAAGCCGACAAAGCGCTGGTATTTGGTGGATCGTGGGGCTCTACCCTGGCCTTGGCTTATGCCCAGACGCATCCGGACCGCGTCAGCGAACTGATCTTGCGCGGAATTTTTACGGTGCGCCGTGAAGAGCTTTTGTGGTTCTACCAAGAAGGCGCGTCGTGGCTATTTCCGGACCTGTGGGAGCAATACCTTGCACCGATTCCCGAGGCCGAACGAGCAGACCTGATGGCGGCCTACCGCAAGAGGCTGACTTCCGATGATGTACGCGTCCAGCTGGAAGCGGCACACGCTTGGAGCCAGTGGGAAGACCGCACCATTACCTTGCGCCCAAGCATCAAGCACAGCACGTCGCACAACGAAGACAAAGCCGCACTGGCTTTTGCCCGTATCGAAAACCATTACTTTGTGCACGGCGGGTTCATGGAAGACGGGCAGCTGCTGCGTAACGCGCATCTGTTACGCGACATCCCGGGAATCATCGTGCAAGGCCGTTACGACGTGTGCACGCCCATGAGAACCGCTTGGGAGCTGCACCGGGCCTGGCCGGAGGCCGAGTTTCATATCGTGGATGATGCGGGCCATGCCTTTGACGAACCGGGCATTCTGGCCCGACTCCTGGAAGCGACAGACCGCTTTGCTCAAAAGGACGAGGCCGCAGCCAGTAACTAGCCAGAGTATGGCTAGCTGTAGTGTCGCCCAGCCGTCGATCTCGGTGCCCCATCACGCCCGGGCAAACCGGCTATCATAAATACAAGAGCCCGCGCCGTGGCGGGCAAGTTACGTCAGGTAGTTAATGAGGCTATGAATATAGTTTTGAATGGGTCGACCAAGACCGTGGACGGCGTGGAAACCGTTGCCGATTTGATTCGTAGTTTGGGTTACGAAGGAAAGCGCATTGCCGTGGAATGCAATGGCGATATTGTGCCTAAAAGCCAGCACGCCACAGCCAAACTGGCCGAGAACGACCAAGTGGAAATTGTGGTGGCCGTAGGCGGCGGTTGATTCCTGATTTGTACCGGGTCTAT
>JAJUGB010000202.1 GCA_029268595.1 Alcaligenaceae bacterium | reverse complement strand
GGAATGCACCAAGGCATCGGCCTGGTTACGGGCCTGGGCAAGCTCGGCAACGCGGTGGTCTTCCTCGGCGTTGGCTTCGGCGTCTTTGACCATGCGTTCGATCTCTTCTTCGGTCAACCCGGAGTTGGCCTTGATAGTGATCTTGTTTTCCTTGCCTGTGCCCTTGTCCTTGGCAGACACGTGCAATATACCGTTGGCGTCGATGTCGAACGTGACCTCGATTTGCGGCGTGCCGCGCGGTGCAGGCGGAATGCCCTCGAGGTTGAATTCGCCCAAGGCCTTGTTGCCCGCGGCAATTTCGCGCTCGCCCTGGAACACCTTGATGGTGACAGCCGGCTGGTTGTCGTCGGCGGTCGAGAACACCTGCGAATAACGCGTAGGAATCGTGGTGTTCTTCTGGATCATCTTGGTCATCACACCGCCCAGAGTCTCAATACCCAGGGACAGCGGTGTCACGTCAAGCAGCAGGACGTCTTTGCGATCACCCGATAGAACGGAGCCTTGAATGGCAGCGCCGGCGGCCACGGCTTCATCGGGGTTGACATCCTTGCGAGGCTCTTTGCCAAAGAACTCTTTGACCTTCTCCTGCACCTTGGGCATGCGGGTCTGGCCGCCAACCAGGATGACGTCGTCAATTTCGCCGACCTTGATACCGGCATCTTTGATGGCGATGCGGCAGGGCTCGATCGTGCGTTCGATAAGCTCTTCGACAAGCGCTTCCAGTTTGGCGCGAGTAAGCTTGAGGTTAAGGTGTTTGGGACCAGAAGCGTCCGCCGTGATGTACGGAAGGTTGATTTCGGTCTGCTGAGCGGAGGACAGCTCGATCTTGGCCTTCTCGGCCGCTTCCTTGAGGCGCTGCAGGGCCAATACGTCCTTGGACAGATCGACGCCGCTATCCTTCTTGAACTCGCCAATAATGTAGTCGATGAGGCGCTGGTCGAAGTCTTCGCCACCCAGGAAGGTGTCGCCGTTGGTGGACAACACTTCGAACTGCTTCTCGCCGTCGACATCGGCAATTTCGATGATAGAGATATCGAAGGTACCGCCGCCCAAGTCGTACACGGCAATCTTACGGTCGCCCTTCTCGGCCTTGTCCATGCCGAAGGCCAGTGCGGCAGCAGTAGGTTCGTTGATGATGCGCTTGACATCCAGGCCGGCAATGCGTCCGGCGTCTTTTGTAGCCTGGCGCTGGCTGTCGTTAAAGTACGCAGGTACGGTAATGACCGCTTCGGTGACCTCTTCGCCGAGATAATCTTCGGCGGTTTTCTTCATTTTGCGCAGTACGTCAGCCGACACTTGAGGCGGCGCGAGCTTCTTGCCCAGCGCTTCAACCCAGGCATCACCGTTATCGGCCTTGACGATTTTGTAAGGCATCAGATCGATGTCTTTCTGTACCGCCTTCTCGTCAAACTTGCGGCCAATAAGACGCTTGACGGCATACAAAGTATTGGCTGGGTTCGTGACCGCCTGACGCTTTGCCGCAGCGCCCACCAGAATCTCGCCGTCTTGCAAATAGGCCACGATGGACGGCGTCGTGCGCGCGCCCTCGGCGTTCTCGATGATCTTGACCTTGTTGCCGTCCATGACGGCCACACAACTGTTGGTCGTGCCAAGGTCAATACCAATTATTTTGCTCATGATTTATAACCCTGATGAATGATTTTGGTAAATGTATACGTTTGATGATTCTTATGTGGGGCCGGGGCCGACTGTTTCAAGGGCAAGCAAGCACTTTTTTGCCTGCTTGAACGCTAGGCCGCTTTATTACCTGCAGATACGGTCACCAAAGCAGGCCGCAGAACACGCTCGGCGATGGTATAGCCCTTTTGCAATACCTGGGCGACCGTCCCTTCCGGATACTCGGTGGGGACATGAGAAATGGCCTGATGCACATGCGGGTCGAATTTGTCTCCGGGCATGGGGTTCACTTCTTTAAGCAAATTGCGCTCGAATGCAGCGGTTAACTGCTTGAGCGTGATTTCCACCCCTTCTCGCCAGGCTTCGGGGCTCTGGTCCGGGGTTGCCAGAGCGGCCTCAAGACTGTCCTTTACCGGAACCAGGCTTTCTGCGAACGATTCCGTACCAAATTTTCGCGCCTTGGCGACTTCTTCTTCGGCGCGGCGCCTGATGTTTTCAACCTCGGCCTTTGCACGCAACAGATCTTCGTGATACTGAGCCACCTGGGCCTGGGCTTGTTCCAACAAGGCGGGCAGGTCCTCGTCTTGGCCTTCCTGAACCTGCTCGTCGGCATTTACCTCGAGCTGCTCGGATGTATCGACAGGCTGTTTTTCGTCGTTAGGATCTATTGGTTGATTGGGTGCGGACATGAGTGACTCTCCACTTCTATGGGTTGAATCCAATAAAAATGGGGGCGCCTGCCCCCATTTCAAGCCCTTGAACAGGACCGATCAAAATTCGTTCTGAATGCGCCGGTAGGCCTGCGCCAGAGTGACGTTGGTAGTACGCACCGACTCGGAGAACGCCTGAGCGGGTTCGGGCACCGTATCGAGCTTGGACAGGTCGGTGGCGCCTGTCACGACGGTAGCCGAAGGCAGGTAGAAGTTGTCGGGTACATCGTGTCCGTCAACCACACAGTTATGGCGGACCACGGCGTTGTCGCCCACCTGGCAGTTGAACAATACCGAGTTAAAACCTATGAACACTCGCGTGCCAACCTTGCATGGACCATGCACGATGGAGCGGTGAGCAATAGAAGTATGTTCGCCGATCGTGACGGGGGCACCGTCTTTGGAGTGTATGACGACGCCGTCCTGGATGTTGGAATTGGCGCCGATGATGATGGGGCTCATGTTGCCATCGGGGTCGACCTCGTCTGCACGTATGACGGCGTACGGGCCGATGAACACATGTTCGTTCACAACGATGAGGCCGCACAGGACAGCTGTCGGGTCGACGAAGGCCGTCTCGTGAACGACGGGGTAATCCCCGCGGGGGTTCCTTCTAAGCATAAAAAGAGCTCTCAGCAAGTGGAACCTGTAAGTTTATACGTATACAGGCCACCGCGAGTCCTTTTCGTGTTTGAAACCGTTACAACCACCCGCCGAGGTGTCGAGCAATGATTCGGGCAAAGCCCCTGCCCCAATTTTCGTCTCCGTTAAGGCAAGGGATGAAGCCAAACCGTTGTCCGCCCTCTTCAAGAAAGGCGTCCCGGCACTCGACCTGAATCTCTTCCAGCGTTTCCAGGCAATCGGCCAAGAAGCCCGGACACATGACGTGAACGTCCTTTATTCCCTCGCGCGCCCACGAGCGCAATGTGGGTTCGGTATATGGCTCCAACCATTGCTGCGCGCCAAAACGGCTTTGAAACGCCACGTGAACCAGGTCTGGGCCTGCGTGCAGCGCCTCGGCAAGCAGGTGTGCTGTCTCAACGCAATCCCGATGATACGGGTCTCCCAGTTCGACCACCTTGCGTGGCAAGCCATGAAAACTGAGCAGCAATCGTTCGGGGCGGCCGCGAGTGTTCCAGTAATTACGCACAAGGTCGGCCAAAGACTGAATGTACTCGGGTTGATCGTGAAAGCGCTTGATGAAGCGCAGCTCGGGCTGATTACGCATCCGGCTGGCATACCTGCATACCTGGTCGACCGCCGTCGCGGTTGTGCTGGCCGCGTATTGAGGATACATGGGCACGCCGATAATGCGCTCGCAGCCCTGGGCCCGCAACTCGTCCAAAGCCGACGACACTGTAGGACTTCCGTAACGCATGCCCAGCGCCACACGAGCGCTGACACCAGCGTCATCAAGAGCGCGTTGCACCGCTGCGGCTTGCGCTTCACTGTAGACGAGCAAAGGGGAACCCTCGGGCAGCCAGATGTCCTTGTAGCGCGGCGCGAGCTTGACCGGCCGCCGCGGCAAGACGAACAGCCTCAATATGACCTGCCACACCGGCTTCGGGATTTCGATGACACGAGGGTCTGACAGAAATTCGGCCAGATACCGGCGTATGGCAGGGGGGGTTGGCTCATCGGGCGTCCCCAGGTTGATCAACAAAACGCCGATGGGACCCTGGACCCGTGGAGCCGGCTTTGGCGCCAGCGCCTGGTCATCGACGGGCTCTGGCAAATAACGGGAGGCGAGCAATGTGGACATGGAGCAAGCCGCCTTGTCGCGGGACTAAGACGGTTATTTATTGATGTTAGTAAGGATTATCTCCTGGTCCGGGCCAGCGGGTCAGGACTGGTTGTGACTGAGGGCGTTGGACAAGAGCCGCGAGGTAATGTCGACGATGGGAATGATGCGCTCGTACGCCATCCGAGTTGGGCCGATGACGCCTAGTGTACCGACCACCTTTCCGTCCACCCCATAGGGGGCTGTCACCACTGATACATCTTCCATGGGAAGCAATTGAGAATCGCCCCCTATATAAATCTGCACACCTTGAGCACGACTCGAGACATCGAGCAGTTGCAAAAGATCGGTCTTTTTTTCGAACAAGGCGAACATACGTCGAAGGCGGTCCATATCGGAAGCCAGCTCCGTGACGTCCAGCAACTTGCCTTCTCCCGATATGACCACTGAATCGTCTGAATCATCTTGCGCGGTGCCCGCCTCGACCGCCGCCTGCATCAGACGTGATATGTCGGCCTGCAAGGTGGAGAGTTCTTGAGTAATGGCGTTGCGCACTTCCGCAAAGGACATACCGGCAAAGTGCTGGTTGAAGAAGTTGGCCGCTTCTATAAGCTCTTGCTCGAGATAGTCGCGCTGTACGAACAGTATGCGGTTTTGTACATCGCCGTCGGGCGTCACGATAATGAGTAGAACCCGTGTACTGGAAAGCCGAATGAATTCGATCTGTCGAAACACCTGCGCGCGCTTGGGCGCCAGGACGACTCCTGCGAATTTGGTCAGATTGGACAGCAGCGCCGCCGCGGCATTCACGGCGCGGGACGGCTCGGTGGCGGGCAAAAGTTCGCGGATCTGGCTGGGCTCGTACACCTCGAACTGCTGCACAGCCAGCAGGCGGTCCACAAATAATCTGTACCCCTTCGGGGTGGGTACTCGGCCCGACGATGTGTGGGGGCTGTGAATGAGGCCG
>JAJUGB010000201.1 GCA_029268595.1 Alcaligenaceae bacterium | reverse complement strand
GTTAAGAACCAGCCGCGCCTGTTAAGAACCAGCCGCGCCTGTTAAGAACCAGCCGCGCCTGTTAAGAACCAGCCGCACGTGTTAGGAACCGTACCCGCACGTGTTAAGAACCGCAACCACACGCGCAAAGAGCCGCCATCCTCGCCCGTAAGAGCCAGCGTCCAAAAGAAAACGGGGCCACTAAGCCCCGTATCTGATCACCCTAATTCCGCTGCCGGATCCTCATCCTTCTTCACTGGCTTCACCAGATCCTCCCTCTTCACTCCCAGCCACATCGCAATCGCGGCCGCCACGAAGACAGAAGAATAAATACCGAACCAGATCCCGATGGTCAGGGCCAGCGCAAAGTAGTGCAGCGTGGGGCCGCCGAAGAACAGCATGGCCAATACCATCATCTGCGTCGACCCGTGCGTAATCATCGTGCGCGAGATGGTCTGGGTGATGGCGCTGTTGATTACCTCCTGCACTGACGACTTACGCTGTTTACGAAAGTTTTCCCGGATTCGGTCCATGATGACGACCGATTCGTTGACCGAATAACCGAGTACGGCCAGCACCCCCGCCAGTACCGCGAGCGAGAATTCCCACTGAAAGAATGCGAAGAAACCGAGAATAATCACCACGTCGTGAAGGTTGGCCACCACCCCCGCTATGGCGAACTTCCATTCGAAGCGGAAGCCCAAATACACCATGATGCCTACCACTACCACAAGGAGTGCCATGAGGCCGTTGGTGACGAGTTCTCGACCCACTTGCGGGCCAACGAATTCCACTCGACGGAGCTCCACATCGGGAGCTTGTGCCTTAAGGGCGGCTAAAACCGTATCGCTTTGGGCGGCGGATGTCTCAGATGCGCGAATGGGTAGCCGAATCATCACGTCCTGGGATGTGCCGAAGTTTTGTACCTGGAAGTCTGTGTAACCCAACTCGCCAAGCGTTTCCCGAACAGAATCCAACTGCGCCGGCTGGGAGTAATGGACTTCCATGACCGTGCCGCCCGTGAATTCGATGGACAAGTGAAAGCCGCGGGTGGCAATAAAGAATACAGCCAGCGCAAAGGTGATCAAGCTGATGAGGTTGAGCACCAGCGCATGGCGCATGAAGGGGATGGTGCGGCGTATGCGGAAAAATTCCATTTCTGTCTTTTGCCTGCTTCAAAATAGGCGGCGCATGACGGCGCCGCTGGGCTCAGTCTTTGTTTGGGTTCCAGACTTGTCCGATCGAGACCTTCTGAAGTTTGCGCTTACGGCCATACCAGAGGTTGACCAGGGCGCGTACGCCTACCACGGAAGAGAACATCGATGTGAGTATGCCGATGGTGTGCACAACGGCGAAACCTCGTACAGGGCCGCTACCGAAAGCCAGTAGCGCCAAACCGACGATAAGGGTGGTCAGGTTTGAGTCCAGAATAGTGCCCCAGGCCCGGTCGAAGCCCAGGTTAATGGCTTGTTGTGGAGGTAAACCGTTACGCAATTCTTCGCGTATGCGCTCGTTGATGAGCACGTTTGCGTCGATTGCCATACCAAGGGTAAGCGCCAGCGCAGCAATACCTGGCAAGGTAAGCGTGGCTTGCAGCATGGAAAGCACCCCAAGCAACAGCAGGACGTTGAACATTAGCCCCAAGGTGGAGAACACACCCATGAGGTGGTAATAGGCAATGATGAACACCGCAATGGCAAGGAAGCCATAGAGGGTGGAGTTAAAGCCTTTTTCGATATTGTCCGCGCCCAGGCTGGGGCCTATGGTCCGCTCTTCAATAATGCTCATCGGCGCTGCCAGCGAGCCGGCGCGTAATAGCAAGGCAATGTCGGCGGCTTCCTGGGCGTTCATGCTGCCCGAGATCTGCACCTGGCCCCCTGGGATTTCGCTGCGGATAACCGGCGCGGTGACCACCTGGCCTTTGCCGTTTTCAAACAGCAGAATGGCCATGCGTTTGCCAATATTGTCGCGAGTGACGTCCCGGAAAATGCGTGCACCCTTGGAGTCCAACGTGAGGTTGACCGAGGGCTGTTGAGTTTGCTGATCGCGACCCGGCTGAGCGTCCTGGAGGTTTTCACCGGTCAAGATGACCTGCCGGCGCAGCAGCAAGGGACGACCGTCAGTGTCCGTGTAGCGCTCGAGGCCAAAGGGCACGGAGCCGGATTGCAGGGCCGCCATGGCGGTTGGCGAGTCATCCACCATGCGAATTTCTAGGGTGGCGGTCCGCCCAAGAATTTCTTTGGCCTTGGCCACATCCTGAACTCCGGGGAGCTGGACGACGATGCGATCAGAGCCCTGCTGTTGGATGACCGGCTCGGCAACCCCTAGTTCATTAATGCGGTTATGCAGGGTGACGATGTTCTGACGCAGTGCGTTGTCCTGCACTTGCTTGATGGCCGTCTCATTCAAGCTTCCCACCAAGGTGTAAGCGCCCCCAGCGTTGCTGGCGGTATAGGTCATGTCGGGAAGTGTGCGGCGCAGCTCGGACATGGCAGCGTCGCGAGCCTCTTCTGAGTCGAAGCGAGCCACTATGGACTGCCCGCTGCGCTCGACGCCGCCCGTAGCGATACGCGCTTCTCGAAGGCTGCTGCGTACATCGTTGGCCAGCGAATCATAACGCCCGGTCAGGGCCCCATGCATATCGACTTGCAAGAGGAAGTGGACGCCGCCGCGCAGGTCCAGGCCCAGATACATGGGACGCGCCCCGATGGCGGTCAACCAGTCGGGCGAGGACGACAGCAAGTTCAACGCGACTGTGTAGTCAGGGTCTTCCGGATTGGGATTCAGCGTGCGCTCGATAAGGTCTTTGGCCTTGAGCTGAGTGTCAGGGGAGTCGAAGCGGACCCGTACGGTGCCGACGGGGCCGTTTTGCTCAAAGTAGGCGCCCGTGCTGGGAATGTCGTGCTCCTGCAGCAAGGTCTGTACGCGATCGAGAGTCGAGTTGTCAACTTTGACAGCAGTTTTGGCTCCCGCAATTTGTACCGCCGGCGATTCGCCGAAGAAATTGGGCAAGGTGTACAGCAGCCCGATAAGCAGAGCGGCTAGTACGGTCAGGTATTTCCAGAGGGGGTAGCGGTTCATCGTCGGTCAGGTGGAAGCGGGAGACTGCCCCGAACGGAGGCAGTGTAAGGACGTCTTACAGCGACTTGATCGTGCCCTTGGGCAAGACGGTTGCAACGGCGGTGCGCTGGAGAACGACTTCGACAGGCTTGTCGGCCAAAGAACTGACTTCAACAGTGATGTAGCTTTCGCTGACCTTGGTGACTTTGCCCAGCATGCCGCCATTGGTGATGACCTCGTCGCCCTTGGCAAGCGCCGCCACCATGTTGCGGTGCTCTTTCTGGCGTTTCATCTGGGGCCGTATCATCAAGAAGTACAAAATGACGAACATCAGGATGATGGGCAGCATACCCATCAGCGCATTCCCTTCGGGCGCGGCCTGTGCGGTGACTAAGGTGAGCGTGTCGACGAGCATTCTTCGTAACTCCTGAAATTTTCAAGTGAATTTTGTATTGTAGCTATATCTTTCTCAATCTACGCCACGTGTGCGATCTTCCAGAAAGCGTGTCCGCCACGTCTGAAAGACCCCTTGTTCTATGGCGTCGCGCATTTCTTGCATTAGCTGTACATAGAAGTGCAAGTTGTGCAATGTATTCAAACGCGCTCCTGTTATCTCGTTGGCGCGTTGCAAGTGGTGCAGGTAGCTGCGCGAGAAATGCTGGCAGGTATGGCAATGGCAGGTCGGATCCAGGGGGCGGGTGTCGTCGCGATAACGCGCGTTGCGTATCTTGATGTCGCCAAACCGGGTAAATAGCCAGCCGTTGCGTGCGTTGCGTGTGGGCATGACGCAGTCGAACATATCCACGCCCTGGCTGACGCCTTCAACGAGATCTTCGGGCGTGCCCACTCCCATCAAATAGCGGGGCGCCATGGCGGGCAATTTGGGTGTGACATGGGCCAGGATGCGCAACATGTCCTCTTTAGGTTCACCCACCGATAGGCCGCCAATGGCGTACCCATGGAAACCGATGTCGACGAGGCCTGCGAGGGATTCGTCGCGCAGTTGTTCGTACATGCCTCCTTGCACGATGCCGAATAAAGCGTTGGGGTTTTCCAATTGGTCGAAGGCTTCGCGCGAACGCTTGGCCCAACGCAGAGACATGCGCATGGAGCGAGCGGCTTCTTCTGACGTAGCGGGACGGCCCTCTATGGTGTAGGGCGTGCATTCGTCAAACACCATGACAATGTCCGAGTTCAGGGCGCGCTGCACACGCATGGACTCTTCTGGTGTCAGGAAGAGCTTGCTGCCGTCTATGGGCGAGGCAAACCGAACGCCTTCCTCCGTAATTTTGCGCAAGCTATCGAGGCTGAATACCTGGAAGCCGCCGGAGTCGGTCAGTATGGGTTTGTCCCACTGCATGAACCCATGAAGGCCGCCGTGCTTTTCTATGATGTCCGTGCCTGGCCGCAACCAGAGATGAAACGTGTTGCCCAGGACAATTTGCGCGCCGATTTCCTCAAGCTCGTGAGGCAACATGGCTTTGACGCTGCCATAAGTGCCAACCGGCATGAAAATGGGCGTTTGTACGGTACCGTGATTGAGGGTGACTTGTCCCCGGCGCGCTTTCCCGTCGGTGGCCAGAAGGTCAAATTGAAGTCCTGTCATGAGTGAGGAGATTCTATGAACATGGCGTCGCCATAGCTGAAAAAGCGATAGCGCGACTCTACCGCATGAGCGTAGGCGCGTTGTATCGGCTCCATTCCAGCCAAAGCAGAAACCAGCATTAATAAGGTGGAGCGCGGCAGGTGAAAATTGGTGATGAGCCGGTCCACCACCTGGAAGCGGTAACCGGGAGTGATGAAGATGTCCGTTTCCCCGGCCCCGGCCCGGACCAGACCCTGGCCGCAGGCAGCGGATTCCAGGGTGCGCATGGACGTGGTACCCACCGCCACCACCCGCCCGCCCCGGGCCCGGGTCTGGCGGATCGCCTCGGCCGTGGCCTCGGGCACCTGGTAGCACTCGGCGTGCATCCGGTGTTCGTCGATGCGCTCCACCCGCACCGGCTGGTAGGTGCCCGCCCCCACGTGCAGGGTCAGATGGGCGGTGCCCACCCCCAGGGAGGCCAGCCGGGCCAGCATCGCCTCATCGAAATGCAGCCCCGCCGT
>JAJUGB010000200.1 GCA_029268595.1 Alcaligenaceae bacterium | reverse complement strand
GACGGCTCAATTCGCTGCCTATCGACCCGCCGGCGCCGGTCACCATAACCACCTTGCCTTCTATGCATTGCCGAAATAGCCGCTCATCAGGCTGCACAGGATCTCGGCCAAGAAGGTCGGCAATTTCCACGTCGCGCACGTCCTGAAGTTTGAACCGCCCGCTAGCCAGATCGGCAAATGTGGGAATGGTCCGCACTTCGACTGAATGGCGCGCAAGACGCTCTACGATTTCCTTGCGGCGTCGACGCGATGCCGAAGGAATGGCAAGCAACACCTGCTCTATAGCCAGGCGCTCGACCAGTTCGCCCACGGACGCGCTATGGTAAATGGGCAGACCCGCCAATATCCGGCCGGTAAGTGTCGGATCGTCGTCAATAAAGGCAACCGGGCGCAATCGGCTTCCTGTCCGTAACGCTTGATGCAACTGGTTGCCCGCAGTGCCCGCGCCGTAGATGGCGACTCGGGTGTCAGTATGCGCCGGGTCGGTCCGTGGCGCTACCGCAGTCCAACTATGCAGAGGGGCTCGACCGAAATACTGGCGCATCGCGATGCGCACGCCGCCCAGTAGCATCAGACTGAGTAGCCAATGTATGACCAGGACCGATAAGGCGGTGGTCGAAGTGTGGGTCCGGATCAGAACCATCAGCACGGCCAGGCAAGCGGTTGACAGAGTAATGGCAAGCGCCGCCCTTGCCAGCGTTTCCTGCCCCAGGTACCGCACGACAGCGCGATATAGATTGAAGTGCATCAACAAAGGAATCGTGATCGCGGGCGCTGCACAAAATAGCCAGATATGTGTTTGCAGTAACTGGAGCTCGGGCACGCCTCCCAGCCGGATGTAAAAGGCCAGCCATAAACTGGCCCACAGCAGAATCACGTCGGCGGTCAATTGCAAGCTGCGTTTTTGAACCCGGCTCAGACCCAGGAGCCTCTCTCGAAAGCTTGAAGGGTGGCCCGGTACGCGACCGGCCACCCTGGTTTCTTCTTTTCTGGCGATAGAGCCCATGAACCACTCCCCAAACTTCTCGGACCGGGGCGTTTCTATAACGGTTGAAACGTCGGTCTCACATAGTCATGTTAGGGGTCGGGGGCGCTGGGAAATATTCGTTAGATGACTTAGGCCACGGTATGCTGAGGGATTACGCCATCCGGCCAGAGTGGTGCTTGGGGGGTGGCAGGCCGCTGGTTTTCAGGCGGCCCGTGGGGAACGCGCACTTGCCTAATTCAGGCAGAGCGTCTGTAGATAGGCGTTGATGGCCTTGTCCAGGTTGAAGTCTGCTGCTCGACGCTCAACGTCTGGGGCTGAAGGGGATTGAAGTGATTCCTCCAATGCCCGGGCCAGGGCGTTAACATCGCCCACAGGAACCAGGCGACCCCACTTTCCGCCCTCGAGAATTTCGTCCGGACCGCTTGGGCAAGCGGTACTGACAATCTGGGTTCCGCACGCCATGGCTTCAACAATGACGTTAGCAAAGCCTTCGGACGTGGACGACAGCACGAATACTGCGCCGGCCCGCATCCATGCATAGGGATTACGTTGAAATCCCGGGAGGAGGATGTCGTCCTGATACGTAGTGTCTCGTATTAGAGCTTCGAGTTGCGGACGCTCTTCACCCTCACCCAAGATGGCAAGCCGCGCCTGACAGCCGCGGTCGCGAAGTATTTTGAATGCGCGGATCAAGGTCGGAAAATCTTTCTGGGGTGTAAGACGTCCGGCGGCCACAATAAGTGGAGCCCCGCCTTGTGCCAACCAGGGATGATCGACTGGTCTTCGGCTTTGTTGTGAAAGCCGTTCGACATCGATGGGGTTATAGAGGGTATGTACACGCTCACGCGGCAGATCCAGTACCTCGCTGAGGTCCTCGGCCACGCCATGGGAAACGGCGACGATGGCATCGGCCTTGATATAGGTGGCGCGCATCAGGCGAACCAATAATCGCTGGGTGACCGTACGGCGTTTGCCTAGCAGGGCTGTCAGGTTGCAATGCTCCGATACGACCAGCCGAGTAGGTGTACCCGCCAAGGAGCGGGCCCATGTGGCTACCACATTGACGTGATTCAAAGCCGCAATCAGTACATGAGGCCGATGCTGACGCAAATAACGCACTAACGGAGGAAGCGCCAGCAAGGTGCGTGAGGCGCCGAGGTCGACCAACCGCACGCGTGGGTCGACGTCACCCAGGTACTCGCCTTGTTTCTTCACGAGCACAAGGTCTACAGTGAGCCCCCGATCGACAAAGCCATTGGCCAGGGCCACCATGATGCGCTCGGCACCGCCACCGTCCAGGGAAGGTGCCAACAATGCAATGGCGGTGCGCGGCGAGGCGGAGTTTAATGAAGAGTGCATGCGAATGTCTGCTCCATGACCTGAGTTAACACTTGCCCCGTCTTGTCGATATGGTGTTGTTCAAGAGTGGGGTGGACAAGAAACATCAGCGCGCTTTCACCCAACTGGCGTGCTACCGGGAGCCGGTGAGCGGGGCGCCAGCCAGTACCATCAAAGGCCTTTTCAAGATAGATTTCCGAGCAGGAGCCGGTATAGCAAGGCACTCCAGCCCGGTTGACGGCCGCACATATCTCGTCCCGGTTTACGCCTGCGGGTAAAGCATGTGTGTCCACAAATACATAGCATTTGTAAGCTGCGTGCTCGATATGGTCCGGTACGTCGGGTACGCGTAGTCCTTTATGACTCGAGGCGGTCGTCCAGATCTGTTTTGCGTTCTGAAGGCGACGTTGATGCCAGTCGCCCATGCGCCTCAGCTGAATGCGCCCAATGGCCGCCTGGATCTCCGTCATCCGCCAGTTGGTGCCAAAGCTATCGTGCAGCCAGCGGAAGCCGGGCGGGTGGTGCGGGCTGCGCACTTTCTCGTAGTTTTTTCCGTGATCTTTGTATGACCACATGCGCGCCCAGAGCTCGGGGTCATTAGTCGTCACCATGCCGCCTTCACCTCCGGTGGACATGATTTTGTCTTGGCAGAATGACCAAGCGCCAATATGACCGATGGATCCGACCGACTGCCCGCGATACCTGGCGCCGTGCGCTTGTGCACAGTCTTCGACGACCCATATGCCGTGCTCGTTGGCCAGTTGAAGGATGGGGGTCATGTCGCAAGGCCATCCCGCCAGATGCACGCAAATGATTGCACGGGTGCGTTCGGTCAGGACTGGCCTGATTGTCTCGGCGGTAATGTTCTGGCTATCAGGGTCGATGTCGGCAAATACCGGTACGGCACCCACCGCCACAATGGCCGAAGCCGATGCCAGGAAGGTGCGGGGAGTGACGACGACTTCCTCGCCTGGCTTTAACTGAAGCGCCTTCAAGGCCAGTTCTAGAGCCTGCGTTCCGTTACCTAGGGCTATAGCGTGATTAACGCCGACCCAATCCGCAAATTCCAGTTCAAATAGGCGGCATTCTTCCCCTGTCCAGTAATTGACCCGGTTGGAAAGCAGCACACTTTTGATTCTATCGGCCTCTTCATCAGTGAATGAGGGCCAGGGAGGGAAGGGCGTGTCCAGCATTTACTTGAGTTCCTTGGTAAACAAGCTGCTCGCTTCGGGATCGGCCAGTTCGTTAAGAATGCGTCGGTTCACGAGGGTGTAACGCTGTTCGCCCATCTCGAGATAGGCGCCATCGTAGGGAGGAAACCAGAAGGCGCGAATCTTGCGCTCGATGTCGTCGCCAGGCCGAATAGCTTTCATGGCCTCCATTTCTGCCCGGCTTATGTACCGGCCGCCTTCGTTCTTGTAGCTGGGCAATAGGGCAGGTGTGTGCAGAGCCTTCGCTGTTACGCTGAGGAACAGGTCATACAGACGCTGGCGGCATGTGGCTTCTAAAGAACGTGCCGTTTCCGTTTGCGGGTCGATTTCAAATCGGTCCACTTGGATGATCTGACCCGTGTCGATGTGCTCGTCCACATAGTGAGCGGAAACGGCCCACTGGCTAAGGCCTTCCAGCACGGCTATGTTGTACCCGCCCGTGCCCTTGTAGTCCGGCAAAGGGGCCGGATGAAAGTTGATGATTCCGCGCTCGGGAACGGATATCAGAGCTGGCGGAATACGGCGCCAATACAGCAGTGACAATCCTAAATCGAAGGTCCAGCCGTCTGATACAAGGCGGCTTTGAATCTCGTCTAAGGTGAAGAGCGGTAAATCCAGTGAGCGGGCCGCCTCGGCCGTAGGCGATACCGGCAAGTGATGATCCGTAAGGACGCCGATAATTTGTACATCTTTTTGGGCAGCCAGCCATCTTAGCGCCGATGCAGCGATGGATTTTCTACCCATGAAAAGTATTTTCATGCTCGCGATTTCCCGTGAAGTACTCCACCGTGGCGTGGCCTGTCGCGTTGATGCCGTCGCGGGCAAGTACTTGTTTGATGGTCAGATACAGAATCCGTAGGTCTAGCCAGAAGCTCCGGTTGTCGACGTACCAGACGTCCATCCGGAACTTTTCCTGCCAGCCAAGTTGATTACGGCCGTTGACCTGCGCCCACCCGGTAATTCCGGGCCGCACCAAATGACGACGCCACTGCCAGGCGTTGTACAGAGGCAGGTACTGCATCAGGAGGGGGCGCGGCCCGACCAAGCTCATATCCCCCTTCAGCACGTTCCATAGTTCCGGAAGTTCATCAAGACTGGTGGAACGCAGAAATGTGCCGAAGGGGGTCAGGCGCGCTTCATCCGGCAGCGGCTGCCCGTTGTCTGACAGGGTGTCACGCATGGTGCGGAACTTGATCAGGGTAAAGGGCTTTCCGTTCAGTCCCGGACGCTGCTGTCGGAATAGAACCGGGGAGCCAAGGTTCCGGCGCACCTGCCAGGCAATCAGGGCCAGAATCGGCGCCAGCACCACCAGCGCACAAGCCGCAACCACAACATCGAAGATTCTTTTAGCAAGCACGACACCTCCTCGCGCGTCAGGGGCGATCCTGAGTGCCCGCCACGGTGATGGGAGCGCTGGATGCTGTGGGCAGTTCCTTGCGGTAGAAGTCGGCCATGCGTTGCCAATGCTGCCGTTGCTCAAAGTGTTGCGCCACGACGGTACGGGCCCTTACGCCCATATCGTCCAGCAGAGTCCTTGGGCTTTGCATGGCGGCCTCCATCGCTTTTCGTAAGGAAGCTGTCTGACGGGGAGGGACGAGCCATCCGGTAACG
>JAJUGB010000199.1 GCA_029268595.1 Alcaligenaceae bacterium | reverse complement strand
TGGCCCGCCCAAGGCGAACGCCGGTCAGCTCGTCGACAAGGTCGATGGGCAAATCAAACTTCCTGGCCTGCCGCATGACCGACATCATGCTGAACACGCCGATGCGGTTACCGATGAAGTTCGGCGTGTCCTTGGCCCGCACCACGCCCTTGCCCAGCCCGCTAACCAGAAAAGTTTCCAGCTGATCGAGCAGGGCCGGCTCGGTATCGGGGGCGGGTATCAGTTCCACCAAGGGCATATACCTGGGCGGATTGAAAAAATGCACGCCACAAAAACGGGTTCGCAGGTTTTCGGGCAGGGCTTGTGATAGCTGGGTAATGGACAGGCCCGAGGTGTTGGTAGCCAAAATGGCGTGGGGACTTAGCGCAGGCGCTATCTTGTCGTACAGCTGCTGCTTCCAGTCCATGCGCTCGGCGATGGCCTCAATGACGAGGTCGCATTGACCGAGCAGGTCTAGATTGTCGTCGTAGTTGGCGGGGGTGATGAAACGGGCCAGTTCGGGTACGCCCAAGGGCGCCGGGTTGGCTTTGGTCAGTTGGGCGATGGCTTTCTTTGCCAAGCCATTTTTTTCGCCATCGGGTACGGGCAAATCGAACAGCACAGCCGGTATGCCGGCGTTGACGCAGTGGGCGGCAATTTGCGCCCCCATGACACCGGCTCCGCAGACGGCCACCTTACGGATGTGAATTCGACCTGATGGACTGGCTGACATCGCATTTGCTCCGTGAACGTGTATCCCAAGACGAAACCCCAGTGTAGTGTCTCATGTTGGAATTTTGTAGCGGAACAGGAATGATTGCGGGATGTACTGAACTGGGTCGGAACCGGCATCGGGCTCATAAGTCTCCAGGCTCCGGACTCGCACCTGGCCGGCTGTGTGAACCGCAAAGATGTATGCTGGCTCTAGTATTCGGAGGCCTTGCCGGTCAAGGCCACACCCACACGCAAAGCCCAATACGCCGCGGTATCCATCCAGTTCTCGTACCAGGGACGATTGCCGTGCGTCTCTTTGGTGACATGGTTGCAGTTGTTGGATAGCTCGTGCTCAAGCGCCTTTTGCAACTCGGCCGCGAACTGCTCATCGTCGATAAAGACATTGGCCTCGCGGGCCAGCAGCAGGCTGAAGGGGTCCATATTGCTTGAGCCCACCATGGCGCAGCCGTCGATGACCGCCACCTTGGCGTGCAAATAGCTGGGCATGTACTCGTAGATTTCTATGCCGTCGGTAAGCACCTGGTGATACAGGCTGCGGCTTGCCCTGTATTGAATGGGGTATTCCCAACGCCCTTGCAATAGTAGGCGAACACGCACGCCCCGCGCGGCGGCACGCTTCAATGCCTGGCGCAAGCGCATGCCCGGGAAGAAATACGAATTGGCAATGAGTGCGTCATGAGTGGCGTGATCCAGGGCCTGGATATACACGTTTTCGATAGTGCGCCGAAAGCGGATGTTATCCCGCAGCAGCACCGTCGCGCGTACGCCTGGATGGAAGGTTTCCGGCTCGGCAGGCGCCGTCCGCGCTCGGCGGCGCCCCCAACGGCGCATGCGCTCGTACACCGCGTGCCACTTGCTTTCTTCCCAGTTTTCCCACCGGCGCCAACCCAGGCGCAGCCAAAGGTCGCTTTGGGCTTGATCGAGATCCTGCACGATGGGCCCGCGCACCTGCACCGCAAAATCAAATCTGGGCCGCGGCCCCTTGCCGTCATTGGGCACGTCTTCCAGGTCGTCAATAATATTGATGCCACCCACAAAGCCAATGCGTTTGTCGACAACGACGACCTTGCGGTGCAGGCGCCGCAGGCGCTGGGTGCTGAACCGATAGCGGCGTATGCCGGTGGGCTCGGGCCGATATATGCGATATTGTGCACCCATTTCTTCCAGGATGCGGGCAATTTCGGGCGCGTTCTCGGCGCTACCAAACCCATCAATCACCACCCGCACCTTGACGCCGCGCAGGCAAGCCTTGCGCAAGCGGTCAAGCACCCGATTGCCGGTGTCGTCCAGGTTGAAGATGTAGGTCTCCAGGTGGACGCTGCTTTTCGCTTCATCAATAGCTTTGCACAACGCAGGAAAAAACTGCCCGCCGTTTTGCAGCAGCTGAATGCTATTGCCCTCGCGCCACGTTAGCGTCGTTTGCTTCTTCGGCATACCCTTCCTGTTATTGCGACTGTATGGAATTTATAGCTATTGAGGCTACAGTGCTCTGCCGGAACTTTACATCTTGTATACGCTTTTTGATGCTGGCGGCGCGCCATCCTCCTTCAGGCTTGCACTCGTCCGGGCGCTCGTGGGCCATTACGGTCGCGGTGACCAGTTAAGACCGACTTTTCTGGCGTCTGCGTGAAGTACGACTGCTCCGCGGCACGAGATTCACCTATAAATAAGCGGCCTATAATTCTTTAACGTCAGCCGTGAAAATAAGCGAGTTCAAACGATGGCTGGAGGCCCGCGGCGCTCGGTTCGAAAACGGGGCCAAGCACTGGAAAGTCTACCTAAACGGTAAACAGACCACTTTGCCTCGCCATCCCGGCCGTGAATTAAGCGAGCGCTTGCGCGCTTCCATATTGAAGCAACTTGGACTGGATTAAAGGATGACCTATGACTCCTTCTTCTGATGCCGGTACAGTTGAAGCACCACTGCGATACCCTGTCCAGTTCGAACCGGACGACACCGGCCTGTTGATTACCTTCCCGGACATCCCCGAGGCCATCTCGCACGGAAAAGATTTGGCTGAGGCCAGAGAGATGGCCCAAGACGCACTGATTACAGCACTTGAGTTTTACTTTGATGATCAACGGCCAGTGCCTTTGCCAAGCGTCTGCTCGCGGTCGGCGCACTTTGTGGAGCTGCCGCCCGATATCGCGGCAAAAGTCATGCTGCTGAACCGGGTCAGCCAGGGTCTCTAATCCACCGCCATTCCGGCCACGGCAATTCTGACCAGGCAATTCCAGCCAGGGCAATTCTTACTAGGCAATTCCAGCTAGGGCAATTCAAGCTCGGCAAAAATCGGCGAATGGTCGGACAGCTGGCGCCAGGGCTGTCCCTGCAACACGCGCGCCTTGCGCACCGCAAAGCCGCGCTGGTAGATGCGATCGAGCCGCAAGAAGGGGAAGGCGGCTGGAAAGGTTCGCGGCGGCGGGGTCATGCGGGCGCCACCGTTCACTCCCAGTTCGTGCACGGATGCCGACAAGGTGGTGGGCCGCAAAAACGGCGGACGGCCCAGGTTGCGCCCCATGCGCAATACAGAGCCACGCAGCGTCCCTTCGGCCTCTTCATAGCGCGGAGAAAACGCAAAGACTTCAAACAGCCCCAGCTGCTCGACAAACAGCGGCGCCAGGCGGTTGTTCCAGTCGTTGAAGTCGCCCCCAATAAGCAAGGGCTCGTGAGCCGGCACCATGCGCTTGATGCGATCCACCAGCGCCATCACCTGGCGGGTTCGTCCGCCATTGAATAGGCCCAGATGCACGACGATGCAGTGGACGGGCCGGCCCTCTACCTCTACCACCGCATGCAGCAGGCCGCGCTGCTCCAGGCGATGGTCGGAAATGTCCTGGTTTTCGTATTGAAGAATGGGAAAGCGCGAGAGTAAGGCGTTGCCGTGGTCGGTTTGCGGCCGAACCACGTTGCAGCCGTAGCACACATCCATGGCCAGCGCCGCGCCCAACGACTCGTGCTGGGCATGCAAGGTCGTGCGCCGCTCGTTGCGGCCCTGCACTTCCTGCAAGAACAGTAGGTCTGGGTGCAGGTTATACAGCCCCAACCGAAGGTCTGACAGGGACTCGCGGGCGCCCGAGGCCGAGCGCCCTTTATGGATGTTATAGCTAACGATACGAAGTACCGACACGGCTCCTCTTCAAGTCAGCGCCGCGACTTGGGTACCGGCCCGGGTGTCAGGCACGATACCCGCCGTCGGCGTTATTGCTTTGCTTCCACTGCGCGCAAGCGAATATGCAGTTCGCGCAGCTGCTTCTCGTCTACAGGCGACGGAGCATCGGTTAACAGGTCTTGGGCCCGCTGGGTCTTGGGGAAGGCAATGACGTCGCGAATGGATTCCGCCCCGGCCATCATGGTGACCAGACGATCCAGGCCAAAGGCCACACCGCCGTGGGGTGGAGCACCGTATTGCAGGGCATCCAGCAGGAAACCGAACTTTTCACGAGCTTCTTCTGCACCAATATTCAAGGCCTTGAACACCTTGGTCTGCACATCGGCGCGATGGATACGGACCGAACCGCCGCCGATTTCCCAGCCGTTCAATACTATATCGTAGGCCTTGGCCAGGGCTTTGTCCGGGGCGGTTTCAAGCAGTTCTTCGTGGCCGTCTTTGGGGCTGGTGAACGGATGGTGAGCGGCAAAATAGCGGCCTTCCTGTGCGTCGTATTCGAACATGGGGAAGTCCACCACCCAGAGCGGCTGCCAGCCGGCCTCGAACAGGCCGTTTTCCTTGCCGAACTCGCTATGGCCGATCTTGACGCGCAAAGCGCCCATGGCGTCGTTGACGACTTTGGTCTTGTCAGCGCCAAAGAAGATCAGGTCGCCGTTTTGCGCACCTGTGCGCTCGATGAGCTGGGTGAGCGCCTGGGTGTGAATGTTCTTGACGATGGGCGACTGCAGGCCGTCGGGCACCGAAGCCGCATCATTGACCTTGATGTAGGCCAGGCCCTTGGCGCCATAAATGCCCACAAACTTGGTGTAGCTGTCGATTTCGCTACGCGGCATGGCCCCGCCGCCGGGAACGCGCAAGGCCACCACGCGGCAGCTGGCATCATTGGCCGGCCCAGAGAACACTTTAAAGTCCACGTCCTTCATCAGGTCCGACACATCGACGAACTCGAGCTTCACACGCAGATCGGGCTTATCGGAACCATAACGGCGCATGGCCTCTTCCCACGTCATCGTGGGGAACTTGGCGGGCAGCTCAACTTGCTGCACCGTGCTGAACACGTGACGCAGCATGCCTTCGAAGATCTCGCGAATCTGTTCTTCGTTCAGGAAGGACGTTTCGCAATCGATCTGCGTGAATTCGGGCTGGCGATCGGCGCGCAGGTCTTCGTCGCGGAAGCACTTGGTGATCTGATAGTAGCGATCAAAGCCGGCCACCATCAGCATTTGCTTGAACAGCTGCGGAGACTGAGGCAAGGCAAAGA
>JAJUGB010000198.1 GCA_029268595.1 Alcaligenaceae bacterium | reverse complement strand
GGGTTCTTTGTCACGTCTGCTCCTGTAACTGGGGAAGGACACGCGGGGATTATGGCACAGGGCCACACCGATGCTGTCACCCTGGGTAACAAAGGCAACCGGGCTAAAATGAAGCCCTATGCATTCACCTTCAGTTAAGGGAAAGTAATGACTAATGTGGACCAGCTGGCGGGTATTGTGGGCGCACCCCATGTGTTGCTTGGGGATGATGCCGAGCCGTATTTGACTGATTGGCGCGGCCGCTACACCGGATCGGCGCTGGCGGTTGTAAGGCCGGGTACAACGGACGAAGTTGCGGAAGTCGTCAAATGGTGCGCGGCCAATAACGTTCCCATTGTCCCGCAAGGGGGCAACACCGGCTTGTGCGGCGCCGCCACCCCCGACACCACGGGCACGGCCGTTGTCATTTCCCTGGGGCGGCTCAATCGTATCCGAGGACTGGATGCCGACAACGACACCATGGAAGTAGAGGCCGGTTGCATATTGCAGTCCGTACAGCAGGCCGCTCGTGATGCCCATCGTCTGTTTCCGCTAAGCCTGGGGGCCGAAGGCAGCTGCACCATAGGCGGCAACCTGGCGACCAACGCTGGGGGCACCCAGGTTTTACGCTATGGAAACGCCCGCGACCTGGTATTGGGGTTAGAGGTCGTCACACCTCAGGGCGAAATCTGGAATGGTTTGCGCGGCTTACGCAAAGACAATACCGGCTACGATTTGCGCAACCTGTACATGGGAAGTGAAGGCACGCTGGGCATCATCACGGCCGCCACCCTTAAATTGTTTCCTTTGCCAGTGGCCCAATGTACCGCTCTGCTTGCTCTCAATAGCGTCGAGGACGCGGTGGCTCTTTTGACCGTCGCTCGCCAGGGGTTTGGCGCCGCCCTGACCGGGTTTGAGTTGATTGCCGGCGACTGCCTGCGGCTTGTAAACCACCACTTTCCGCAGCAGCGGCTTCCCTTTGAAGGCGAGTCGGCACAGTTGCCCTGGTATGCGCTTCTCGAGCTATCCGATAGCGAAAGCGAGGAACATGCGCGCGAGCGGTTTGAAGCCATTATTGGCGACACCTTGGAGTCTGGCCTGGTGCTGGACGCTGTCATTGCTGAAAGCATTTCTCAAAGCAAGGCGTTATGGCATTTGCGCGAAAGCATCCCCCTGGCCGAAAAGGAGGAGGGAAAAAGCATCAAACACGATGTCTCGGTTCCCGTGTCCAATATGGCTCGTTTCATCGAAACCACCAATGCCAAGATACAGGAGCAGCACCCGGGCATAAAGCATGTCATCTTCGGGCACTTGGGCGACGGTAATCTTCACTATAACGTCACGCGCGGCGAGCGGTATTCGGAAGCCGAGCTGCTGGCCAAACAAGACGCCATCTACGACATCGTCCATCGGTCGGTGTTCGAGCTTGGCGGATCGATCAGTGCCGAGCATGGGGTAGGCCAGCTCAAGCGCGATGTCCTGCCGCAATTTAAAGACCCTGTGGAAATGCAGCTGATGCATCGCATCAAGCAAGCGCTTGATCCGCAAGGCATCATGAATCCGGGCAAAGTGTTGCAGCGGTGACAGTGGACCGTTCAGTGCAGCATTGCAAGCACGACTGCCTGAACCTTGCGGCAGCGCAGCGGCAACAGCACAGTAACGTTAACAATACGACAGCGCCAACAACACGGTTAACGTTCGGTGGAAGTAAGCGGTAATGGAGGCAACACCCGGGCCGAGCATCCACCGAACGAGATCGATGGATAGCCCGCCTTCCGGCACACCGCCTTCAAGGTAATTTCATCGAAATCTTCAAGAAACAGGCGCTGCTCTCCCCAGGGCAGCTGCACTGCCTGTTTGCCTCCGAGCGTGAGTTCCAGTAAAGAGCCTTCTTGGCCCGCGCCGGGGCCCGAGAGAGTACCGGTTCCCAGCAGGTCGCCCGGTTGCAGGTTGCAGCCATTGACCGTGTGATGCGTGACAAGCTGGGCAAGAGTCCAGTAGGCATGACGAAAATTGCTTCGTCCTAATAAAAAGGGTTGTTCGTCGGCCTCTCGCGACCTTTGGGTGGTGATCCACACCTCGAGTTCAATGTCGATGCTGCCGGAGCTGTCGTTGTCAGTGGAAGACAGATAAGGCAAGGGGCTCGGATCGCCGGAAGCACGCGCGAAAGGGCACCGAAAGGGCGTTAGAGCTTCCATGGACACCAGCCAGGGCGAAATTGTCGTGGCGAAATTTTTGGCCAGGAAAGGGCCCAAGGGCTGATACTCCCAAGCTTGAAGGTCGCGCGCCGACCAATCATTGAGCAAGCACAAACCGAAGACATGGGACTCGGCGTCTTCGATGCGGATACGCCGGCCCATTGGATTGCCCGTACCTATAAAGGCCCCAAGCTCCAGTTCGTAGTCCAGTCGCTGGCTTGGACCGACTTGAGGCGGCCCAGGGTTCCCAGCCGGCTTTGTCTGTCCGCAGGGACGCGCAAAATCGCTGCCCGACACCGAGATGCTGGAGGCCCGGCCGTGATAACCAATTGGCACCCATTTGTAGTTGGGTAAGAGCGGGTTATCTGGTCGAAATAGGCTGCCCACCGCCGATGCGTGGTGAATCGATATGTAAAAGTCGGTGTAATCGCCAATACGCGCGGGTAGATCAAACTGAGCGTCACTCTGAGCGCTGAGCAGGGGCTGCAGACGATCGGCCATGGCAGAGCCGAGCCTCAGGGCTCGAGATAGCTCGAGTCGTAAGGCTGACCAATGCGCAGAGCTTAACGCCATAAGGGCATTAAGCCGTTGCCCCTTGCACGCTTCTAAAGCGCGTGCGGCCAGCCCGTAAAAAGGGCGCAGATCGGCCAGCGCCTGCAGATCGAGAATCCGGTCGCCTATGGCCACCCCGGGCCGGAAAGATGCTGTCTCATCGGGGCGAAAGACGGCGAAGGGCAGGTTCTGTATAGGAAAGCCGCTGTCAGGCTCGTTGGCCGAGGCGATCCAACTTTGCAAATTAGGGTCATGAGTCTCGTTCAAAGCCGCGCCCATGTCAGGCTCCGACATTTGGCGCTTGGAAATGCTTGGCCAACCCCTGCCAGCACTGGTGATAGTCTCTTTGGCGCAGCGGCGATGACAAGGCGCGGTCAGTCGGGCGGATCACCTTACGCGTCTCAAACATAAAGGCGTAGCTTCCCTCGATTTGCTGCGGCTGATGGGTGTCCGCGGTGGAGGCCTTCTCAAATGTGGCGGCGTCTGGCCCGTGCGCCGACATGCAGTTGTGCAGGCTTGCGCCGCCCGGAACGAAGCCGTGCGCCTTGGCGTCGTAGCTTCCTTGTATAAGCCCCATGTACTCGCTGGCCACGTTGCGGTGGTACCAGGCCGGCCGGAAAGTATCGCGCATGACCAAGGTGCGAGGCCCGAATACGACAAAATCCAGATTGGCGGTTCCCGGGACTTCCGACGGCGAGGTAAGCACAGTGAATATGCTGGGGTCAGGGTGATCGAAGCTGATAGACCCTATTGTGTTGAAATGCCTCAAGTCGTACTTGTAGGGGGCGTAATTGCCGTGCCATGCGACCACGTCCAGGGGCGAGCGATCAAGGGGGGCTTTCCATAGGGCGCCCGCAAACTTGACGATAAGGTCAAAGCGGCCCTCGAGGTCTTCATACCATGCGACGGGGATAAGAAAGTCGCGTCGGTTGGCCAGCCCGTTCGACCCCAGGGGGCCCAACTCGGGCAGTCGCAGAAGCTGGCCGAAATTCTCGAGCAGATAGCCCCGCGCCTGGTCTTCGAGTAGCTCAACCTGAAAACGGACCCCTCGCGGAATAACAAGCACTTCGCAAGGTTCAATGTCGATGCGTCCGAGCTCGGTAGAAAACCGCAAGCGCCCTTGCTGGGGCACGACCAGCATTTCGGCGTCGGCGTTATAGAAGTACCGGTCCAGCATCGAGGAGTTGGCCGTATACAAGTTAATGGACACACCGGTGTGGTCGTCGCAACTGCCGTTGCCTGCCCAGGTGACTATGCCGTCAACGAAATCAGTGGGTTCCTGCGGCACCTCAGGTGCGTTCCAACGCATGACGTCGGGGCTGGTTGGCCCCTGCCCAAACTGATTCGTCCAGGCGCCATGACTGTACGGTTCAAAAGGCTGTTGCCCTGCCGCCGAAGGCCTGATGCGGTAAAGCCAACTGCGGCGATTTTCGTGCCGGGGCGAGGTGAAGGCCGTGCCGGACAACTGTTCGGCGTACAGACCAAAGGGGCAGCGTTGCGGCGAGTTTCGCCCTTGCGGCAGGGCGCCCGCAAGAGCTTCCGTACTGCAGTGGTTTCCGAATCCGCTTTGATATTGCAGTTGCGCCATGGTTTGTCTCCTTGTGCGCGGTACTTGTTATCTTCTTTGGCAGCGTGGGCAGTAGTAGGTGGCTCGTTGGCCTTGATTGATGCGGCGTATGGGCGTGTTGCACACGCGGCATTCCAAGCCCTCTCGATCATACACGGCGGCGTGTATGGCGAAATAAGATCCTGGCTCGCCGGTGGCATTGACATAGTCTCGCAAAGTGCTGCCCCCCGAGGTCAGGGCGTCGGTAAGTGTTTGCTTGATAGCCTCGCATAACCGCTCGCAGCGCGCCAGCGATAACCCGCCTGCTTTAGCTCTGGGGTGTATGCGTGCACGGAACAAAGCCTCCGATGCGTAGATATTGCCCACTCCAACCACTATGCTGCCCGAAAGCAAGGCCTGTTTGATCTCTTGGGTTTTCCCCTGGAACCGCGTCTTCACATACGCGCCGGTGCAATCGGCGTCGAAAGGTTCGATGCCCAGGCTTGCGAGCAGGGGATGCTGCAATAGCGGACCATTGTCATGGTTATGCCAAAGCACGGCGCCAAAACGGCGCGGGTCGTGTAATAAGAAGCGTGCATCGGCGAAGCGCCACTCGATGTGATCGTGTTTGCGTCTGGGCTCTTCTAAAGACACCCGCCTCAGCGAGCCGGACATTCCCAGGTGAACAATGAGGCTGCCGCTATCAAAGCGTATAAGCAGGTATTTTCCGCGCCGCTCGCAGGCCCGTACTACCTGGCCATTTACGTTTTGGGCAAGATCGGCGGGCACCGGCCGGACCTTTGTCACCACCCCCTGTCCGCGGGGATAGACAAGATAGAACGCCTCTTGCAGAAGCGGCGCGCGCGCCGTCGCGGGGACCGTGATGGAAGGCGCCAGGCTCCTCCCCAGGCCGGCGGCAAGGGCCAGGGTGAGAATGTTTACGCCG
>JAJUGB010000197.1 GCA_029268595.1 Alcaligenaceae bacterium | reverse complement strand
GCAGGTCGGTCAGGTTGGGGGTGTACTCGATGACGATGTGTGGCATGTTGAATACCGTTAAGGTTTGCTTGCCTATGCAAAGTGCGAAGGCCCGGCTGGCCCAGGGCCGAGCCGGGCAACAGCCTTACCAACGCAGCTTCAATCCCAACATAAAGTTGTGAGACGTTGCATGGCTGCCAAAGGAAGCGTCGTAGCTACCTGATAATTGCAGATTTTCTCTGGCCTGAATAGCGATACCGGCTCCGACCACACCAATATGCCTACCGACGCCCAAGCCAGTCACGCTAAAGGGTGTTCCGCCAATCCCTGCCATTGTGGCCTTGGTATGCGTGTGTTTGTCGCCCAGGTTGTGGTAGTAACGCACCCGCAATTCGGGGCTCCAGCTATAGGAACTGGTCTGGAACGTACGCGTGACTCGGGCGCCCACCGAAGGCATGATCAAATCCATTGTTGAGCTGGCGACATTCAGTGAGGCCGCGCCCGCCCCTGATTCCTGGAATCCGGAACGACGCAGTCGATACCAATCCAGGCCTAAGGAAGGTTCGGCATCCCATCCGCCAAGGTTCACGCGGGCACCCGCTTTAACTGCCATGCTCAAATCGTGCCCTTTGGGTGAACCGTGAGCTTGGCGTCCCAGCCCGCCGAATTCCAGCCGGCGCTTGGACTGAATATCCACATAGGTGTAGGCCGCAGTGCCGTCCACAAAGAACTGACCGGCATTAGCAGAGCCATACAGCGAGAGTTGATATGCGTCTGCGTCGCTGCTGGTTACACGATCATCGCTTTTGGTTCTCATATTGCCGTAGGCTAAGCTGACACCCACGAGGCCCGATCCGACGGACGTATCTGCACCGAGAATGACGCCGGCCGAGTCCATATCGAATCCCTGGGCGCCGCTGATGTCGCCCGGACCTCCGAAGACTCGTCCCCACACCGTGTGATGACTTGGGTGAGCATCTTGGCCATTGGAGCGAGCGACGTTAGCCACGGCGCGTTGCATATTGGCATTGGCGCCCAGAGGATCGCCATTGTTCGAGCCCGCAGCTGCAGGGGTAACGTGGGTCATCGCTTGACCGGAACGGCGCTGTGCCATGCGATCTTCAATCGCTCGTACAAATTGGCCGCGTTGCAGCGCGTCGGCTGTGGTGATGTTGCCCAGGGCACTGCCCGACAGGGTATCGAGGGCCGCGGCGCCACCTTCATTGGTGACCGTGTGATCGAGAGCAAAATAGATCACATCTAAATCACCCTGCGACTGGAGCGAGTAGGCTTGTCCAAGATAGTCCGCCATCACCCGCTGGCCTTCGGTACGGACCGGAGCATGAAAATCGCGAGAGAAGCTGACCGAAACGGATGTGGGCTCGTAGTGCAGCGTCTGGAATAAAAATGGACTGAGGTCGTGGACCTCGTCATAGACACCGTGTCTCTGCCCGTCAGTGGTGGCAAAAGTGAATGTCTGGTTCACGATTTTGTCGGTGGGGTCCAGCGCGATATGGACATCGCCGTCCAAATGCATGGCCCCTTCCACATGCAAAGCGTCTGAGCGGTGCGTGTCCACTTCTAGCACTACCGACCCGGCATCCTCTTGGATGTAATCGCCAGCAATCGTGAGAGTGCCGATGGAGTTGCCGGGACTGACAAAACCGGCGTTCTTGACCGTACCCACGATCGTGCCCGTTCCGCCAAGGATACCTTCTTCGGAAATATGGACCTCGGTACTGCGGTATTCGTTGACGGTGTTGATCTTGAGAGTGCCTTGCGTCACCTGCGTAAGTTCGCGGCCGCTATCCATGGTCGAACGCAGATCCAGACTGCCCGCGCCCGTTTTCTCGATGTCGCCCTTGCCGTAAATGACATTGTCCGCCAAGGTTAGCGTAGTGCCCGCGTCTGTGTTGAAGGTCGCGCCGAACTTTGAGCCACTTGTGTCCCCCGGCAATACCGGCGCCCACACCGCCGGTTCAATCCGCACGTTCCGGCTCATCGTGAAGCTTTGACTGTTGTTCAGGGCTCCGCCCCGCATCGTCAGCAGGCCAGTGGCTGCGCCCAGGTTCCGGTCGCTGCTCACCCTGATGGTGCCGCGGTCGATGCGGGTTCCGCCACTATATGTGTTATTGCCGGCCAGCGTCAGCGTGGCTTCGCCTTTTTTGATCAGGCTGCCTGTTCCGCCGATTGCGCCCTCGAACGCGCGATTGCGGATTTCAATATTGGCGACATAGGGGAAGGTAAGCGATATGTCCTGACCCCTTTCCGCCCGATCCGTGTCGTAGGCGTACTTGGCAATCATGTTATGCGCCTTGGTGGTCGGGTGGAACCGGTCCCAAAACAAGTAGTCGCCCACATTGCTTGCAGAACAGCCGTTGGTGTACTTGCCCGTTTCGTCGTTCACGCAATTTTCGGAAGTGTACTTAAAGCCGAAGGGCCCAGGATTGTTTTGAACTTCGGCCAGTAGAGCTGCCGTGTCGATCACAATAATACGAGTGGCCGGGTTCGTCGCCTTGAACTGGTCCTCCAACTCATACATCGCACTCTTCAACCCGCGATTTGTTTCCATGACCGCGCCGCCCAGCGCGGCGCGCGCGTCCACCGGCTCGTTCGCAAACTTGGGAGTCGTGCTCACATCCGGGACGGTGGGCACGTAATAGGTGACACCATTGCGGCCGATATCCTTGCGCGATAAAAAGGACTCGTTGATTCGGCGTAAGTTGGCCGGCACGTTCTCCAACAGCGTGTTCTTCGGAGTGTTGAAGTCGCGTGAGCCGAACAGCCAGGCCTTATGCCAATCTTTATCTTCAACTTCTTGACGGAAATTGTTGCCACCTATCCATAAAGTAACGAGCGGAGAGTCGCCAAACTGGCTGGCTGACAGCTGAGGGCTGCTGAACCAGCCAGAGATCGTGCCCCATATGCCTTTCGTATTGCCGTCTATTTTGGGCCGGAACTCTTCATCTACCTGCTCTTCTAAATGCTTCACCACAGCAGAGATGGCAATGTCGCGCGCTTTGCCAGTGACTGCGCCTCCCCAAGCCAGGTTCCGATCTGGGTCGTACTGGATGTTATGCAGTCCAGATAGGTGTTCCACCCACACCGGCCCATTGGAGAATCTTCCAGCGTAATAAAGCGGGCCTTTGGGCTGCACGAGGTCCGGGGGAATGCCTCCTGCCAGCGGTGCGGCGCCGATGGAGAGCAATGTGGTGCGGAAATGGGTTCGCCCTGTATCTGACAGGCTGTCGCCGAGGTTCCAGATTGACGAATATGACTGCGCAGGCGCGGCACTCGAGAGCAGCGCCAGAGTGAGCGGCGCAAGTAGGAATCGCATAGGATGGACTCAGAAGAAGAAGGGGTGAGGCACGCCAGCGGCAGAAGGAACGGGACCGCGGCGCTAGGGACATGAAGCTAAGTCACTGCGGGAAGTTTACTTTTGTCACAATTGGGGTTTTGGAACAAAAAAGGGCATAGAGTGGTCTCTTTTTCTTTTTTTGCCGACCACCGTTTTTCCTTTTATTTTTCTTCCCAAGTCGTGTATTAATGAGTGAAACGCTGGCGCTGATGCGGGTCGAACTCGGTATTTTGACGAACACTGACCTCGATGAAAGCGCGTTCCAATGTCCGCGGTAAAGGCCGGATGTGTTGTCGCCCCGCCCTACACCTTTGAAATCTCTTTTTGTTGTGAAGCCCCTTCTTCCCGCCGCCTTGCTGGCGTATATTGCCGCAGTACTCATCACCTTTCTGCGTCCGCCCGAGCCGCTGGAGCAGCGGCTCTTGCATTTGCAGCTTGAGCAAACCATGCCCGAGTACTCGGACGAGCTTTCGGCCGAGCCGGCCGAGCTTCAGGCGCTGTTCTTGTCTTTTGCCGACGACCCGGTCTTGCTGACAAAGGCGCGACTGGCGTTTCTGCGTTACCCGGAAATGGCCAGACCTATTTTTCTCGCCTATGGCGATAGCCAAATCTTTCGGAACGTCTTGCGCCACTATGGCGAAGACATTGTCCTGCCTGTGCACTATTTTCTGAACAACGAGGTGTCCACTGTTGAGTGGATGCGCCGGGTGCAGGAAACGGCCCGGTCAGCGTCCAGTGCCGTGCGTCGCTTGTGGTCGGACGATCCAGCCGAAGAAACCGAGGCTCTGCAGCCCATGTCTGATGAGGAGCGCGGGCTATATGCCCTCCATTTCCTAAAGGAAGAGGGCTATGACTTTCTTGGGCAATTCGTGATGACGCCTGAAGGGCAGGTAGCCTGGGTACAGACCGAACGCGTGCTTGAAGGTCTCAATAGTTTTTTTGCCGGGGGCATACGAGGGTTGGAGACAAAGTGGCGGCAAGACGCAGCCATCGGAGCGGCCGACATTGGCTGGGCCGCGGTAGATGTTGCCGTCGGCATTGCCGCCTTCAAGATATTGCGCGCCGGCAGAGCCGCAGCGGTCGGCGGCCAAACCCTCACCTTCTCTCAACGCTCCGCGGCGCTCGGGGCGGGGCTATGGCGAGGCAGTGTGGTGGGCGCCCGGCTCGTCAAGTATGGCGCGCCGGCTGTGTTGGCTTACGTCGCCATTCGCCATCCCAGCGTCATCAACTCGCTGCTCGGTAGTGCAGCCGAAAAGCTGGGCCTGCCGGTTGCGCTGGTGCAGGTGTTAGGCTGGACCCTCGTCCTGCTTCCTGTCGTCCTGGTATTACGACTGCTGGCTACGCCCCTGGCGTGGCTGCTATCCGGCCTGTCCGCATTGCTGCGGTGGGGATCCACCATGCGCCTGGGAAAATCTCAGTGACTCACTGAGAATGACATTCTGAGAATGACGTTCATAATCGGAGGCGGCAGAGAAGGCGAGCGCTAAGCCGGCATGCGCCAGTTTTCCAAGGATGGATCGCCCTTCCAGATCCATTCCAGGCATTTATATGAATCTTCCAAGGTCCGTTCTGCCAGTTCGGCATTGCGTACCTCGCGCGCCATGCCTTCGGCATGATAGAACTCCCATACCAAGCGGCTTCCTAACTGGATTCGCGCTGTACGGACGGCCCGGTTTCGTGAGAACTCTTCGAAGGCCTCAGGATAATCAAACTGATCCAGTAAACGGGCAAGGCAGCCAGCGTCTTCGATCGCCATGCCGGCGCCTTGGGCGTATGACTGCAAGGTGGCGTGCGCCGCATCGCCCAGTAAGGTGACCCGCCCGCGATTCCATTTGCGAACTGGATCTCGGTCGCCTATGACCCAGCGACGCTCCAGGTTCATCATGGAAAGTATCTGCTT
>JAJUGB010000196.1 GCA_029268595.1 Alcaligenaceae bacterium | reverse complement strand
GGGTGATTCATGCTTGTCCTCCTTGTGCGCCGGCATAGCTGCGCAATTCAATCTTGAAGCCCTGTTTTTCTATGCGGGCGTGGGTCAGGTCGGGCCGACGGCTTAGTTGTCTAATGAGGGATTCAACCGGCGCTGCGTCCGGGTTGTAGTCTTGTCGGCAGGGCCCGGCCGCCACCATAGCGTCCACTTGCTCGGCCGGCATGACGGCCCGCAGTAAGAACTCCTCATCCGAAATGTGCGGACTGAAGCGCTTACGCAGTTCGGCCACCGGCGGCATGGGCGCTTGCGCCATCAATTCCCGCGTGCGCGGCAGTTGTTCGATCCGGTCGCGGACATTTGGGTCCACTTCGCCTGGAGGCGTGCCAAAGCGGCCCATGACGTAGCGGATGACTTCGTCTGGTACATTCGCATAGCGTTGGGGCGCCAGAACGTTCATGACGGCCATCGTGCCCACCACTTGAGAAAACGGCGTGACCATAATGGGGTAACCGAGCTCGGCGCGCACCCGCACCACTTCCTCGTACACCTCGGGCAGGCGGTGCTCTTGCCGCATCTCTCGCAGCTGCCGCGTCATGGTCCCTATCATGCCGCCCGGCAACTGGTGCGAAAAATATCGCTCGTCATATTCTTGCGGCACACCTATGGGCAGGCCCTCGGCCCGAGCCAACTGTTCAAACCAGGCGCTGACGCGAGCCTGAGCCTCCATATCGAGGCCATGCGGTATTCCTCGACTTTGCAGATTGTTGACGACATTTTCTACGGCCGGCTGGCTGCTTCCGTTGCCCAAGGGGCGCGCAGCAGTGTGCAGCGTATCTACCCCGAGCTCTGGCGCTTCGGCGTAAGTGAAAGGCGCAAGCCCTATGGTGCAATGGGAATGCAGTTCCAGCGGCTTACCGGATACGGCTTTCTTAAGCGCGGGCAGCAAGGTGCGCGCGCGATCAGTGGTAAGGAGCCCGCCTGGGTCCTTGAGATAGATGCGATCGATGAATGGCTGCGCCGCCAGTTTGGCCGCCATATCGGAAAAGAAGGCATCGTCGTGGATGGGGCTGACCGTATAAACCAGGGCGCCGACAATCTCTGAAGCGCCCGCCTTGTGGATAGCGTGACAGTTGTCGATGACGGCCTGGGTCGTGTTCATGGGGTCCATCACCATGAAGCGTTCGATGCCGTTATTGACCAGCAATTTATAGGACAAGGCCATGACTTCCGGGTGAGCGGTCTCCCAGGAAATGAACCGCATGCCTGTAGACAAGAAAGTGAGGGACGTGCGCTTGAGCCGCTCTTTCATCAGGCGCAGGCGCTCCCAGGGATCTTCCTTGTGAAAGCGGACCGTGACTGCCATATGGGTGCTGGTGCTGAAATCCAGCGAGTGATAGCCGACCTCGTCCATGACAGGAGCAATGGGCAGCATCATGCCGGTGCGTAACCCCGTGGCCGCCCAAAGGCTTTGGTTGCCGTCCCGAAGTGTGGTGTCGATGAATTGGATGGGCGATTGCTTCATAGTGTTGCCTGTGCCTGTGCCTGTTGCCTGCTTATGCCGGATTGCTCAAAGGCTGCTCGGCCAAATGCCGTCCCAGAAAACCGGTATCCACGCCGCCTTCCACGAATTCCTGCGATTCAAGAACCGCAAGATGCAAAGGAATATTGGTCTTGATACCGGTCAGGCGCGTTTGACTTAGTGCGTGGACCAGGCGCCCACGTGCCTCCTCGCGGGAATTTCCCACAGCGATGACCTTGGCCACCATGGAATCGTAAAAAGGTGGGATGACTGCGCGGGTTTCCATATGCGTATCCACGCGAAGGCCCTCGCCGGTGGGAAAAAACGCCTCGGTGATGCGACCAGGCGAAGGCGCAAAATCGCGATCCGGATCTTCCGCGTTGATGCGACATTCGATAGCGTGGCCTTGAATGCGGATTTCGTCCTGCAACAGTGCCAAGGGTCGACCTTGAGCAATGTTTATCTGCTGCTCGACTAAATCGACCCCTGTCACCATTTCGGTCACCGGGTGTTCCACCTGAATGCGCGCATTCATTTCCAGAAAATAGAACTGCTGCCGCGGCACGTCCACGAGGAATTCGATGGTGCCGGCATTGCGATAGCCGATATGGCTGGCGAAGCGAACCGCTGCTTGCCGCAGGCCCTCGCGTAGCTCGTCGGGCAGACAGGGGGCGGGCGCCTCTTCGATGACTTTTTGATAGCGCCTTTGAACCGAGCAATCGCGGTCACCCAGATGGACGACTTGCTGACCGTCGCCCAGAACCTGCACCTCGACATGGCGGCCCTGGGTGACAAAGCATTCGATATAGACGCGCCCGTCCCCAAAGGCCGACAAGGCCTCGGCGCTGGCCAGTTCAAAAAGCTGCCTCAGTTGCTGAGGGGACTCGGCGCGCTTCAAGCCGCGCCCGCCTCCGCCGCCGACTGCTTTGATCAGCACCGGATAGCCAATCCGTTCGGCCATGGATAGTGCTTCTTCAAGCGTTGCGACAGGACCGCCCGGGGTGACGGGCACACCCGCTTCCTCGGCAATCTGGCGGGCCTGGAGTTTGTCGCCTACTCGGGAGATTTGATCGGCCGTCGGACCGATGAAAATAACCCCGTTGTCTTCACACGCTTGCGCGAACTCGGCCCGCTCTGACAGAAAGCCGTAGCCGGGATGAACGGCTTGTGAGCCCGTTCCCAAAGCGGCTTGAACCAGCGTGTCGATGCGTAAATAGCTTTCGGTGGCGCGCCCCGGGCCAATGCAGACGCTGCGATCCGCCAACCGGGCGGCCATGGAGTCGCGGTCGGCTGTGGATACGGCCAAAACGCTTTCTATACCCAGGCGCCGCAGTGTACGCAGGATGCGTACGGCGATCTCGCCCCGATTGGCGACGAGCACTCGGCGAATGGGCGGCGGTGGGGACAGGGTAGTCATGGCCACCCTCAGGCGCGCACCCGCATCAGCGGCTGATCGTATTCGACCAGCTCGCCATCCTGCGCAAGAATTTCAACGACCTCACCGCTTACCCCCGCTGCGGCAGAGTTCATCAATTTCATCACCTCAATGATGCCAATGACGGTATCGGGCTCCACGCGGCTACCCACAGCGACGAAGGGGTCGGCACCGGGCTTGGGCGATCGATAAAAGGTGCCTAACATAGGCGCGCGGATTTCCAGGAGCTGCGCATTGCCAACGACTTCGCCGGCCGGGCCGCCGGAAGTGGCCGACTGGCCGTTGCCTGCGATGGGGGGTGTCGACGACGCTGCTGTACGGACATGAGGGCGGGCAGGCGACCCGGACCCCGTGCGTGCCGCAGCGACGGGCTCGCCAGGGCGATTCCCCGAAGGTTCAGCTTGTGATGTGGCGGAGCCGGCACCCGAAGAGGCCAAACCGGTGTCCGAGATAGCGGAGCCAGCGCCCGAGGTGGCCAAACCGGTGTCCGGGATGGCAGAGCCGGCGCTTGGGCGGGCCCCGGGGGCAGGTGTTGACGCCCCGGAGGCGCTGGCCGCGCCGCCTGATGCTGCACCTCGACGGCGAAGTTCAAGCTTGACGCCGTCCATCTCGAGCAGAAGTTCGTCAAAGTGCGACGCCTCCAGCAACTTGAGTATGTGTTGAACGTCAGCGTGGGTGAAACTCATTTTGAACTCCAGATCGTCTCTAGGGCTCCGGCGCAAATGCGCACGGCAGCAAAGCAAAAAATGAAACGTTGAAGACGGCGACGGGTTCGCAGGAGTGTCTTAGCCGCGCCTGGCCGACGTGCTTCGATAACGCCGCCGCCAGACCAATGAGCCCGCTTTGCCTGCCGGCATGTACAAACCTGAGGATTGCTGTACCTCGCCGGGCCGCACCTGGACTGCTTAACCGGCCGACGAGGGCCGCTGTCTCCAACTTATTCTTGTGCTGGGAAAAGTGTTGCTGAAACAGGGGGCGGCTGCTAGCATCGGGCATCAGGTTTTCACTGTGTGAAAAGTCATGCGGGATTACAAGGTAAAGACGATAAGGGCATTGGATAGGGGCCTTGAGGTGCTCGAGGCGCTACACGAGTTTCGCAATGCCAGCCTGCACGATCTGCATCTGGCCACCGGTCTGCCCAAGGCAACCCTTACCCGCATACTGGCCACGCTTGAAGCGCGCGGTTTGGTTTGGCAGCGCCTGGCGGATGGCGCCTTCATGGCAAGCCACACCTATCAGCCTCGGCCGCCTCAAATCAATGACGAGAATTTCCTGATGCAGGTCGCTTCACCCGTCATGGTGCGTCTGGGTCAGGCAGTGAATTGGCCGTCCATTCTGGCCGTCCCTCGGCTTGAGCACATGGAGGTCATCGAAACCAACTCGCCAAAGTCGTATTTTTCTTATATACCGCTTGGCCCAGTGGGCTTTCGGGTCAATATGCTGCGTTCTGCCACCGGCCGCGCGTATTTGGCTTTTTGTAGCGAGGCCGAGCGACAGGCCGTATTGCAGCGCTTGCGGGCCAGTAACGAACCTGGCAATTATTTGGCGCGTCAGCCGGCGGCCGTCGAGGCCTTGCTGGAGGAAACCCGTGCCTTCGGCTATGGCCTTCGCGCCAAGGACTTTGGCGGGCACTTCGATAAGACACGTCGCGAGTGGGACGACAAACGCGAATCCATTGCAGTGCCCATTTGGGCCGGCGAAGAAGTCGTTGCTGTGGTCAACCTGACGTGGCTGCACTCAGTGGCAACGGAGGCCCAAATCGTCAAGAAACACTTGCCGCATCTACGACAGGCGGCACGTGATATCTCCGCTGGCCTGATGGCCGCCGAGCGCCAACCCGCGTAGGGGAGGAGCCTTTCTAAGGCATGGTGCTGGTGGACAAGGGGAGCCAGTCGGTATAGATCTCGGTGATGCCCAATTGCTTGAAGGTATCGATGTCTACCGGATCGTTGACGGTATGTACATAGCTGGGAATGCCAAGTCGAGCCAAGCGCAGGCCGAGTTGGCGGTGCGCGCGCTCTGTGGGCATGGCCACCGCGTATAAATTCATCGTGGGGGCCACAGCCAGCACCTCGTCGTCTGTGTCGGCAAAGGTGTACAAGGTCCAGATAAGGTCTTTGTAGCCCAGACCCTTCACCTGGCGATACTCAGATGGTTCGTAAATCTGCGGGATGAAGCGATCGGCGAAGTGGGGGTAGTGGGCGGCGATATACCTCATCGCCTCAACATTGTTTTCTTTGACGTCGGTGATGATACGGATCGCCGGGTGCGCGTCCAGCCACTCAAACAGCGAGTACGCCGTGCAGT
>JAJUGB010000195.1 GCA_029268595.1 Alcaligenaceae bacterium | reverse complement strand
GCAAGGCCGGATCGACGCCAAAAAACATGGCGACCAATACGATGATTATCCCGCCCAGCCCTATGCCGCCGCCACGACCCATGGGAAAGCCGGACTCGCGCCTGTCCTCAATGTTTCGACTTCTTCGCGAGTTACCTAAGCGCATAAGAATCCCCAGGCGTTAAGTGATAGCATTTTGCTTTGTGTCGATGCAGTGAAACTTTGCCTTTGAATCTGTTGGCAGACCCGCCGACTGACAATGTTAGGATACGTTCCATGGCTCAATTCTTCGTCGTTCATCCCCAAAATCCGCAATCGCGTCTGCTCAGTCAGGCCGGGCAGCTATTGGCCGAAGGCGGCTTGGTAGCCGTTCCAACCGACTCCAGTTACGCCGTTGTGGCTCGGCTGGATGACAAGGCCGCGGCAGATTCACTCCGCCGGCTGCGCGGGCTCGACGAGCGACACCATCTCGCCCTACTATGCCGCGACCTTGCTGAAATCAGTCATTTCGCCAAGGTCGACAACACCCAATACCGCTTGCTCAAGCTAGCAACTCCCGGACCATGGACCTTCATCCTGGAAGCCACTCGAGAAGTTCCACGTCGCGTATCGCACCCGTCTCGCAAAACCATCGGGATACGGGTGCCTGCCCATAAGGTGGCCCTCGATCTTCTGGAGAGCGCGGGCTCGCCCTTGATTTCCACCACCCTCATTCCCCAGGGCGAAGAAGAGCCTCTCAACGACGCGCAAGAAATTTTCGAGCGTTACGGCAAGCAACTGGCGGCGGTGATTGACGGGGGGCCGTGCCCGCTCAAGCCCACTACAGTCATCGACCTAACGGCCGAAGAACCGCAGGTGATCCGTCACGGAGGAGGCGATCCGGCAGTGCTGGGCTTGGCATAGCGAACTTTTCCTCCACCCGGTGTTCCAACCCTGGACTCAGCACGGCGTCAGGCGCGGCATCTTCTCCAAGACTATATGGAAACATTGATTCAGACCATCACGGTTTACGCGCTGCCCGTGCTCTTTGGAATCACCTTACATGAAGCCGCCCATGGTTACGTCGCGCGCATGCTGGGTGACCCAACGGCATATCAAATGGGGCGTGTCAGCCTTAATCCTGTCAGGCATATCGACACAGTGGGCACGATTATCGTGCCGCTCTTCCTATTACTGAGTTCCAAGCTCTTCGGTGGTGCAGGTATTCTGTTCGGATGGGCCAAGCCTGTTCCAGTGGATTGGAGCCGGCTGCGTCAACCCAAACGAGACATGGCGTGGGTCGCAGTTGCCGGGCCAGCCTCCAACTTGTTCATGGGCATAGTGTGGGCGGTATCGTTGCGCCTCTTGCTGGGGTTCGGTGCAGACCTGAACGACTTTTGGGTGCGCATGGCTGTAGCCGGTATTCAGGTCAACCTGGTTCTCATGGCGCTGAATTTATTTCCCTTGCTTCCGCTGGATGGCGGACGCATTTTATTCAGTCTCTTGCCGTCCGGGCTCGCGTGGCGTTACGCCAAGCTGGAGCCCTACGGGCTGCTTATTCTGATTGCGCTTATGGTCACAGGAGCACTATGGGTGTTGCTTCAGCCTCTATTGGGGCTCGGGCAGATCGTAATACGCTGGTTCTTGCCATAGGGCGGGGTTTTCATGTCTTAGTTATCGGGATATCCGGTAAACTTGCACGTTGACAAAATTCGGGCACTGCCCTTTCAGGCGCTTGACGCTTCACCTTTATTATCATGGCCAGCACAGATTCCGCCATTCCAACGTTTCAGGGCAGCATGGTTGCCCTTATCACTCCGATGCGTCCAGACGGAAGTCTGGATTTTGATGCCTTCCGAAAACTTATCGATTGGCATGTCGAGCAGGGTACGGATGCACTGGTGGTAGTGGGTACTACCGGCGAATCTCCTACGGTCGATATGGACGAACACGCCGAGCTGATACGAGTGGCTGTAGAACACGCGGCCGGCCGGGGGCCCATCATTGCTGGTGTGGGCGGCAATTCTACTGATGAAGCCATCCACCTGACTCAGCACGCAAAAGCAGTAGGAGCCGATGCGGGCCTATCGGTGGTGCCTTACTACAACAAGCCTACCCAGGAAGGCATGTACCAGCACTTCAAGAAGGTGGCCGAATCTGTCGATTTACCGTGCATCTTGTACAACGTGCCTGGTCGGACAAGCGCCGACATGGCCAACGACACAGTGCTGCGGTTGGCAGAGGTGCCGGGCATCATCGGAATCAAGGATGCAACGGCCGACCTCGGGCGCGCCGGATGGCTATTGCACTACAAGCCGCAGGGTTTCCAGGTATTTAGTGGCGACGATCCTACCGCGGCAGCGCTGATCCTCCTCGGAGCCCAAGGTAATATTTCGGTGACCGCCAACGTGGCCCCCCGCCTCATGCACGACCTCTGTCACGCGGCGCTTCGGGGCGATATCCCCACCGTTCGGCAACTGAACGGGCGGCTGGCGCGTTTGAACAAGGCACTTTTCGTAGAATCCAATCCAATTCCCGTCAAATGGGCAGTCGCGCAGATGGGTCTCACCCAACTGGGCTATCGCCTACCTTTAACTCCCTTGAGCGAATCCAACCAGTCTGTGGTGCTCGATTCGCTAAAAGACGTGGGCCTCATTTAAGATGATTAATACGCGCAGGAACATTCGCCTCGCCGGCGTTACCTTGGGCCTCGGCTTGGCCCTGCTTACCGGTTGCTCTCAGGTCAATCAGTTGATGGGCCGCGAAGAGTCGGTCGACTATCGCAGCACGGTAGCCGGCGATCCGCTAAGCATCCCTCCCGATCTCACTCAGGCTAACGCCAACGCTCGATACAAGGCGCCGGAAGGCACCACCACTTTCAGTCAATACGCGCAAACGCAACAGCAGGCGCAGAGCATGAGTGCGGCCGATCGGGTGCTGCCTCAGCAAGAGGGCATCGAGGTCATGCGCGACGGCAATTTGCGTTGGCTGGTTGTCGACCGCCCAGCCGAGCAAATCTACCCTCAAATCATCGAGTTTTGGGGCGACCAGGGCTTCACGATACACTCTCAAGACCCCCGCGCAGGTCTGATTGAAACCGACTGGGCCGAGAACCGAGCCAAGATCCCGGAAGGCTGGATCAAAAGCGCCTTGGGCAGCATCTTGGATCAGGTGTTTGACAGTGGCGAGCGCGAGCGCTTCCGTACGCGGCTCGAGCGCGTCAACGGTAAAACCGAAATCTACATCAGCCACGACAATATGGTCGAAACCGAGAGCGGCGATCGCACTGGCTGGAAGTGGGTGGAAGGCAAAGAAGACCCGGGCCTGAATGCGGCCATGCTGGCACGCCTCATGGTGTACCTGGGTACCGATGTCGAGGCGGCTCGCGCCAAGGTCGAACAAGCCGAAATGTCGCCCACCGCGGTGCAAGCCGAGCAAGCTCCGGCCGGTATTGCGGCACTTCGTCTGAACGAGCCGTTCGACCGGGCGTGGCGTCGGGTTGGCGTTGCGCTTGATTCAGCGGGCTTCTATATGGAAGACCGCGACCGTTCGGCGGGCGACTACTATGTGCGTTATCTTGATACCGATACCGGGCAGAAGATCGAGCAGCCTAATTTCTTCAGCCGCTTGTTCGGTGGAAAGGGCACGTCAGAGGCGCAAACCTACCGCATCCACGTTGCGGAACAGGGCGGCGCTTCTGTCGTGACGGTACTGACCGCCGATGGGCAGCAAGACAACTCGGAAACTGCACAGCGCATCATCTCTGTGCTGAACAGTTCGATGATGTAAACGCCCAACGTTCGGATGGCTTTGGCCAAACAGGCGCTCCCTTAGGGGAGCGCCTTTTTTTGGGCACCGGTTCTTGGGGAAGGGCAAGATTGGCTTACTGGCGTGGAAACGAGGGCGTCTGTCTTTGGGCCGGCCAGTCTTTAGAGGGCCTATTGGCCGGACAGAGTCTGGCGCTACCCGGCTTCGGTTAATGGCTGGTGTCGGGGTCGGGTGACACGTGGTAGCTTTTGATCAACCATTGCCCTTTGATGTTCTGAGCGGTTATTGATAAGCAGACGGGTCTCTTCTGGCCGTTCGCTTCTGTAAACAGGATTTGCGCATGACCGGAAGCAATGTCCGGCGTCAGCGAAATTGCTTGCAGCGCCAGTATGTCCGCCTGCGTGCCGGGCGGCACTTTTTTGTAGTAGCCGCGGATGGCTTCTCGACCCGACAGTAAGGGCGGCGTCAAGCCCTTGAAAAGTGCGTCGGGCGCAAACACGGCTGCTGCGGCGTCGGCGTCCTGATTATCGAAGGCCGCCTGCCAGAGTTCGAGAAGGCCGCGCAATACGGTATATGCGCTATTTTCTGATTCGCCACTGTTGTCGCGGAGGGCGGAATCGGGGTCGTCATGGGATGCCGGCATGGAAGGGTGTCTCCTGGGGGTGTCTTTTTCTTCTTTGGGCGTATTTGTTTGGTGATGCCTTAGGAAGTTTTAGCATATTCCGGTCTTTGTCTAGGGGGCGGACGTTAACGTGTTCTTAGGACGCCGCACGGCGGGTGGGGAGGCCTGCGCCCTCACGTCATGCGCCCGGCTAGGGCCGGGTACCCAAGCTTTCGCATCCCGGCCGGGCGGCGCGAGAACTCGACCTCATTGCATTCGGGACTCGACAACTCGCGCCTTAAAGCCCCCGGCCGGTCCGCGAAAGCTTGGCGCATGCCAAAGTCGGGCGCCTGCCTCCCCACCCGCCATACGGCTACGGTTTTGGGTTGCGTGAGGTTGCTAGTACGACTCGGTCCTGTGGCCGGGCTCCATAGTCGGGACGTCATTGCCAGATGCCGTACCGAGGTAGGTGGCGCGCATTACCTTCCGTACTCGACCGCCCGCGCCTTAAAGCCCCCGGCCGGTCCGCGAAAGCTTGGCGCATGCCAAAGTCGGGCGCCTGCCTCCCCACCCGCCGCACGGCTGCGGTTTCGGATTGCGCGAGGTTGCTGGTACGACTGGGTCCTGGGGCCAGTCATATCGCCGGTCCTATGACTGCGGCCTGTTATCACGACATTGCTGCTGAGTCGATGGCGCTTCGTAATGCAGCCATCCTTCATCGAGCCAGTCCTGCAGCATCTCGCGTTCGGCTTGTTTCAGCCGGCGGAGGATGGCGGCTGAGCAGTCCAGATGGCGCGTGTCGGCGAGCTTGCGCAGAAGGGGCGAGGCGGGTAGGGGTGCGAGTTCCCCATTAATGTAGAGCTCTTTGCCTCTGTACATAATGCGCGTTGCGCGATCCAGTTTTAGGCTTCCCAAAGTCGGGCGCCTGCCTCCCCACCCGCCGCACGGCTGCGGTTTCGGATTGCGCGAG
>JAJUGB010000194.1 GCA_029268595.1 Alcaligenaceae bacterium | reverse complement strand
CGCGGTTCGACGGGGGATCAAGCGGGAAGCTGTGTGAGCTCCGACAGTAGGGAGGGCGAGTTCTTCACGCGCCCCGCCGAGCTGCGAAACCGCGGGGACCCGGCTTTAGCCGGGCGCATGACGTGAGGGCGCCGCCGACCCCACCCGGCGCGCGGCGTGTAAAGAACATCACTCTTTACTTGAAGGCAGAACTTTGAAGGCAAGAACGTTACCCTTCAGGCCAGAACGCTACAGTGCATGAGAAGAACCTTACCGTACATGAGAGGAACGTTACGCTCGCATATAAAACAGGGCTACGGCCCGTGCTTAAGAATAGTGCCCTGTGGTGTAAAGAACCGCACCGACACCCGTAATAACGTCTAATCCCGAATACGAAGAATCGAGCCCGCATGCCCATCATCGATAGTCTGGCCTTTTACCTTGTTGCCATCCCTGCCGTCCTGATCGTGGGCATCGGCAAAGGTGGGTTCGCCGGAGGCCTTGGCGTTGTTGCAGTGCCTCTGATGGCCCTCACCATATCGCCCGTGCAGGCAGCCGGCATCATGCTCCCCATATTGTGCGTAATGGATATCGCCGGTGTGCGTGCCTGGCTGCGGCGCTGGGACCCGGCCATGATGAAGCGGCTCATGCCTCCGGCCATACTCGGCATAGCCATAGGCGCCTTGACCTTCCAGTTCGTGAACGACATCTTCATGAAATGGCTCATTGGCCTCCTTGCGCTGGCCTTCTCCCTTAACTACTTCCTTAAGGGCCGCATCCGGCTGCCCTGGCGCGTACGCGACCGCGTTAGCGCCTGGGTTTGGTCTGGGCTGTCGGGTTACACCAGTTTTGTGGCTCACGCTGGCGGGCCGCCGCTAATGGTGTATTTGCTGCCTAAAGGCATGGACAAAAGCATTATGGTGGGCACCGTCACCATGTACTTTGCGGTGGTCAACTACGTCAAGCTGATTCCGTATGCCTACCTGGGACAGCTAAACCTTAGCAACCTTTTGACATCGCTGGTGCTGGCGCCACTGGCCATTATTGGCGTTCAGCTGGGCGTGTGGCTGCACGATAAAGTTAATGCCGCCGCATTCGTGCGGCTCATGTATGGCTTTTTATTTCTGACCGGACTCAAACTGACCTGGGACGCGGCATCGAGTCTTTGGTCCTGACGATCGGCAAAGCTAGATCGTAGCGGGGGCCGGAGTTGCTACTCGGTCACGGCTATATGCCAGTTCACCAGCAATATAAACTGCTTCGGTGGCTCGATCGTCAGCAAGAGTCATCTGGACAAACAGGACGTCGTCAATACCATTGCAGTGCTGCATTCGGAAGTTAATTAAAGGCGTGGATTTAAGATCCAACACAAGCAGGTCGGCCTCCATGCCCGGTGCAATTGAGCCGATGCGATCTTCCAGATACAAGGCCTGGGCGGCGCCTTTGGTGGCAAGGTATAAAGCTTTCGGAGCCGATAAGGAATAATTGCCGAACTGCGCAATCTTGTAAGCCTCACCCTGAGTACGCAACATCGACAAGGTGGTGCCCGCCCCAACATCGGTCGCTAAGCCTACCCGAACTGGCGAAGCGCCTTGGTCGGGCTGCAAAGCGCGCCGGAAATCGAATAGACCGCTGCCCAAGAATCCATTTGAAGTCGGGCAGTGGGCGATGGCTGAGCCGCTTTCCGCCATATGCTGCCACTCTGCTTCGCTAAGATGGATGGCATGGCCAAAAATTGAGCGAGGGCCAGTCAGTCCGTAGTGCGCGTACACGTCAAGGTAATCGCGCCGCTCGGGAAACAGTTCGCGCACCCATTGGATCTCTTTGCGGTTCTCGGATAAATGCGTCTGCAGATATGTGCCGGGATGCGCTTTCCACAGTGCACCTGCCGCCTCCAACTGCGCCGGTGTACTAGTCGGTGCAAACCGAGGGGTAATGGCATACGAAAGCCGCTCTTTGGCATGCCACTTCTGAATAAGCTGCTCGGAGTCGTCGTATCCGCCCGAAGCTGTATCTGTTAAGGCGGGTGGAGCGTTGCGGTCCATTAACACCTTGCCGGCGATCATGCGCATATTCAGTTCGCTGGCCGCGGTGAAGAAGGCATCTACAGATGCCGGATGAACGGTGCAATACACAGAGGCTGTTGTCGTGCCGGCTTGAAGGCACTGTTGCAAGAACACCTGTGCGACCGAATAAGCGTAGTCGAAGTCGGAAAAGCGCTGTTCAGCGACAAAGGTGTAGCGGTTGAGCCATTCGATCAACTGTTCGCCATAGGCCCCCATTATTTCGGTTTGGGGGTAGTGCACATGCGTGTCGATGAAGCCCGGAAGAATCAGACTGTTCGGATAGTGCGTGACGGCGTGCCCGTTTAGCTGTGCGCGAAGCGAGGAATAGTCACCAAACGCGGTAATGACACCGTTGTCGATCAGTATCAAAGCGTCCGGCTCGTAGCGCAGCGCCTGGTCGTCACCGACTTGAAATGGGTTATCTACGAAGGTAAGCGCCGGACCACGCAGGGCTTGTAATGCGCCGATTTGGTTTGCGTTCATGTCTTAAGTGGAAAGCGAGTCCGGCAAGCGTTGTAGACCATTGACAGATAAGGGATTTGCTTGCATAAGTCAACCCGTCAATGCTAGAATACTTAGCTTAACCAAAATTTTGGTTTATGTAGAAGTGGGTTTGGCGCGCAAGCTACGGCTTACGAGCAGGTTTGATCTCACAAGATCAAACGGGCTACGGCCATAGTTTAAAGAGTTTACCCACATAAATTTAGCCCCGACCAATCGTAGTCGGGAATGGAGAAAACGATGTCGAACTCGACACCTACGCCTGCCGCTTATCGGCTGGGGCTCGTTGGGCGCAAAGTTGGCATGACCCGCATTTTTACCGAGGAAGGCGAGTCCGTCCCGGTAACCGTGCTGGATGTGTCGAACAACCGCATAACCCAGGTCAAGTCGCCAGAAACCGATGGCTATGCGGCAGTTCAAGTAGCCTATGGTACCCGTCGCGCAAGCCGCGTGACCAAGCCCCAGGCTGGGCACTTTGCCAAAGCCGGCGTTGAAGCTGGCAGCGTCCTCAAAGAATTCCGTCTCGATCCCGCCAAAGCCGCCGAATTTTCGGCTGGTGCTGTTCTGGCTGTCGAAAGCGTTTTCGAAGCGGGCCAAAAAGTTGACGTAACGGGCACGACCATTGGTAAAGGCTTTGCCGGCACCATCAAGCGCCACCATTTCGGCGCTCAACGCGCTTCCCATGGTAACTCGGTCTCTCACCGTGCTCCAGGTTCCATCGGTCAGGCTCAAGACCCCGGCCGCGTGTTCCCGGGTAAGAAGATGGCTGGTCACCTTGGTGACGTTACGCGTACTGTTCAAAACCTCGACATCGTGCGTGTCGACGCCGAACGCGGCTTGTTGCTGGTCAAGGGCGCTGTCCCCGGCCACAAAAACGCCAACGTCATCGTGCGTCCCGCCGTCAAGATGTCGGCAAAGAAAGGGGCCTAACAGATGGAACTCAAGCTCCTGAACGACCAGGGTCAGTCCTCGTCCACCGTCAACGCGCCTGATACCGTCTTCGGTCGCGAATTCAACGAAGCGCTTGTCCACCAGATCGTCGTTGCCTACCAGGCCAATGCACGTAGTGGCAACCGTGCGCAGAAGGATCGCGCCGAGGTCAAGCACAGCACCAAGAAGCCATGGCGCCAAAAAGGCACCGGCCGCGCTCGTGCTGGTATGACTTCCTCGCCCATCTGGCGTGGAGGTGGTCGCGCATTCCCGAACTCGCCCGACGAGAACTTCAGCCACAAGGTCAACAAGAAGATGTACCGTGCGGGCATCCGCGCCATCCTCTCGCAGTTGGCACGTGAAGACCGCATCGCTGTCGTTGAAGACTTCTCGCTGGAAGCGCCAAAGACCAAACAGGCTGTCACGAAGCTCAAGGATATGGGATTGGATTCGGTCCTCATTATCACTGACGCCGTGGACGAAAACGTTTACCTCGCTACGCGCAACCTTCCTCACGTTGCCGTGGTCGAACCGCGCTACGCCGATCCGCTTTCGCTGATCCACTACAAGAAAGTGTTGATCACCAAGCCGGCTATCGCTCAACTCGAGGAGATGTTGGGATGAACGCCGAACGCTTAATGCAAGTCATTCTGGCGCCGGTCGTGACCGAAAAGGCCACGTTCGTTGCCGAAAAAAATCAGCAAATCGCTTTTCGTGTTGTGGCCGATGCCACAAAGCCCGAAATCAAGGCCGCTGTCGAACTGCTCTTCAACGTGCAAGTTGAAGACGTTCAGGTCCTGAACCAAAAGGGCAAACAAAAGCGCTTTGGCCGTTTCATGGGTCAACGCCGTAACGAGCGCAAGGCATATGTGTCGCTCAAAGACGGCCAGGAACTCGACTTTACGGAGGTGAACTAAATGGCACTCGTAAAAGTCAAGCCGACCTCCGCTGGCCGCCGCGGCATGATCAAGGTGGTGACACCTGATCTGCACAAAGGTGCGCCGTTCGCAGGCCTGCTCGAGAAAAAAACGCGTGGATCTGGCCGTAACAACAACGGTCATATCACTGTCCGTCACCGTGGTGGTGGCCACAAGCAGCAGTACCGTATTATCGACTTTCGTCGTAATAAAGACGGTATCCCTGCCAAGGTCGAGCGCCTCGAGTACGACCCCAACCGCACTGCTCACATCGCGCTGCTTTGCTACCTCGACGGCGAACGCCGTTACATCATTGCTCCGCGTGGTCTGGAAGTCGGCGCTACGCTGCTTTCGGGCAAGGATGCTCCCATCCGCGCCGGTAACACTCTGCCTATCCGCAACATCCCAGTGGGTGCCACTATCCACTGCATCGAGATGATTCCTGGCAAGGGTGCCCAGATGGCTCGGTCGGCCGGCGCCTCCGCCGTTCTGCTGGCTCGCGAAGGCGTGTACGCCCAGGTGCGCCTGCGTTCGGGCGAAGTCCGTCGCGTCCACATCGACTGCCGCGCCACCATTGGTGAAGTCGGCAACGAAGAACACAGCTTGCGCCAAATCGGGAAAGCCGGTGCCATGCGCTGGCGTGGTGTACGCCCCACCGTTCGCGGTGTGGCCATGAACCCGATCGATCACCCGCATGGTGGTGGTGAAGGCCGTACAGGCGAGGGTCGCGAGCCGGTCAGCCCGTGGGGCACGCCGAGCAAGGGCTACAGAACTCGTCGTAACAAGCGCACGGACAACATGATTGTCTCGCGTCGCAAGCGCAAGTAAGGGGCGAACTAAATGTCACGTTCGATCAAGAAAGGCCCATTCGTCGACGCGCATCTGATCAAGAAGATCGATGCCGCCGTCGCAGGCAAAGACAAGAAGCCGAT
>JAJUGB010000193.1 GCA_029268595.1 Alcaligenaceae bacterium | reverse complement strand
TCGGCCGTAAACTAGGTATTTATACCTAAATTATTCTGAGGCCACATGGTTTAAATTCGCTATACAGAAAACTATTTTGAGTATGAGATGACTCTGAACTTCTCCTTTTCACCAGAGCATGAAGCCGTGCGGGATACAGTACGCCGCCTGTGTCGTGAAGAACTGGCGCCCTTGGTTGAGGCGGCCGAAGAGAACGAGTGTTTTCCCAAGCATGTATTTAAGCGCTGGGGTGAGCTGGGCCTGCTCGGTGTGCGTTATCCCGCCGAAGATGGTGGTAGCGACATGGACAAGGTCAGTGACTGTATTGTGCGCGAAGAACTGAGCTATATGAGTCAGGCGTTTGCCACTAGCTGGTCCGCGCAGACACATCTGTCCATTTGGCCCATCTGGAAAATTGGCACCGAAAGCCAAAAAGAACGCTTTTTTCGCCCTGCGCTCACCGGAGAAAAGATTGCCGGCTTTGCCTTGAGCGAGCCGGACGGCGGCTCGAACATTCGTGCCATGAAGACCAAGGCCGAAAAAGTCGAAGGTGGCTGGCGCCTAAGCGGTAGCAAGCTCTATATCACTAATGCGCCTATCGCGGATTTCCTCATGGTGGCAGCGCGGACTTCACCAGAGTTGAAGACGGATGCGATCAGTCTCTTCATTGTCGAGTTACCTCATGATGGGTTCGAAATTCACAAGCTGCGCAAAGAAGGGATTCGCGGCTCCGAAACTGCGCTGATTCATATTGAAGACGCCTTCGTTCCGGATGACTGTCTAGTAGGTGAGCGTACCGGCACGTACCCGCTACTGCTTGAGTGTCTCAGCGAGAACCGCGTGGGTGTTGCGGCGAATGCGCTAGGCATGGCACGGGCCGCGTTCGATGCGGCCAAGTCGTTTTCCGATGACCGTATCGTCGCGGGTAAGCGTATCGGCGACTATCAGGCGGTGGCGCACAAGCTCGCCGACATGTCTGCGGAAATCGAGGCGGCTCGCTGGATGGTTTATTACGGAGCATGGCTGGTGGATCAGGACCGGTTGGACGCCGCTACGGCGGCGAAAATAAAGTTGATTGCTACCGAGACCGCGCTGAAAGTTAGCGAACAGGCCATACGGATTCATGGCGGCGCCGGCATTATGCGGGAATATCCGGTTGGTCGGATTCACCGTGACGCGTTTGTATATGTAATAGGCGAAGGTACCAGCGACATCCAGCGCAATATCATTGCTCGCGATCTGGGTTTCAAGCCTTGAGGCTGCGGTTATGACGATGAATGCTTTCATTACCGGTGCCTATGACACGGCGGTAGGCCAATTGCCAGAGAGCAGTTGTATGGGCTTGCATGCCGAAGCAGCGATGGGGGCCGTTAGCGATGCCGGACTTGCTCTGAGCGATATTGACGGGGTCCTGTGCGCCTACTCGTTTACTGAACCGCATCTCATGTTGGCGTCGGTGTTCTGCGAGTATTTAGGCATTCACCCTGGGACTTGTCTGGCGATCCAAGCGGGCGGTGCGAGCGCTTGCATCATGGTCATGCAAGCTGCCGCGTTGGTAGCCAGCGGCCAATGCAGACATGTGCTGGTAGTGACGGGCGACAACCGGCTCAGCGGCATGTCCCGCGATGGAGCTGTCGCGGCACTATCAGAAGTAGGCCATCCTCAGTTCGAGCGACCCTTTGGTATCAGCGTACCGGCGTCCTACGCCTTGGTGGCTCAACACTATATGCACGAGTATGGCGTCTCTTCAGAACAACTGGCCGCGATCGCGGTGGAGCATCGGCGCCATGCCGCTCGTCATCCCAAGGCTCATAAACGTGAGCCCATCACGGTGGAAGACGTGTTGGCATCCAAGATGATTGCGGATCCGTTGCATATGCTGGATTGCTGCCTGATTTCAGACGGTGGTGCGGCGCTGGTGGTAAGCAGCAAAGATGCTGCGCGGGACGCCAAGGGTAAGCCCATTGAGATACTTGGTGCCGGGCAGGGCCATACCCACGAACATATCGTCGCCGCCCCCAGCCTGGTGGACTTCGGCTGTAAGCAGTCTTCCTCTACCGCGTTCGCCAGAGCAGGCGTGAAAGCATCGGATATCGACGTCGCGCAGATCTATGACTCCTTCACCATCACTCTGGCGGTGGAACTGGAGTCTATCGGTTTCTTCGAGCGCGGCGAAGCAGGAGCTGCGGCGGCGGCCGGCGAACTCGGCCTGAGTGGCAAACTCCCGTGCAATACCCATGGTGGCTTGCTGTCCTATGCGCATTCCGGGGCGGCAGGGGGCATGTTCCATGTCATTGAAGCGGTTCATCAATTGAAAGGTCGGGCTGCCGAACGACAGGTTCAGGGAGCTGAGCTGGCCTTTGTGCATGGTGATGGGGGCGTTCTTTCGGCCCACTGTTCTCTGGTGCTGGGAGCCTGACATGTCTGAACTGAATTATCCACTGCCTCGTCCCAATGCGCATACCCGGCCTTTCTGGGAAGGAGCGGCTGCGGGGCAGCTACGCTATCAGCGCTGTAACGCTTGCGCGCAAGTGCAACGCATCCCTCGCAGTCTGTGCGAGAACTGCCAGAGTGCCGAGCTTCAGTGGCAGGCTTCGGACGGTCGGGGGCGAGTCCTGAGTTTCACCGTCGTCCATCGCGCCCCCTTAGCGTGCTTCAGACAAATGACGCCTTATGCCATTGTCATTGTCGATATGGCGGAAGGTTTTCGCGTCATGGCCAATGCTTTGCCAGAAGCGCAGGACGCGCTTGCCATCGGCAGCGAGGTACGTATCGGGTTTCATGAAGTGCAGGGTATGGCCTTGCCAGTGGTGGAAGCGGTACTGGAGGACACACCATGAATGAGGCAGCCATTCTCTTTGAAGATTTTAAGCCTGGCACCGTGATGGGTGAACGCCTTGAACAATACGACGAGCGCCAGGCGCAACGTTGGCAGGCCATCTTCGGACGTACTGCTCCAGACGACGAGCAATCCGCCGCCGAAGCGGCAAGCATGGCAGTGATCAGCATGATGCGCGCGTATCTTGATGTAGTGGCGCCCCGCCCAGCCGGCAATGTCCATGCGAAACAGAAGCTGCATCTGCATTCGCTTCCGCGCTTGGGTGACACCATCCATGTGGTGGTGACGTGTGTGGGAAAGGAGGTGCGCCGCGGACGCAAGTACGTCGAGTTGCAGGTGCGGGGCAAAGCCCCCGATACGCGTCTTCTGTTCGATGGCTTGCTCACCCTGATTTGGGCGGAATAAATATGGCCATACATACGGAAGAGGCGCACATGCTTAAAACGGTGCAGATGTCGGTGACGGAGGCCGCCATTCTGGCTTATGCCGAGCTAAGCAACGATTTCAATCCCATTCATGTGGATCCAGATTTCGCTGCTCGAAGCTCCATGGGGCAACCGATCGCCCACGGCACGATGTCCCTGTGCTTGCTATGGCAGTGTCTGCAGCGCAACTTCGGTCCCGAGGTGTTCGAGGATCTGCAGCTGGAGTTGCGATTTGTGAAGCCAATCTATGTTGGCGACGAGATCGTCGCGGGCGGTGAGGCTGTATCCGCGACACAGGACGACCTGAAGGTGTGGATACGTGGTGCGGACGGCAGTGACCGAATCGTGGGAACCGCACTACGCAAGCCATTCAAGAATCAAGAGCAAGGAGATGAAGCATGAGCAGCGCCGTTAAGAAGGGCGTGCGTGACAGCGCAGGCCGAATGCGGGAGCTCTACAGCACTATGTGTCTGATCCGGCAGGTCGAGACAGCGTTGAGCAGCCTGTTCGCCAACGGCGAAGTGCCTGGTTTCATCCATCTGAGCATTGGGCAGGAGGCTGTGGCCGCCGGAGTGGCCAGCGCGTTACAAGCACAGGATTCCTTAGCCACTACGCATCGAGGGCATGGACATGTTCTGGCCCGCGGCATGGATGTGGAAGCTTTCATGAAAGAAGTCATGGGACGCGAGGGCGGCTTGTGTAAGGGGCGTGGAGGCTCCATGCATGTTGCGGATCTCAGCCTCGGCATTCTAGGCGCCAATGGCATCGTTGGCGCCGGTATACCCATCGCGTTGGGCAGCGCAATGGCGCATCGTCAGCGCAAGACGGATGGGGTAGCGGTAGCTTTCTTCGGCGACGGCGCCATGGCCGAGGGCGTGCTGCATGAAACTCTCAATATGGCGGCGCTATGGAAGTCTCCTCTTCTGCTGGTGTGTGAGAACAACGGCTGGTCGGAGTTCTCACCGACGGAGCGGCAATTTTCGGGCGAACTCGAAAAGCTCGCCGCCGCCTTCGGGGCCTCCTATGCCCGGGTGGATGGTAACGATGTCATGGCGGTATCCGATGCAGCCCATGACGCGTGTCAGATCCTGCGCGGGGGCGAAGGGCCCTTTGTGTTGGAATGCATGACCACTCGTGTACGCGGGCACTTCGAGGGTGACGCACAGAAGTATCGCGATTCCGGCGAACTGGAGTCCGTGCACGAACATGATCCTCTCACACGTGCCCGCGCCGAACTGCAAGCACAGAAGGTGGACACGGACACAATCGACCGGGCGATCGCCCAGAAAGTAGAGGCGGCTATAGAGGCTGCCAGAGCAGATGTCCTCCCTTCATTCGAGAGCGCTATACAAGATGTGTACACGCCAGCCATTGTGGAGGAGCGGGCATGAGCAGCACGGAGATGCGTTACGTACATGCCGTGACACAGGCATTGCGCGACAGTATGGAGCAGGATTCGACCGTCGTCGTGATGGGTGAGGATGTGGCCCATGCCGGGGGATCGTTCAAGGCGACCCGGGGTTTGCTGGACCTTTACGGAGAAGGGCGGGTTATTGACACCCCGATCTCTGAAGCGTCAATCGCATCGGCGGCAGTGGGTATGGCGTTGAGTGGGCTGAAGCCGGTCGTAGAAATCATGTTCATGGATTTCATTACCTTATCCATGGACGCGCTAGTGAACCAAGCGGCCAAGGCGCACTACATGTTCGGTGGTCAGGGGTCGGTGCCCATGGTGCTTCGTACGCCTCATGGCGGTGGCTTGAGCGCGGGACCTCAGCACTCGCAATGTCTGGAAGCCTGGTTCGCTCATGTGCCCGGTTTGAAAGTGGTCTGCCCGTCCTGCCCACAAGATGTGTACAGCCTACTACGAGCCGCCATTGCTGATCCCGACCCGGTGATCTTTTACGAGCCAAAGGCCGTATACCGGGCCTTCCGGGAAGAGGTGCCGGAAGAGGAGGAGACCCTGCCCATTGGGAAATCCCGCGTGGCCCTGGAGGGGAAGGACATCACCGTGATCACCTACGGGGCGATGCTTCGCCCGACGCTTGAAGCCGCGGACCTGCTGAAGTCTGAGGACGGAGTAGAGGCCG
>JAJUGB010000192.1 GCA_029268595.1 Alcaligenaceae bacterium | reverse complement strand
TCGGGCGTCATGCGTCACGCCGATGCCGGCTATGAAGCCGCCATCGAATGCGCCAAGCGCTTCGGGCTGAAGCTTCCCATGATCAAGTAAGCAAACGGTTTTTGACATGCACATACCCGCTGACATGAGCCAATGGACAGGCCGTATTGACGCAGCCGAGGGCTCCACCGGACGACGTTGGCATCAGGTGGTGCGCCCCTTCGGTAACGACTCGGCCCGCGGTGTGGTACTGACCGGGTTCGCCTGCGATGCCGGAGTACGGCGCAACCATGGCAGGCCCGGTGCCCGAAAGGGGCCGGCCGCCATACGGGCTGCGCTGAGCAATATGCCTGTCCACCAGTGCAGCAACATATTCGATGCAGGCAATATTGCTCCGGAGTCTACCGATGCCGACGACGGTCTCGAGCAGGCGCAAGACCAGCTTTCCGACCATCTGGCCGGTGTTCTTGCCAAAGGCCTGCTTCCTCTCACGCTTGGCGGGGGACACGAGATCGCCTTCGGGTCTTTCGAGGGGCTGGCCCGATACCTTGCTGCCAGCGGCGAGCCCTCTCCGCGCATAGGCATACTCAATCTTGATGCGCACTTCGACTTGCGTCAGGCTGATAAAGCAAGCTCGGGCACTCCATTCAGGCAGATCGCCGAAAGTTGCCACGCAAGAGGCTGGGCGTTTAACTACTGCTGCCTGGGTGTGAGCGAGTTCGCCAATACGCGGGCCTTATTCGATCGCGCCGCAGACCTGGGTGTGGATTGGCTTCTGGACGAGGAGATGGACATTACCCGACGCACTGCGGTTCTCGAGCGTCTGGACGCCTTTCTGGAAAACGTAGACCACGTCTACTTCACCATCTGCCTGGATGTTCTGCCAGCCTACGTGGCGCCCGGAGTCAGCGCCCCCGCCGCAAGAGGCGTTCCGCTGGATATCGTTGAAGCAATTACCGATCACGTGGCGTCTTCCGGCAAGATGAGGCTTGCAGACATCGCTGAACTCAACCCTGATTTCGATATCGACCAACGCAGTGCACGTGTCGCCGCACGCCTGGTCACGCGCATTGCCAACCATTCGAGCACACCATGAGTCAGACCGGTCATTACTGGGACAATCTTTGGGTCAACGTGAATCTTGCCACCATGCAACAGGGGCAAGGTTATGGCGAAATCCATGACGGAGCCATCGCCACTCGTCACGGCAAGATCGTTTGGCTCGGCAAGCGCAGCGAGCTTCCCGCCGGCGTCCAGGTAACTGAGGAACATGACGCGCAAGGCCGCTGGCTCACGCCAGGCCTGATCGATTGCCACACGCATATCGTGTATGCAGGCAATCGCAGCAACGAATGGGAAGCACGTCTGAATGGCGTGCCCTACGAACAGATCGCCCGGGAAGGCGGCGGCATCGTCTCCACGGTGCGCGCCACGCGCGAGTGCGACTTCGAATCGCTACTGCATCAAAGCTTGCCGCGAGTCCGGTCACTGGTCGCTGAGGGTGTCACCACCCTGGAGATTAAATCGGGCTACGGGCTTGACCTGGCGACCGAAGAAAAGATGTTGCGCGTGGCTCGCGAGATTCAGACGCGCCTGGGAGTAACCGTGCGCACGACCTTCCTCGGCGCGCACGCCTTGCCGCCCGAATACGCCGGTCGAGCCGATGCATACATCGACGAGGTCTGCAACGTCATGCTGCCCGCTTTGGTCAGCCAGAGGTTGGTAGACGCCGTAGACGCATTCTGCGAAAACATCGGCTTCACGCCGGCCCAGACCGAGCGTGTGTTTCAGGCTGCCCGGCAGCACGATCTGCCGGTCAAGCTTCATGCCGAGCAGCTGTCTGACCAAGGTGGAGCACAGCTCACCGCCCGCTACGGCGGACTCTCCGCGGACCACCTGGAACACCTGTCTGCCCAAGGCATCGCCGCCATGGCGCAGTCGGGCACGGTCGCCGTGCTGCTGCCCGGGGCGTTCTATTACTTGCGTGATACGCAACTGCCACCGGTCCAGGCCATGCGTGATGCCGGCGTGGCCATGGCCGTGTCCACGGATTGCAATCCGGGAACGTCTCCAATGACATCATTGCTGCTGGCCATGAACATGGCATGCACGATATTCCGCCTCACGCCTCAAGAGGCGCTACGCGGAACAACCATCCACGCCGCAAAGGCCCTGGGCCTGGACGATACGCACGGCAGTCTCGAGTTGGGCAAAAAGGCCGACTTCGCCTTATGGGAAATAGACCGGCCCGGCGACCTGGCCTATGCAATGGGATTCAACCCCTGTGCGGGGACTGTGAAGAATGGAAAGGCTCTTCTGAAAAACCCCGTGCACGGCTAACGGGCATTCAGGTCGCGCTATTACGAGACTGTAAAAGTCTCAGCCCCGATTGCGCCTGAGCGCACCCGGAGTGCGGCCCGTGTGGCGACGGAACGCACTCGTCAGGTGGCTCTGGCTCGAAAACCCGGTTTCAGCCGCAATCTGACTGATGCCCAGGTCGGAGCCCATTAACAATTTCCTGGCGTGCGCAATTCGCCTTTTCAGTACATATTGATGCAAGGATTCGCCGGTATGGCGTTTAAACGCCCGGGCAAAGAAACTGGGGCTGTAATTGGCCACCTCGGCAAGCGTCACCACGCTTAAATCGTTGCCAAGCTCGGCGTCAATGTACTCAATTACCCGCCGCATGCCCGCGCCCGAAATATCGCGCCGCGCTGCCAACACCGCCTGTCGCTCGTTGCCCCCTTCTCCCAATGCGTACACCGTTTGAACCGCCAGGGCATGTGCCAGGCTATCGACATATAGACGTTCGTCGGTTCCCGATGCCCGCAGGGCCGACAGCACGGCCAGCGACAACTGTTCAAGCAAGGGCTCGGCCTCGCCAAGTATGGGCCGCAGCTGCAGACGACGTTGATCGTCGTCGAATACCTGCTCTACTACCCGCTTCAGCAGAGTCTTGCGCAAATACAGCAACATGACCTGCGGCGCCCCCTCGACTCGCCAATCTGTTTCGGCGCCCGCAGGAATCGAACCGAAATACCCCGGCCGCAGTATCGCGCGGGTCGGCGTAGTGCTGCCGGAAATACGGCGCGTGATGCCCGCCGACCCCGACACGCAGTAAGCCAGGCAAAAGTGATCGACCCCGCCAATGGTGGCCGACCACGACTGCTCGCTGGCAACAGAGGTGTATAGGTCACGCCAACCTTTGCCTTCGCTGGACATCTCCATGCGGTTGCCAGGCAAGGCGGGAATGCGGTGAGTTTCACGCACGGGAAACTCGCTGTTTCGATGGGGCTGCACGTTAGCCATTTATATTCAATAAAGGTGTTGCTCGTAAAAATGTACAGATGCGTTACCTGTGCGACACTGCGCCAAAATTCGCATCTATCAATATAAATTAAATAACGCGATCCTTATGATGGCTAAGGGTTTGTACCCAGCACGCATCTGTAAATCCCGCCCGAAATTTGATAGCCCGTGACCTGATGCACCACTAAAGTGAAAGCCATACCCAAATCACAGCACACATGCGAGCAGGAGACCAACGACATGATCCATACAGATGTATTAGTTGTCGGAGGTAGCCTTGTCGGGCTATCTGCGGCGGCCATGCTGGCTCACCATGGCGTCACGTGCATGGCAGTAGAGCGACATCAGGGCACGGCCATCCATCCCAGGGCTGGCCACTTCCATCTGCGCACCCTTGAAGCTTTCCGGGCCATCGGGCTGGAAGATGCGGTGCGCAGAACCTCGGAAGCACAGTTTGACCCGGACGGCGGCATCAGTGCAGTGGAATCCCTGGCGGGAAAAGAGATTGCTCAATACATTGTGAATCTGAATGAAGGCGTCGAGCGCTACAGCCCCAGCCGTCGCCTGTTCCTTACCCAGCAAAGCCTGGAGCCCTTATTGCGCAATCGGGCGCAGGAACTGGGTGCGACTCTGAGCTACAGTACCGAGCTGGTCGACTTTAAGCAGGATGAAACCGGCGTGACTGCCCGAGTGCGCCACGTGGAAACCGGCAAAGAAGACGTCATACGTGCCCAGTACCTTATCGCCGCTGACGGCAACCGTAGTCCGGTGCGCAAAGCGCTGGGTATCGACATGACGGGCCACGGCCAACTGTCGCATAGCGTCACCCTCTACTTTCGCGCCGATTGCGCCAAATGGCTCGAAGGTCGCAACCTGGGCGTCATCTACGTCAAGAATGACGACCTGCGAGGGTTCTTCCGCATGGAGCGCAGCGGCAAAACCGGCTTTCTTGTTGTCAACACCGTGGGCGATGTCAGCCGGCCACAGGCTCACAACATTGCCGATGTCATTACGCCTGAGATCGCCGAGCAACTGGTACGCTCCGCCATTGGCGACCCCGATGTGCCCATCGTCATCGAGGACATCGCGCGCTGGCTCGCCGTGGCCGAGGTGGCGACATCTTTCAGCAAGGGCCGGGTGTTCCTGGCCGGCGACGCTGCGCACGTCATGCCGCCTACCGGCGGCTTCGGAGGCAACACCGGCGTGCAGGACATGCACAATCTATGCTGGAAACTGGCACTGACTTTACGCGGAACTGCGTCGCCCACCCTGCTCGATACCTACGACGCCGAACGCCGCCCCGTCAGCGCGCTGACGGTCGAGCAAGCCTACACGCGCTATCTTCTGCGCATTCATCCCGAACGTGATCGCGAAGGCATGCAGCCACTGATCGACGACCTGAACATGGAAATCGGCTATCTGTACCGCAGCACAGCCATTGCGCAGGTAGACGACGATCACGAGCGCGTCTACGAAGATCCACGCGAGGCTTGCGGCCGCCCCGGCAGCCGCGCGCCCCACATCGTGCTAAGGCACCAGGGTCATAACATTCCTGTACTGGATCTGGCAGCCCGACATCACGTCCTGCTAGCCGGGCCCCGGGGACAAACGTGGGCTCCAATGGCCTCAGCAGAAGCGGCGCGTTTAGACCTGCCACTTGATATCCATGTACTGGACGGCGCCGGCCCGGTCACCGACCCGGACGCGCAGTTCTGCTCGCGCTATGGCGTCTCGGAAAGCGGAGCGGTCCTGATCCGTCCGGACGGATTTATTGTGTGGAAAGCCGAAACCGACAGCGAAGCGAATGCTGAAACTCTGGCAGGGGTATTGGCCATGGCGCTGGGAAAAGGCTGATTCAGGGCTGCCTCCCATGCACTTGAGAGAGCCCTGTCAAAAGTAGCCCGGCACATATGGCGCCCAAGTTTCTCCTGGCCCATAAAAAAGAGCGCGGTCAGCGCCGCGCTCTTCTGCCCTTGCTGTGCAAGGTCTTTCAGGATTTTATGGTCGGGGTGACATGATTCGAACATGCGACTCCTACGTCCCGAACGTAGTACTCTACCAGGCTGAGCTACACCCC
>JAJUGB010000191.1 GCA_029268595.1 Alcaligenaceae bacterium | reverse complement strand
GTCCGGCGCCAGGGCACGCACAGTGGCGGCGACGTCGGAAGGGCGCGTGAAATCAGCACAGGGCTTATCGTTCGTGCTGAGCGCAATCAGTTCACCCAATGGTGCAAGGCTGCGTTGCAGTTCCCAGCCAAGCTGGCCGTTCTTGCCGAAGAGAAGAATTCTCATAACTGAGTCCGAAACGGGTTGAATGCTTACACCGGGCGAAGCAGCGCTTTGGTATCGCAAGGCTGACACTTCGAGCTAGCCCGCCATTCTATCAGCCGTGTAACATGGGCCGCCATTGTAACAACGGCAGGGCTACAATGAGCGCGACCCTCCAGCACCGTCAAGCACCCGGATGAAGCCGCAGCCGCATTACACCCCGCCCATCGCCGAGCGCTATCCACTCGCCTTCCTCGCCGGGCTGGTGGATTTTTTGCTCATCGTTGGGGGCAGCTATGTCGCGCACTGGCTGCGATTTGGTGACTGGTTCATGCTCGACCATTACCTGGTCGCCACGCTGGTTGTCGCATTGGTGTTGGTGGTGTGCCAAATGATGCTGGGAACCTACCTTTCCTGGCGGGGCAGGCATTTATGGGCACAGCTGGGGCGCATGTTTGTGGGCTGGTTGCTCGCGCTGGCCGTTGTGGCCAGCATTGCAGTGCTTCTTAAAGTCGCAGAGAACTACTCACGTATTTGGTTGGTCAGCACGCTGGCGGTAGCCCTTGGCTTCGTCACTATATTCCGGCTTAGCGTATTCCTTTTCCTGCGGCACCTGCGCTTGCACGGGCGAAACCTGAAAAAGGTGCTAGTGGTGGAAATGGGCAACGCCGCTTCACCATTGCGAGCCGTGCTGGACGATTTACCCGAACAAGGCTACGAGGTCGTGTGTTTCATGCCGCTGCGCGATGAAGACAGCTGGTATGACGAGCTGCGCAGCAAAATGGTGGAATTTGGAGCGCATGAAGTCTGGCTGTGTCTGCCCCTGAACCAAGGGGCCGCTATCAAGAATGTAGTGTATGCCCTGCGGCACCATACGGTGGATGTCCGTTATCTGCCCGATTTGGGTGATTTGCCCCTGCTTAACCATCGTATTAGTAATATAGGCGGCCTTTACGCGCTGGATATCTCCAGAAGCCCCATGGAAGGGCCTGCTCGCATAGTCAAGCGGCTGGAAGACCTCTTGCTCGGCGCCATCATTTCCATATTGGTACTACCTGTTTGCATAGCGATAGCCATTGCCATCAAGCTCACCTCCAAAGGGCCTGTCATCTTCAAGCAGTACCGCATGGGCATCAATGGCCGGCGGTTCAAGGTATACAAATTCCGGTCCATGGAGGTTCACGAAGAAAGCTCCGGTCAGGTCACACAGGCCCGCTTCGGCGATCCGCGCATAACCAAGTTGGGCGCCTTCCTGCGTCGCAGCAGCCTGGACGAACTGCCGCAGTTCTATAACGTGTTGCAAGGCCGGATGTCGATTGTTGGGCCGCGGCCGCATGCGTTGGCACATAACGAGTACTACAAAGACCTGGTCGAATCCTACATGCAACGCCATAAGGTGAAGCCGGGCATAACGGGGTGGGCGCAGGTCAATGGCTTGCGCGGTGAAACGGAAACCGTGGAAAAGATGGAGCGCCGTGTCCAGTACGACCTCTGGTACATAGACAACTGGTCGCTCGCACTAGATTTGAAAATTATCGCGCTCACCATCTGGAAAGGGTTCTTTAATGAGCAGCCTTGAAGTGGGCAGCGACGCTGGGCACAACCTACACGCTGAAGGCGGCTCGCGCGTTGCGTCCGGGCAGGGCTCTGAGACAGGCCATAGCAAGGCATGGAATGTACTGGTCATGGTGCCTGTCTTCAATGGAGGCGAGCTGTGGAAAGAATGCGCCCAGGCTCTGTACAGGTGTCAGCAAACTAGCAAGCACAATGTGCGCATCAAAGTCGTGGACTCCTCGTCCACAGACGATTCCGTGGCGACTGCTGAACTGCATGGATTTGAAGTCACCGTCATTCCCGGCACGGACTTCGATCATGGCGGCACGCGCAACGCAGCGGTCATGAACGAGGAGGCCGACATCTACGTTTTCCTGACGCAAGACGCTGTACCGGAAAATGTGTCTACTTTGGATTTACTCATTGAAGTCTTCAACGATGATACAGTCGCAGTCGCTTATGGCCGACAACTTCCACATCGCAATGCCAATCCCATCGCCTCACACGCCCGCCAATTCAACTATGGAAACGCAAGCAGGGTACTCGGGAAAGACGATCGGCACCGCTTCGGCATCAAGACTGTGTTCGCGTCCAATTCGTTTGCTGCCTACCGGGCCCGAGTCTTTCGAGAGCTAGGTGGCTTTCCAGAGCGGAACATCCTTAGTGAAGATATGTACCTGACGGCGAAGGCTGTTTTGGGCGGCCATAGAACGGCCTACGTTGCCAATGCATGCGTGCGACACTCACACAATTACACGCCGCTAGAAGAGTTTCAACGCTATTTCGACATAGGGGTGTTTCAGGCGGACCATCCCTGGATCATGAAAGAATTCGGCAAAGCAGAGGGAGAGGGCATGCGCTTCGTCAAATCCGAGGCACGCTCGCTTCTTGCCAGGCATCCTCTATGGCTACCCCGTGCCTGCTTGCACAATGCCTTCAAAATGGCCGCTTACCGTCTGGGGCAGAACTATCGCCGCTTGCCGCGCGGCTGGTGCGCGCTACTGAGTATGCAGCCTCGTTACTGGAAGAGGGCTCCATAATACGTCCCTCGGGTAAAATGCCCCTTTCCTTTGCGGGCGGCTCCGCCGTGGCCCCTTAATCAGAAGACGTTTGGATGCACAACAACGCCCCGGCTCGACGAACCTCTTTGCTAAGCCTCCTCCTCGTTACCTGCGTGCTTGGGCTTGGGGGGTGTTCTGTTCTCGATGGTTTTTCGCCATTCGCGCCAAAGTCGGATAACGCAACGTCGCAAAGCGCTCCCACCGAAGAGGCATTGAGCGAGCAAAGGGCCGTACCGGAAGCCGGTGAATCCGAGCCGTCCCCCCCCGAAGCAGGCACCTGGAACCTCGCCACGCTGAAGTCGATGGCGAACGCGCCGGAACAACAGGTGTTGACCTGGGAACGCGCCTGGCGACTGACTGTAGAGAACGATCCGGACTACCGAGCAGCCATGAGCGCGCGCGCCGCGGCCCAAACCGAAATTCGGATCGGCCGCGCGGCCCTTCTGCCGCAAATCCAGGCAGGGTATTCGAAAAGCAAAATTACTGGCCTGCAACGGAACTTTGTCCCCACGGGTGTACGCGAAGGTGAGCTGAACTACGACTCAAAATCGATGTACGTGCAGCTGCGGCAGCCTGTGTTCAACGTTGACAGCTATGCCCAGTACCGCGGCGGCAAGGCCCGTGCGGAGCTAGGCGAAGCCGAGTTCGCAGTGAAAGAATACGAAGCGGCCATGCGATTGGTGGAAGCGTATGTTGATGCCGTCGCTGCTCAGGGACGCAAGCAACTGCACGAGGCTCTGGTTGAGTCACTGAAAGAGCAGGCTGCCACGCAGGAAGCCTTGTTTGAGCTTAACGAAGCCAGCCGAGTGGATGCGCAGGAAACCCTGGCGCGTCTCGCCCTCGCAGAGGCCGATCTAATCGCAGCAAACGACGAGCTGGAAGTCACACGCCGCCGCCTACGGGGGGTGATAGGCGAAGAACCCCCTCCTTTGCTAGACGTGGATAGCCTGGAGCCGGGTGCGCTGGGGCCTCAGCAAGAGCAGGGCTTGATTCAGTGGCTCGACCGAGCACAGAGAACGGGCCCAGCCGTTCGTGCTGCAGATGCGCGGGTTCGCGTCGCCGATACAGAAGTTACCCGCGCGGTCGCGCGCCACACGCCTACTGCCGACTTGGTGATCGCTTACATAGATGCCGACAGTGAAAATTTGGACACGCTGAGCCAAAGAAGCGACACGTTTCAGCTAGGCTTGCAAGTAGCCATACCGCTGTATAGCGGCGGTTACGACACCGCAAATCATGCTCGAACCCGCCATGAGCGTCGGCAGGCAGAGCATGAGCTTACCCAAGCCAAGGAGCAAACGGCAGCGGAGGTAACTCGCCACTACACAGCTATGCAAGGCGGGGCGCAGCGTATAGAGGCTCTCGTTTCGTCTGTGCAGGCCGGCGAGGAGAGCCTGGAAGCGGCACGTAAAGGCTACGAATTCGGCGTTAACAGCAACCTGGATGTTTTGCGCCGCCAAGACACGCTCTATCAGGCACGATTTCAGCTGCTCGAAGCTCGCATTGCGTGGTTAGAGGCAGTTTGCGCGCTGGCAGCAACGGTCGGGGAGCCGATTTCGCCGTTATTCGTGCATTTAGATGCAATATTGAACCGGTAAAATTTTCCAGTTCAGTAGAAATACGGATATGGCCCTTGGCCAAATGCTCTATCCTCGGCATGTTTCGGGTCTTTGGAGGAACCAGTGACGATAAGAGTTTGCAAGTAACTGTTGCATGGTCACAACGAAACATGTTTAACAGGCATGATGCTTGCCTAGTCCAAGTGGTTTAATCCAAAATCCGTTGAGGTACGCAGTAACGGGCGGCCTGAGCTGTTCCAGTTGTGCTTACCGTTGCATATACACACAATTGCTACGGTTAACGTATACTGCCGTTCTGTGAACTAGTTCATTTATCACCTTTGGAGTTCTGAAAATGGCAACTACCCCTGCCTGGTTCAACAAGGATCAATACCTGGCCAGCAAACTGGCCCAACTTCGCGCTGAAGGCGAAACTCAATACGAGACAGTTGAGAACGTTGAGGCAGCACTCGAAGCCGCCGGTTTCGACGCATTCGACCATTTCCAAGAGTACGGCCTGATCGAGCGCACCAGCCCGAACGAGTACTTCAACGCAACCGAATATCTGAACGCTCAGGTCATCTACCTGAACGAGCGTGACGGCGTTGACACCTGGACCGCCGACTCCGTTTCTGACGCCATCGCCGCTGCCGGCATGACTCTGTGGGAGCACTTCGCTACCTACGGCTGGCAAGAAGGCGTGAATCCTTCCAACAAGTTCGACACCAACAAGTACCTGGAATCCAAGCTGGCCCAGCTGCAAGCCACTGAGCCGGACGCTGAATGGACCCTGGAAAAGCTGGTTGATGCCCTGGCAGAAGCCGGTCTGGACCCCGTTTCTCACTACGTTGAGTTCGGTGCCAACGAAGAAGGCGTGGAAGTTTCCCCCGCCGAGAACCCTGTTCCTTCCGATGGCCGTACGCCGTTCACGCTCACCGACGCCATCGAGGAATATTTGGCGGCGCAAGACGCCCTCAATGAATTCCTGGTCGACGCATTGGAAAATGAGTATGTAGAAGAGGTTGCAGGCGGTGAGGATGTTGCCACTCCCGAAGACCTCGAAGACGCACTCGAAGCTGTGGAAGAGGATCTAGACGACTTCGTTCCTGGCTTTAGCGAGG
>JAJUGB010000190.1 GCA_029268595.1 Alcaligenaceae bacterium | reverse complement strand
TTTATTTACAGGACAAATATCGATAATAACTTCTTCATGATTGTGTTTATATTTGGGCGTCCTTACCATTAGCTGAAGCAGCCGGTAAACGGCGTAGTAGCAACAAGGAAGAGACAAAAATGAGTGGTATGCGCAGCAGGAGACAAAAGGTCGGATCCTCGTACCGGACCCAAGGAGGAACACCATGACTGGCCCGCTTAACAAAATCGAGGGGGTCGTCTACCCGTCGGCCGAAGATGCCGCGTTCTATGCAGAGTGCGGCGCATGGAAGCCCGTCACCATGGGCGACGCGTTGCGTCACGCGGCAAAGGTGGCGCCCGAGCGCGACGCCTATGTATGTAACGACCGTCGCATCACCTATGCCGAACTGGACAAGGTAAGCGACCGCCTCGCGGTGGCCCTGCGCAACCTGGGCCTGAACCTGCATGACCGCGCCATGTTTCAAATGGGCACCAATATCGATACGGTCATTGCCTTGTTCGGTTGTTTCAAGGCGGGGGTCATCCCTGTCTGCAGTATTCCGCAGTTTCGCGAAATTGAAATCGGCACGCTCGCCGAGCTTACTCATCCCAGGGCTTATTTCGTTCAAGCTGACGCGGGCGGGCGCTTCGATTTGGCCGCGTTCGCAAGCACCATGGCGGCGCGGCACGATATCCCTTTCGTCATTTCCACCGCGGACAAGCCAGCCACCGGCGCACATTCACTGGCGGCCTTATGCGCGGGCTCGGCGTCCGACGGGACCGCCCTCGATACATCGACAGAGTTCGGGCCGGCCGATGTGTTCGCCTTCCAGCTCTCGGGCGGCTCCACGGGCGTGCCCAAAATTATTCCCCGCTTCCATGGCGAATATCAGGGGCATGCCAAAGCCTGGTGCGACCAGTACGGCATGGAAGAAGGAAACATCGGCATATGGGCGCTGCCCATCCTGCACAACGCCGGGATGCTCTTTGCCATTGCGCGGCCTATTCTGTATCAGGCCACCACTGTGTTATTGCCGCAATGGGATGTCCAACACTACTTCAACATGATCGAACAAGAACGCGTGCGCTACGCGTTCACCATAGGGCCCCACGCACCGGCCATAGCCTCCTACCCCCACATCCATCGGCACGACCTGTCGTCGCTAAAGATTTTCTTCACGCTGATGGGTGCGGAAGCCATAGAACGAGCCACGGGGGTTTGCTCCACGAATATGTTCGGCATTACGGAAGGGCTCATCCTAAGTGGCAAGCCTGACTCTCCGGCTGAGGTCCGTCACGGCAGCGTGGGCCTGCGCGGCTCGCGCTACGACGAGATCCGGCTACTGGAACCGGGCACCACTAATGAGGTCCCGGTCGGCGAAGTGGGGGAACTGTGCTTCAGAGGTCCTTCTACCTTAAGGGGCTACTACGCGGCGCCTGACATCAATGCCGTCAGTTTCACGCCCGACGGCTTCTTTCGAACCGGCGACATGATGCGCGCACGCCAAGTAGGTGACGATCTGGTCTACTGCTTCGAGGGCCGCATGCGCGACAACATCAACCGCGGCGGCGAGAAGTTCGGCACAGAAGACATCGAACAGCTTATTGCGCGCCATCCCGCCATCGCCGACGGCAAAGTCGTCGCCATGCCCGATCCCATTTATGGCGAGAAGGCTTGCGCATTCCTCATTCCTAAAGAAGGCGCCACGCTGCCTACCGTGGCCGAACTGGGCGAGTTTCTGCTTGAAAAAGGCTTGGCCAAGTACAAGCTTCCGGAACGCATAGAGGCTTGCGATTCGTTCCCGGTTACCCGTGTGGGCAAACTGGACCGCGCGGCGTTAAGAAGCCTCATAGCAAATAAACTGGCTGAAGAATCGCAATCGACAACCAACGCGTCGACGAGCCAAGCAAGGAGTTAATGAAGTGAAGATCAATATTCTTGGCGGCGGGCCCGCAGGCTTGTACGCCGCTTATCTACTGAAACGCTCCCGTCCGGACGCTACGGTAAATGTGTACGAGCAAAATAACGCCCACTCCACCTTCGGGTTTGGGGTCGTGTTTTCCGACCAGGCGCTGGAGTTTCTACGCGCCAACGACGAAGGTACGTTGGACGCCATCACCGAAGGTCTGGAAACCTGGCGCGACATCGAAGTTCGCATACACAACGAGCGCATCGTCATTGATGGCGTCGGCTTCACGGGAATTGCTCGGCTGCGACTACTGGATGTTTTGCGCCAGCAGGCCGTATCGGTAGGGGCCATACTGAATCACGAGCGCATTATCCAAGACGTCGCAGAACTGGATGACGCCGATCTCGTCATAGGCGCAGACGGGGTCAATTCCCTCGTTCGCAAGACTTTTGAAGATCAATTCGGCACATCTATTGAGCACTTTGAAAACCGCTTTGCGTGGTTTGGCGCCACACGCCCGTTTTCGCGGCTGACCCAAACCTTCAAGCAGGTTCCGGAAGGTTTTTTCAACGCTCACCACTATCGCTATACGCCCGACATGAGCACCTTTCTTGTCGAGGTAGACGCAGACACCTTCGAACGCATTGGCTTTGCCAATATGGATGAAGAGCAATCTCGCCAGTATTGCGAAAAAGTCTTTGCGGAGGACCTTGAAGGCGCTTCCTTGGTGGCCAATAAGTCGCTCTGGAGGCGCTTCCCGCAAATCAGCAATGCCAAGTGGTCCGTCGGCAAGTACGTACTTATTGGCGACGCCCTACGGACGGCGCATTTTTCCATCGGGTCTGGCACCCGCCTGGCCATGGAGGATGTCCAGGCACTTGCAAAGGCACTGGAGGATCATCCTCAAGATATTCCTTCGGCCTTGGCCAGCTTCGAGTCCGCGCGCCGGCCCATAGTGGAGAAAATCGTGGGCGCCGCCAACCGCAGCGCAAAGTGGTACGACGACTTTGCCCAACACATGCAACTTCCAGCGTGGGAGTTTGCAAAAAGCTATATCAGCCGGTCGGGCCGTATTGACCCCGACCGCCTACGTGCCAACTCGCCGCAGTTTTCTTCGCAGTACGAAGCGTGGCGCGCAAGCACCACACCTTCTTAACCAAAGCACAATAAATATTCAGGAGACAACCATGAAAAGGGAACTTGCGGTTGCCGCGTTGATTTCCACGCTTCTAGCCCCGGCCGCCTATGCCGAAGACCCGATAAAGATTGGGTTTATTGCTGAATTGTCCGGACCACCCGCTGTACTGGGCACCGACCAATACGATGGCTTCATGTTGGCGGTTGAGCGAAACGGCGGAAAACTGGGCGGAAAGCCCGTCGAGATCATCAAGGAAGACAGCAAGCTAAGACCCGAAATCGGCATCCAGGCAGCGCGCAAATTAATCGAGCAGGACGGCGTCAAGATCATCACCGGTGTCACCTTTACCAACATCATGATGGCCGTGCTGCCGCGCGTCGCAGAAAAAGAAGTATTTCTTGTCGGCAGCATGGCGGGGCCAGCCCCGTTGGCAGGCGCGCGATGTTCGCGCTACAAATTCAAGGCCTCCTGGCAGAATGACGCCTTGGCCGAGGTGATGGGCCAGTACGCCACCGAGCAAGGCTACAAAAATGTCGTGGCCTTGGCGCCCAACTATCAGGCGGGCAAAGACTATATTGCCGGGTTCAAGCGCTATTACAAAGGCGAGGTTCTCGACGAGATCTACACGCCCCTGAACCAGCTGGATTTTTCCGCCGAGTTGACACAGGTGGCTACACATCAGCCCGAAGCGGTATTTGTGTTCTATCCGGGTGGCCTGGGAATCAACTTCGTCCGGCAGTATCACATGCTGGGCTTGTCAAAGACGACGCCGCTACTTACCGCTAGCACCATTGACGGCACCACCTTGCCCGCCATGCAAGAAACCGCATTGGGCGTAAAAGGCGGCAGCCACTGGAGCCCCGATCTGGACGTGCCGGAAAACAAAGAGTTCATCGCCGCCTTCAAAGAGAAATACGGCCGTATGCCATCGCAATACGCGGCACAAAGCTACGACGCCGCCTTACTGCTGGATTCGGCCATCGCAAAAGTGGACGGCAATCTGGACGACAAGCAAGCCTTCATGAAGGCCATGAAAGCCGCCGACTTCAAGTCGACCCGCGGCAAGTTCCGCTTCGGAAACAATAACTTCCCGATTCAGGACATGCACGCCGTGGAAGTCGTAAAAGGCGACGACGGTCAGGTAACCTTAAGAAGGGTGTCCACACCGTTCAAGGATCACGCGGACGCTTATCATGCCGAGTGCCCCATGAGCTGATGGGGAAGCCAAGCGCCTAGAATGGACAGTTCCTCTTTGTCTAATTCCAAGGTAGCGACATGATTACAGAGCAAGATCGTCTACACCTCCGTCGATGTGTCGAACTGGCTGAGTCGGCAGTAGAGGCCGGCGACGAGCCCTTTGGGTCGTTGCTGGTCTCCTCGTCGGGCCAGGTTTTATACGAAGACCGCAATCGGGTAGCCGGCGGCGATCACACACAGCATCCGGAATTTGCAATAGCGCGGTGGGCTGCCCAGAATCTCAGTCCGGAAGACAGAGCGGCCGCCACTGTTTATACCTCGGGCGAACACTGCCCCATGTGTGCGGCCGCCCATGGCTGGGTAGAGCTGGGCGCATCGTCTATGCCAGCTCGTCCGAGCAACTTGGTCAGTGGCTGGGCGAACTAGGTGTGCGACCTCCCCGAGTCCGCACATTGCCTATAGATGAAGTCATTACCGATACGGTGGTCGACGGCCCGGATGAAGAACTGGCCGAGAAAGTCCGCCAACTGCATATCCGGTTTCACTCGAAATCGGTTTAGTGAATGCTCGTCCGATGGGTTGAGCGCTGATCTGACTGGTTCACGCAAGAATAAACGTGCTCGCATAAGACTGAACCCGCCAGGAGTAAAACCGGTTCCGCCATCACCGAGAGTCTCGATGATGGCGGCGCCCAGTTCTTCTACACCATCTCCAGCTCTGGCGTCGTGTCTTCAATCATCAGCTGAGGCCTGTACACGAAATCCGGCTCTTCCGTCTCGCGCTTGATGAGCGCTTCCAGCTGACGCCGGGCGCGAATCGGTGCTTCGTCGACGCGCAGGGCCAGCCGAGGCACCGGCCCGCCCTCTTCTTCGACCTGCTTCTGTTGTATGGCCAACACGACCGCATCTTCATCAAAAGTGTGAGCGATGGCTTTACAAATATCTTCCGTGAGCTTTTCATCGTCGAGCCGACGATTACGAGCTACGGACCAAAAGTAATGTGTCGTCGATTCGGTTTCCGGCGTGAGCAAGTGCAATACGTGGCTGCGGTAGGCGTTGTCCGCAGAGGTGCCGACGGGATACACGCCGAAGTCGGTCATGCAAATGGACGGGGCCAGGCTAATGGCTGTCTGCCACCGGTTTATGCGGCCGTCGTGGTCGAGCACCATGGCGAAGAACGGAAGCGGCTCCAGCGCGGAGAAGATCGAACCCAGCCACAGCCAGACCTCTGGCGCACCGATCCAGA
>JAJUGB010000189.1 GCA_029268595.1 Alcaligenaceae bacterium | reverse complement strand
TCAAATTTGATGTCTTATACAACCTGGCGATTGCGGCGGCCCTGATTATCCCTGTGCGTTGGCGTGCCTTGAATATGCTGCGCCATTTGATTGCCATTCCCATTGGAATTGCACTCTTCTATCACGACTCGTGGTTGCCCCCGTTTAGTCGACTGCTCGCCCAACCCGAGGTCCTGTCCTTCTCGTTCGGCTATCTTTTGGAGCTGCTCGGCCGATTCATTAACTGGGAAGTCGTTGCGGCCGGGTTCGTCTTACTTGTCGCCTATTTGTACTTGGCGCAATGGCTACGTCTCACATCCTTCACTGTCTTGGTTTTGGTCGGTATGGGCCTTCATACGTGGACTGACATCGCTGGATGGTTGGCGCCCGCAAACCAACCGCAACTGATGGCCGGCGTACCTGATCCCGCCTTGATACAAGCCGCGCCCGTAGACGCCCCCCCGGCGACCCGACAAGTCGCTGCAGTGCGTAACGGGAAACCGGACAACACAATATTGAACAGCGCGCTCCAATCCTTCTATTCCTCGGAGGCGGCTCGAAGTGTAGAACTGCCCTCAACGGTTCCCGAGGGGGGGTTCGACATCCTGTTTATAAGCATTTGTTCCCTATCCTGGTCGGACCTGGAAGAAGTCGGATTGCGCGACCATCCGCTGTTCTCCGAGATGAATGTTGTCTTCGATCGCTTTAACGCTGCAACTTCATACAGCGGCCCCGCGGTATTGAGACTATTGCGTGCTAACTGCGGACAGAGCCCACACGCAGCCTTGTACGAGCCAGCTGACGAGTCCTGCTATCTGTTTCAGAACCTGCAGCGGTTGGGCTTCGATACAGAACTCGCCATGAACCATAACGGCCAGTTCCAAGGCTTCTTGGACGAACTTCGCAATGAAGGTCAATTGCCGGCTCCCTACCTGCCGTCGCAGTTGAGGCCAGCATTGACTGGGTTTGACGGCTCACCGATTTGGGATGATCTGCAAACCATGACAACCTGGTGGTTGAATCGGCAGCAGTCCACGGCCGAGCGAAAGGCCCTGCTTTACAACAGCATAACCTTGCACGACGGAAACCGAGAGGCAACCGCCGACGGGGGAGGTCGAACTGCACCTTTCGTCACGCGCGCTTCTAAGCTGCTCGATCAACTCCATACTTTCATCAAGACACTTGAGCAGAGCAAAAAGAAGGTCCTTATCGTTTTGGTTCCTGAACACGGCGCCGCGTTGAAGTCCGACAAAATGCAAATTGCCGGGATGCGTGAAGTACCAACCACCGACATTACTCACGTTCCAGTGGCAATTCGCCTGATTAATGCTGCGGATTCTGCCCCGACCGTTCCGGTTCACATTTCCAGCCAATCAAGTTTTTTGGCTCTGTCTGAACTGATTTCGCGGATCTTGAAGGACGACATCTTCGGCCAGTCTCGAGTGGACTGGCGGGACTTAACCGCAGACCTGCCCACCTCAGAGTGGGTATCGGAAAACGAGGGTACTGTGTTGATGAACTACGGTGACAGGGACTACATCCGAATTGGCGGAGGTAGTTGGGTAGAGTACCCCAGGTAGGAGTTGCACATGAAAGACACTCAAACTCCACGCGTCTCAACCCCAGATGACATTGATAACCTGATCCGCCACATGGCGAACACGAAGCTGCAGTATATAGACATCAGCGGTGATCAGACCCGTGCTCGTGCGCATCAGCGTTGGCCACTGCTGGCCGAGCTGAGCGAGCATGCGTCCCGGACCTGCGGCCTCGACTCCACCGCGCCCCCCTCGGGGTATCTGATCTCCGAGAAATGAGCGTCTTAACGTTAAGCGGCATCCGTGGTGGGGTCGGTACCACATCAGTAGCGGCGATGGTTGGGGACGCTCTTCATATCCAAGACCAATCCGTTCTGCTTGTTGATGCGGACAGCAGCAACATGCTTCGACTGCTGTTCAACGTTCCGTATCACGATAGCCATGGGTGGTTCACGGCATATTCCTGCGAACAAGACTGGACTGAACATTCATTTGAGGTATCGCCTGGGTTGATGCTTCTGCCTTACGGCCACTCGGTCGCGGAAACCGCCGAAGAAACCTTACCCGACCCCGACGCTTTTTGGGTGCGCAACATCGCTCTCCTAGAGAAAAGCTTTGACTGGGTTGTATTCGACCTGCCGGTTGGCAAATATCCGCTATTGCGTAAACACGCTACTTTCGACTTGTTGTTAGCAGCGGTCGACATTGGTTGCCACCTCCATTTACATCAAGTGGGACTGCCGCTCGCGGCCCGATTGTTGGCCACCCAGTTCAATCCCTCACGGCAACTCAGCAACGACGTCTTGGGTGATTGGCAAGCCAAATACAGCGACGCCTTGATTCCGGCAATTATGCATTGGGATGAAAGCGTTCACGAATCCATGGCACTGAAGTCGCCAGCAACCCGGGCCTTTCCCGACAGCCGAGCAGCACAAGACAGTCATTCTCTAGCTGCATGGTTGCAGGTCCATGCAGCAGCGGGGAACCGATGACAGTCGCACGGGTCTTCTTCACGCCTCTCACCCGTAGCCGCTTTGCTGCGCACTATGTCTACGCTCGCACCACCCGGAAAATGAGCTGGCTTGAAGCGATAATTTATACGTGCCTGGCTGTGTTAACGCACATGTTCTTGAGACTCGAGGCCCCCGCGTGGCAATTACTCCGGGAGCGTTGGGGACCTTGGTTCGAACACCTCAAATCACGGCCTTACCGCCACACTGACCCTTTACGATACTTGTTACAAGCACTATGGCTACTGCTTGTGCGCGACGCAGCGGCCCCGAGTAAGACATGGATCGGTAGAAGGTTGTCTGTCTTCGTTGGCCGGGCTCACCTATGGCGATCGAGAACCATCGCTTGGCTCGCTTCCCTGCCTACTAAGGCAAGATCCTCGAGCTCCTACGGTGCGACCCGCGCCCTCCTACGCTCCTTGAGCAGGCAGCGGCGAATCTTGCTATTTGCTGCCCTTTGCGCTATCGCTTTGCCGCTATTCGCCTTGTTGGTGACGCAACCTTTTGATCTTGTAGCTCAAGCCGTCTTTGTCGCGATGCTTTGGGTCATGGCACTTGTGGTGCGCCGGCTACCCTCTCACTTTTCGACTCTGATGTTGATGGTGCTTTCAGTGACCGTATCAGGACGGTACCTTTGGTGGCGCTACACGTCCACCCTGAACCTTGATAGCCCTTTGGACAGCGCGTTTGGCATTGGTTTACTCGCAGCTGAAACGTACTCGTGGTGTGTGCTGCTGCTAGGCTATGTCCAGTGTGCTCTACCCTTGCGGCGCCCGCCCGCCCCACTTCCGCAGTCGCCGAAAGAGTGGCCGACCGTAGACGTAATGATCCCGACTTACAACGAAGATCTCTCCGTCGTTAAGCCTACCGTTTATGCCGCGCTGGGCCTGGACTGGCCCAAGGACAAGCTTCGAATACATCTGTTGGATGATGGGCGTCGGGCTGATTTTAAAGAGTTCGCCTCGGGGGTCGGCATTAATTACGTGGTCCGAGAGGATAATAGGCATGCCAAAGCAGGCAATTTGAACCATGCGCTGCAGATTACCAACGGCGAACTTGTCGCCATATTCGACTGCGACCACATCCCCACTCGTTCTTTCTTGCAAGTCACTGTTGGCTGGTTCCTGCGAGATCCGAAGATGGCGCTGGTTCAGACTCCACACCACTTTTTCTCACCTGACCCATTCGAGCGCAACCTGGGCCAATTCAAGCAGCACCCCAACGAAAACACATTGTTCTATGGCTTGGTGCAGGATGGCAATGACTTGTGGAATGCGGCATTTTTTTGCGGGTCGTGCGCGGTGATCCGGCGATCAGCCTTGGAAGATGTTGGCGGCATCGCTGTAGAAACGGTAACGGAAGATGCGCACACCGCTTTGCGACTACATCGCCGAGGCTATAACTCGGCCTATTTGCGTATACCTCAGGCGGCGGGGTTAGCGACTGAAAGCCTGTCGGCCCACATTGGACAACGCATCCGTTGGGCTCGGGGCATGGTTCAGATCTTTCGCACTGACAACCCCTTGTTTGGCCGCGGATTGTCGTTGTTTCAAAGGCTCTGTTACACCAACGCCATGTTGCATTTCATGGCCGGATTACCCCGCCTGGTCTATCTGACCGCCCCGCTTGCCTTCCTGCTGTTTCATGCCTACATCATCTATGCGCCCGCTTGGGCTATTTTGCTCTACGTGGTTCCCCACATGGCGCACGCCACTCTGACGAATTCGCATATGCAAGGCTCCTATCGGCGGACTTTCTGGGGCGAAATCTACGAAACAGTATTAGCTTGGTATATAGCTCGGCCCACCACCGTCGCTTTATTCGCCCCCTCGAAGGGCAAATTTAATGTGACCGCTAAAGGCGGACTCATAGAGCGCGACTATTTCGACTGGACGATCTCGCACCCGTACGTGCTTTTAGCACTCGCCAACATCATCGGCTTTATGGTGGGGATATGGAGACTATTCACTGGACCCGACCATGAAGTGCTGACGGTCCTGATCACTATGGCTTGGGTCGCCTACAACCTGGTGATCCTAGGAGGCGCCCTTGCCGTCGCTGCTGAAGTCCGTCAGGTACGCAAGGCACACCGCATCGAAACGCACCTTCCCGCTACCCTGCAAACTGAAAGTGGACACGCCCTCCCGGCGGTGGTTCGTGACTTTTCGGACGGGGGAGTTGCCATCGAACTACCGCCAGGCCAACGCTTGAAGGACAACGAGAACGTTCGACTTATTCTGCCCAGAGGAGAACGGCACTACAGTTTTCCGGCGAAGGTAGCGCGCCATTTCTCCACCGGGGCTGGCTTGCGGTTCGATCATCTCACCGCGTCCCAACAAACTGAGCTTGTTCAATGCACCTTTGCTCGCGCTGACTCTTGGCTGATCAGCGCCCAAAAATATCAGCCGGATGCTCCCTTATCCAGTCTACGCAATATTGCCGCAATTAGTCACCGGGGCTACATGGAAATGGGTCGCAGCCTACCTTTCCCCCTCAGCTTCCTCCCAAAGAGCATCACAGCGTCCGCGTCATGGCTTGCTTCCCTGCTGCCAGTGACCCGTCTGCGATCCGTTGATCAGCCCTGAAGCCAATGACAACATACCTCGATGAATAAACGCCATTTCTTTTACCTTACCGCCCTACTTGCTTTCTTTAGCGCGCCGGTGCTGGCTTTATCTGCATTGAACTCCGACGCACCGAACCCGGTTGCGACGTCAGCCCTGAAAGAAACCCGTGAGGGAGACGCCGCCGAGTCGCCACCCGTGAGCGTCACCTTGCCGTGGAACAGACTGACTCCTTCCTCAGGAAGCAAGCTGTTTGGCGTCCATAACGAACGCAGCCTGGAGTTCACCCTCAGGCGAGATCAAATGACTACCAGCGCGAGCCTGCATCTCGCGTTCACTCCATCACCTGCGCTACTGCCG